>CAZMGU010000001.1:0-81794 GCA_964565905.1 uncultured Halobacteriales archaeon
TGGCCGGCCCGAAACTCGACGACGGCTCCGAGTTCCGCGAGCACGTCGACGAGCGCACGCCGATGGAGCGCGTCGCCACCCCCGACGAGGTCAGCGGCCTCGCCGTCTATCTCGCGAGCGACGCCGCGTCGTTCACCACGGGCGAAGTCGTCACCCTCGACGGCGGCTTCAACCCGTCCTCGGTGTAGTTCCGGCCGAACGTTCCCCGTCTCGGTCGCGAACGCGGACAGTTTTGTAGTCGGTCCCCGATACGCCGCCAACGAACCCGTCGCACAATGGACGACACGGAACCACCCCAATCGTTCGAGCGGCTTCCGGACCTCGTCGTCGAGGCGGACGGCGACGCGGCGGTCCGCTGTCTCGAAGCCCTCCGGGAGGCGTCCCCCGAGGACCGCAAAGACGCGTTGCGCGAACTCCGATCCGTCGCCGGGGACCGGCCGGCCGCGTTCGAACCGCTCCTCCCCGCGCTGACGCCGTTTCTCGACGACGACGAGCGGCCGGTCCGGCTGACGGCGGTCAAACTGTTCGTCGACGTCGCGGCGGCCGAACCGGCGACCGTCGCGCCGACGGCCCCCTCGCTCGCGGACCGCCTCGCCGACGAGGACGGGTTCTACTACGTCCGCGCCCGCGCGGCCGAGGCGCTCGGCTACGTGGCCCTGGAGGAACCCGACGCGGTCACGTCGCCGGCGGTCGTCGCGGACCTGCGGATCGGTCTGGAGTTCGACGAACCCGAAGTGAAGGAGAAACTGGCGAAGGCGCTGGAACTCGTCGCCGTCGGCGACCCGCAGCGGCTCCGACACCGGGCGTCGCGCCTGGCCGACCGCCTCGACGACGGGGCGGTACTGGTCCGCTATCACCTGACGACCGCGCTGGTGGCGGTCGGCTGTGACTCGCCGGACGCCCTGGCCGACGTCGCCGACGCCGTTCGCGCGCGCCTGGACGACGACGAACCGTTCGTCCGCGGCCGGGCCGCCGAAGCGCTGGGGTTGCTCGCCCGGGTCGACCCCGGCGACGACCGGCTACCGACGACGGAGTTGCGGGCCCTGACGGACGCGGACGAACCCTTCGTCGCCGAGCGCGCCCGGTTCGCGGTCGCGGCCGACGAGGGCGGCGACGAACCGGTCGACCCCGCCGAGGAGGTCGGGACGCTCGCGTCCGTCCGCGGGACGACCGACGAGGCGGTCGAAGCGATCACGTCCCCCGACGACGAGTGCCCACACTGCGGGCTCGCGCTGCCCGAAGGCGGTCCGCCACTCTGCCCGCGCTGTGGCACTCCCCGATAGGTTTCGGTCCGCCTAAAGATCGCAACTGCTTTAGTGTGTTTAGGCGAGCCTAAACTCATGGAACGCGACGAAGCCGGACGAACCGGACCGACCAGGCGCGAGTACGTGAAGTACGGCGGTGCGGTCGCCCTCGGCGGATCGCTGGCCGGCTGTACCGACGGCGGCGAGTCGGGAACGACCCGGACGGGGACCGGGGCGGGGTCGACCGCCGCGGACGACGCCGCGACGACGACCGACGACGGCTCCTACTCGGTGACGATGGAACCGGTCGGGACCGTCGAGTTCGACGCGGTGCCGGAGACGTGGTTTCCCTACACGGGCGACTACGCGGACATGGGCGTCGCGCTCGGGCAGGCCGATGGGCTCGAAGCGATCGGCGTCCGCGCCCGCTTCGGGACCCACCTCTACGACGAACTGCCCGGCGTCTCGGTGGAGAAATCCGAACTGACGGAGCTCTGGCAGGACGGGACGGGCAAGGAGCTGTTCTACGAACTCGACGCCGACGTCCACGTCATCGATCCGAACTTCGCGATCGAGCGGCTCGGGTGGACGAGGGCCGACGTCGACGAGGTCACCGAACAGGTCGCCCCGTTCGTCGGCAACACCGTCTTCACGCGCGCGTACGACTGGCACGACTACGCCGACTACTCGCTGTACGAGGCCTTCGAGAAGGTGGCCGAACTGTTCCGGGAACGCGAGCGCTACGAGGCGTTCGCATCCTATCACGACGAGGTGATGGCCGACGTCGAGCGCCGCGTGCCCGACGAGACGCCGGACATCGCCGTCCTCTACCCCGTCGAGGTCCCGCCCGAGTCGTTCTACCCGTACCTCGTCGGCTCCGGGTCGCAGTCGAAACACTGGAACGACCTTCAGGTCGGCGACGCGCTGGCGAAACACGACGTGACGGACGCGCAGGCCGGCGGGGGCAAGATCGATTACGAGACGCTGCTGGAGATCGATCCCGACGTCGTCGCGGTCCGGCTCCAGGGCGAGATAACCGCGGAGTACATCGAGGAGAACGTCGTCTCGCACATGCGCGACCACGACGTCGCGAGCGAGCTGTCGGCGGTGCAAAACGACCGCGTCGTCTACGGCGGGCTCACCTACCAGGGACCGATCATGCACCTGTTCCAGCTCGAACGCGCGGCGAAGGAACTGTACCCGGACGCCTTCGGGGACGGAGAGCTGTTCGACCGCCAGCGAGTCGCCGACGTCGTCCACGGGGAGTTCTGAGATGACTGGGACTCCGGAACCGCGGGAGCCGTCCGGGTTCGACCGCGACGTCGCGGTCGTGGGCGGCGGCCCCGCAGGCTGTTCGGCCGGCGTGTTCACCGCCCGCTACGGGCTCGACACCGTCGTCTTCGACCGCGGGCGCTCGTCGATCCAGCGCTGTGCGTACCTGGAGAACTACCTCGGCTTTCCGGGCGGCATTGACGTCGAGACGCTGTACGCGCTGATGCACGACCACGCCGAGACGGCGGGCTGCGAGCTAGTGGCGGACATCGTCGAGTCGGTCCAGCGAGTCGCAGAGGGCGAGGGGTTCGTCGTCGAGACCCAGGAGGGACGCCGCGTCACCGCCCGGCGAGTCGTCGCGGCGACGCGCTACGACGGCGAGTACCTGCGGGGACTCGACGACGACGAGGTGCTGTTCGAGACGCACAGCCACGGCGACGAGGAACACGAGCACTTCGCCCGCGACTACGCCGACCCGGACGGCACGACGCCCATCGAGGGGCTGTACGTCGCCTCGCCGTCCGAGATGGCCGACCGGCAGGCGGTCGTGGCGGCCGGCCGCGGTGCCCGCACCGCGCTCGCCCTCATCGGCGACGTTCGGGCGGCAGCAGGTCTCCCGGACGAGTTCACGGACCACTACGACTGGCTGCGCCGGGAGGCGGAACTCGACGACGAGTGGAGCGGCCGCGACCGGTGGCGCGAGTGGTTCGCCGAGCGCCTGCCCGAGGACCACGACCTCGACGAGGACCGCGTCGTCGAACTGCGCGAACGGGAGATCGACCGCCGGTTCGACACGTACCTCTCCGACGACGAGATAGCGGACCGGATCGAACGCGGTCACGAACGACTCCTCGAACACGTGGACGACGACGCCGTGCTGGCCAGGGCCCGCGAGATAGAGGCGGAGCGGTACGCGGACGATCAGAGCGACTGAACGACGGACTGCGAGACCGCCTGACCTCTCGCACGCCACCGTTTTAGGCTGGCAGAAAAACCGGAACGGCTTTACTGCTTTAGGCTAGCCTAAAACTATGGCGAAGGACTCTACGGAGCGAACGGTGCCGACCCGACGCGAGTACGTGAAGTCCGGCAGCGCGCTGGTCGCCGGTGGACTGCTCGCCGGTTGCACGGACGGCTCGGGGTCGGACCGGACGTCGCCCGCGACGTCGTCCGGGACCGCGACGGATCAGGCGACGACCACCGACGCCGGTAGCTACTCGGTGACGATGGCACCGATAGGCGAGGTCGAGTTCGGGGAGGTCCCGGAGAGCATCTTCACCCGGCTCACCCACCACGCCGGGATGGCGTTCGCGCTCGGTCGCGGCGACGACGTCAACGCGATGCACGCGCCGGATTACTACGACGCGCTGTGGAACCAGTTCACGCCGCGACTGCCCGGCGTCTCGCTCGACTGGACGGGACTGTACTCCTCCTGGGAACCGAGCAAGGAGAAGCTGTACGAACTCGACAGCGACGTCCACCTGGCGGACCCCGCGTCGGTGACGGCGCTCGGCGGGTGGAACACGACGGACGTCGAGGAGGTCGGCGAGGGGATCGGACCGTGGTTCGGCAACTCGCTGAGCGCACGCCACCAGGCCCCGCCCGACGCGTGGGCCGACAGCTACGAGTACTACGGGCTGTGGGAGCAGTTCGAGAAGGTCGCGGAGGTGTTCCAGGAACGGGGCCGATACGAAGCGCTCGCGAGCGTCCGCGCGGACCTCCTCGGAACTATCGAGGACGGCCTCCCGCCGGAGAACGAGCGCCCGACCGCGGTGATGGTCGGCGCGAGCAACATGGCGGAAGAGATCTACGCGTACACGCTGAGCAACCCCGGATTTCTCACGGCGCACACGCGGCCGCTCGGGCCCCGCGACGCGTTCGAGGGGACCGTCGAGTCGGGCTCGACCGTCGACTTCGAGACGCTGCTCGAGGCCGACCCCGACGTGATGTTGCTGCTGGGCGGGCTGTTCCCGGACACGAGCATGCTAGACGCCCGCGACACCCTCGACGCCGACCCGGTCGCTGCCGAGATAACCGCGGTCCGGAACGGCCGCGTCCATCCGCAGGGGGCCCGGTACCAGGGGCCGATCCTCAACCTGTTCCAGCTGGAGATGACCGCCAAACAGCTGTATCCCGACCGGTTCGGCGAGTGGCCGACGTACACGGACGGTCCATACCCGGAGATTCCGGAGGGCGAGCGGCTGTTCGACCGCCAGCGCGTCGCGAACGTCGTCACGGGCGGCAGCTAACGGGTTCCAGAAACGCATGGTCGGAACCACGCTCGTCGAGATCCGCGAACACATCGAGGCGCTGGCCAGCGACGACGGCGACTACTACCTGGCCTGCGCCCGGACCGGTGAGCGACCGGTGCCCGCCGCCGGGATGCGCTTCGACGGGCGGGCCGCCGCCCGGAACGCCGCGCAGGCGACGGAACACTACCGGGCGGCGCTCCGCCGGTACGACCCCCGACTCCCCTGTTACGACGTCATCGTCCGCGAGGACGCCGGCCCGCGCGCCACGACGAACGGAACGACCGACCGGGCCGGCGACGGGCCGCCGACCCGCGGATCGAACGCAGCCGGGCGGGCGGCCGAGACGGACCGGCGCTCGCTCGTCGAGTTCTGCCACCGCGTCGCGGCCGCCGTGTTCGAGTCGCTCTCCGACGCCGGCCACAGGGCCGTCGAGTCCGTCGTGATGGACGCGTACTTCGAACTGGCGGAGCGCGTCGACGACCCCGACGACCTCTGCCTGTGCCTGCTGGAAAGCGTCGCGACGGAACTCGCCGCGCGACTGTCCGCCGCCGAACAGGCGGACGTGATAGCGCGGGCCGCGTCGCTCCTCGCCCCGGCGGATTCGTCCGATCGACCGATCCCAGCGACCGTCGCGTGACTCCGCCGACTGGGGTTCGTCGGTGGGTACACGTGCACGCCGGCGTCGATAGACGTGGCCGACGGCACCCGCACCGTCGTCGTCCGACTCTCCGAGTACGCGCTCTCACCGCGGGACGGCCGTCTTCCGGTTCTCCCGCTCGTGGTCGACCTCTACCGTCGCCGGCCCGACTGGCGTCCCTCGGCGCTCGACGTGGTGAGGGCGGGCGAGGAGTGGCGCGTCGAGTTCGTCCTCTCGCGAACGGCCGAACCCGGCGCGCTCGCGAGCGTCCCGATCCGATCGGAGCCTTGACCCGTCGCGGGACGCCGTCGACGGCGACCGTCGCCACGAGGTCGTCGGCCGTCACCGTTCGGGCCAGCGTTCGGCTTTCCGTCGCAAGCGACACGCCGCGCCGTCCGGCCATCTGTTCCACGGCGGACAGGTGTATTTATACAATCGGTGGCCGAACCAACGACGAATGACCTCCACGAGCGACCAGCTGACTACGGCACACCTCTCGGTCCGGAACGTCGGGGGGATAGACGAGACCAGTATCTCGTTCGAGTCCGGCGTCAACGTCCTCACCGGGCGGAACGCGACGAACCGGACGTCGGCGCTGCAGGCCCTGATGGCGGCACTGGGGAGCGACAGGGCGACGCTCAAGGCGGACGCGGACGAGGGGTCGGTGGAACTCGACGTCGGTTCCGATACGCACACGCGCTCCTTCCGGCGGTCGAACGGGACGGTGACCACGAGCGGCGACCCGCTCCTCGCGGACCCGACGCTCGCCGACCTCTACGCGTTCCTGCTGGAGAACAACGAGGCGCGCCAGTCGGTCGCCCGCGAGGACGACCTCCGGGACGTCATCATGCGCCCCGTCGACACCGACGAGATACAGGCGGAGATAGCTCGTCTCGAGGACCGGAAACGGGAACTCTCGGACCGACTGGACGAACTCGGGGACCTGGAGCGGCGGTTGCCGACGCTCGTCGAGGAGGAGTCGCGGCTGACGGACGAACTCGAAGAGAAGCGCGCGGCGCTCGAGGCGAAGCGAAGCGAGATAGCGGACGCCGACGTGGACGTCGAGGAGACGCGCGAGGACGAGGCCGAACTCGAGACGAAACTCGAGGAACTCCAGTCCGTCCGGTCGTCGCTCGACGACGTCCGGTTCGACGTCGAGACGGAGCGGGAGAGCATCGACCGCCTCCGCGAGGAACTCGACGACTACCGGAGCCAGCGAGCGGACCTGCCCGACGAGTCTGCCGACGAATCGACCGACCTCGACGCGACGATCGACCGGTTGCGCCGCCGCCGCCAGTCCCTCGAGTCGGACGTCTCGGAGCTACAGAGCATCCTCCGGTTCAACGAGGAGATGCTCGAGGGCCACGACTCGACCGACCTCGACTCCCTCGTGGACGGCGAGGCGTCCGACGACGATTCTGTCACCGACAGCCTCGTCGAGGGCGAGGAGGTCACCTGCTGGACCTGCGGGACCACGGTCGACGAGTCGAAGATAGAGACGATGACCGACCGCCTCAGGTCGTTTCTGGACGACAAGCGCGAGGAGCGGGCGGCGGTCGACGACCGCCTCTCCGAACTGACCGCCGAGCGCGACGAGATAGCGGAGCGGGAACGCGAGCGCGAGCGGATCGAGCGGAAGATAGAGCGCGCCGAGACGGAGATAGCGGACCGCCAGGAGCGGATCGAGGAACTCGGATCGAAGCGCGAGGAACTCGAGGCGGAACTGGAGGACGTCGAGGCGGCGGTCGAGTCCCTCCGGACCGAGGAGTACGACGAGATACTCGACCTCCACCAGGAGGCCAACAGGCTCGAATTCGAGTGCGAGCGCCTGTCCGACGACGTCGACGACGTCCGCGACGAGATAGCGACCATCGAGGAGCGACTCGACGAGCGCGCCGCCATCGAGGACCAGCGAGCCGAGATTCAGGCGGAACTGGAGGAGCGACGGACCCGCGTCGACCGGATCGAACGCGAGGCCGTCGACGCCTTCAACGAACACATGGCCGACCTGCTCGACGTCCTCGGGTTCACCAACCTCGAGCGCATCTGGCTCGAACGCACGGAGGCGCGCGTCCGCGAGGGCCGCCGGAAGGTGACGAAGTCGCAGTTCGAACTGCACATCGTCCGGAGCACCGACTCGGGGACGGCCTACGAGGACACCATCGACCACCTGAGCGAGAGCGAGCGGGAGGTGACGGGGCTCGTGTTCGCCCTCGCGGGCTACCTCGTCCACGACGTCTACGAGGTCCTCCCGTTCATGGTCCTGGACTCGCTGGAGGCCATCGACGCCGACCGCATCGCCGCCCTCATCGACTACTTCGAGTCCTTCGTCGACTTCGTCGTCGTCGCGTTGCTCCACGAGGACGCCCAGGCGCTCGACGACGACTACCGGCGGATCACCGACATCTGAGCGCCGTCTCCCGGGGACGCCCGCGGTGGCTTTATACCGTGCCCGTCGAATCGGACGCGTATGTCGACGCCTTCCCGGGAGGTTCGCCGGCGACTGCGCGGCGTGTCGGTCGGCCTCCTGACGCCGTTCGACGACGACGGGGCCATCGAGCACCCGAAGCTAGAGGCCAACGCGCGTTCGCTCTCCGACTCGGGGATGCGGACCTTCCTGGCCGCCGCGAACATCAGCGAGTACCACTCCCTCTCGACGGCGGAACGCGTCGCCGTCACCGAGACGAGCGTCGACGCGCTCCCGGACGACGCCTGCGTGCTCGCCGGCGTCGGCGGCGCGCTGGGCGACGCGAAGGAGACCGTCCGGGCGTACGACCGCGTCGGTGCCGACGCGATGATGGTCATGCCGCCGGACCACACGTACGTCCACGAACGCGGCCTGCTGGACTACTATCGGGCGCTGGGGTCGGTCACCGACAGTCCGCTCGTCCCCTACGTCCGCGGGTTCGAACCAACCGTCGACACCCTGGCCGACCTGACCCGTATCGACGGCGTCGAGGGGATCAAGTACGCACTGACCGACCCCGTGCGACTCGGCGCGGCGGTCGACGCCGGTGCCGACGACGTCGTCTGGGTCGACGGCCTGGCCGAACCCTACGCCGTCTCGTTCTGGGCCGAGGGAGTCGAGGGGTTCACCGCCGGCGTCAGCAACTTCCGCCCGGAGATAGGGCTCGCGCTGTACGAGGCGCTCTCGAACGGCGAGTGGGACCGCGCCCGCGACCTCCGGAACGCCTGCCTCCCCTACCAGCACTTCCGCGACGAGATCGGCGCGGACAACACCCTCCCCGGCGCGTTCAGCGTCGCGGCGGTGAAGAAGGGCCTCGAACTCGCCGGCCTCCACGGCGGCGACGTCAGGACGCCCATCCGGTCGCTCTCCCCCGACCAGGAGCGACGCGCCGAGGAGCTTTACGACCGGCTGGACGCCGACATCGAGCGCCTCGTCTGACGTTCCGCCGACGCATCGCTCGGGGTTCGTCTCGTCACGAGGGCGCGACCCGGTCCCGTCGTCTCTCGTCCGCGCTCTCTTCGATCATTTCCGTCCGATACGGGACGAACGGGGTGTTCGACGGTTCCGTTTCGACTGGTCGCCATTCCTTTGCAGATACTGTAATGGCCTGCCCGCAGTGAGTCGCGAGCGGCTACTCGCGACGGGCGGCCGGATACCAGGTGTTCCCCTCGAGCGTGACCAGGCCGTACCGTTCCAGCACCTGTAACACCGGGACGATGCCCTCGGCGTCGTACTCCACCGCCGTCCCGGCGAGCGCTTCGGCTATCGTACTGCGCGTCCCGCCGCCGACCCGTTTGACCGTCTCAACGACCAGTTCGAGGTCGTCGACGAGCGGTGCGAGGTCGTGCCCGGCGGCCGGGTCCGTGTCGAGCCTGGCCATCACCTCGTCGTACTCGCCCGCGAGCTCCACGGAGACGGTGACGGATCTTCCGGATTCGTCGTTCGATTCTGACATTCCGTCCGGAGAATCGTACGATATGGGTAAAGGTGAAGACACCGAGGCGATTCTTGCTTCATTCTGCGTACGGTCTGGATGTGTGCCTGGTAATCGAGGTACAACCTTCCTGTTCCATCCGATGCTCTCCGAGTCTCGATACCGAAAACGCTCGATACGTGGAAAAGTGAAGTCGGGCGCGTCCGTCTGGTCCGGATCGACCCGTCTCGGCGCGACCCGGCGAGCGGTTCAGTCCTCCGCCCGGAGTTCCGAGACGTCGAACACCGGCTTGACCGTCTGGCCGCCGACGAACGCCTCGAACGCCGCGTCGGCGTCGAGTAGCGAGAACCGGTCGTCGACGAACGTCTCGCTGTCCACGTCGCCGCTGGCGATCATCCGGAGCGACCGCTCGAAGTCCTCGTACATCGACGCGTAGGAACACTGGAGGTCTATCTCCGCGCGCACGAGCGGCGAGTACTCCATGGTCGTCTCGCCGGTCTGGCCGATCAGAACGATCTGGCCGCCCTTGCGGACCTGGTCGACCGCGGTCGGCAGGCCGGAGGGGTGGCCGGTCGTGTCGAAGACGACGTCGTAGCCCACGCCGTCGGTCAGTTCGTCGCGTCGCCCGTCGAGGTCGTCGTCGGCGACGTTGATCGTCCCGAACCCGAGTTCCTCGGCCAGCGGGAGGCGGTAGTCGGCGTCCTGGCCCACGCCGGAGACGACGACCGACCCGCCCTGGGCGGCCGCGACCTGTGCGGTGAGCAGTCCGATCGGTCCCGGTCCCTCGACCAGGACGCGGTCGCCGGGGCCGACGCGCGAGTTCTCGATGACCGCGCGCGCGGCGATGCTCGTCGGTTCGACCGTCGCGGCGTGTCGCTGTTCGACGCCGTCGGGGACGGGGTGGAGCGCGTCCGCCGGGACGGCGACGTACCCCTCGTAGGCCCCGTCGTGGTCGACGCCCGTGATGACGGCGTTCTGGCAGACGTTCGACTCCCCTATCTTGCACTGGTAACAGTCGCCACAGCCGCGGATCGGTCGCTCGACGACGCGGTCGCCCACGGCGAACGTCGTGACGTCGTTGCCCACCTCGACCACGCGACCCGAGTACTCGTGACCGATGACCGTCGGGAGGTCCATCCGCTCGAAGGCCGCCTCGAACTCGTAGATGCCGGCGTCGCTCCCGCAGAGGCCGGCGTAGTCGACCTCGACGAGACACTCGTCCGCGGCCGGCGTCGGCCGTTCGCGGTCGACCAGTTCCATCGCACCGTGCGTCCGACTCGTTTTGGCCAGTCCTCGCATGCGCGCAGGTGGGCGGCGGGCCAGTATAACTCTGTGGATGACTCGTCACGAGGCCGCGGATCGGTGGCACCGTCCCGCAAGCGTAATGGGTCCTACCGTTCACCGTTCTCTCATGGTCGAGTACGAACACGCGCCGGTCACGGTGGACGGCAAGCGGGCCGTCGTCGTCGGCGGGACGAGCGGCATCGGGCAGGCGATAGCGCTCGGGTTCGCGTCGGAGGGCGCGGACGTGATAGCGACGAGTCGGAGCGAGGAGAAAGTCGAGGAGACGGCCGACGCCATCGAGGACCGGGGCGCGCGGACGGCGCGGGTCACCTGCGACGTCACCGACCCGGCGTCGCTCGAGACGGTCCGGGAGACGGCCGTCGACGCGTTCGGCGGTATCGACGTCGTCGTCGCCTCGCAGGGTGCCATCTCGCGGGCGACGGTGCTCGACGTCGACGACGACGAGTGGGAGTTCGTCACGGACGTCGCCCTGAACGGGGTCCGCCGGGTGACCCAGGCGATGGCCCCCGCGATGGACGAGGGCGGGAGCATCGTCAACATCTCCTCGCTCGCCGCGCGACTCTCGATGGCAAACCTGCCGGCCTACTCCGCGGCCAAGGGCGGCGTCGAGGCCTTCACGCGCGCGTCGGCGAAGGAACTCGCCCCCGATATCCGCGTCAACGCCATCGCGCCCGGGTTCGTTATCACGCCCCAGAACGCCGACACGTACGCGGAGGGGACGGAGAAGCGCGAGACCATCGACGAGCGGACGCCGCTCGGCCGCGTCGCCGAGCGCGAGGAGATAGTCGGTGCCGCCGTCTACCTGGCGAGCGACGCGGCGTCGTACGTCACGGGCGAGGTGCTCACCGTCGACGGCGGGTTCGCCGACAGCGCGCTGTAGCGGTCGATACGAGTTCTTCGACCCCGTGCGGCCCGTCGCGGTCCGCGATGGAGGACTGTGAGCCACTGGCATCGCGTCCGGTCGAATCCGCTCCGGTACGTCGGAGACGACGTGTTCGCCCGCTGAACGCACCGCCGAGGGACTTTAATCATCGTTAACTATATACCCTGATGTTTGTAATAGTCTCCCATGGCATGCGATGACGACAGTGACAGCGAAAGCATAAGCATCCGCGCCGGCGCGGGCGTGTCGCGGCGAAACGTGATGCGACAGATCGGTGCGGTCTCGGCCATCGGCGCACTCGGCGGTCTCGCCGGCTGTGACGCGCTCCAGCGGGGCGGCAGCGGCGGCAACGAGACGGACGGCAACGGCGGCGGTGGCGGCGGTGGCGGTGGCGGGAACGGTAATGCTCCCGACTACCAGCTCGTCGAACTCAACCCGCCGCCGACGGAGCTGGACTTCTCGTCGGACCCGCCGGAGCGCGAGATAACGATGGTCACCCACGACGCCAGCACGTCCTTCTTCGACCCGACCATCGGCGGGCTCCACGACGCGGCGAGCCAGCTCGGCTGGCAGGCGAACTTCAACGGCCCGTCGAGCGGGTTCAGCGTCGAGGACCAGGTCGGCATTCTCGAGTCGGTCGTCGACTCCGGCCCCGACGTGATCGCGACCACTATCGCGGACCCGTCGGCCTACGACAACGTGATCGAGCGGGCGCTCGACAACGACATCCCCGTCGTCACCTACAACACGCTCGCGCTCTCGCGCGACGAGATGCGCGACAAGTACGGCCGCGCGTTCGCCTACACCGGTCAGGACCAGGTCGCGGCGGGCTACGTCTGCGGGCTCGCGATGCTCGAACGGTTGCCCGACGACGCGAGTCTGGTGACGCCCGGCCTCTCCGACCCGGGCCACAGCGCGCTCTCGGCCCGCGCCGACGGGATGGAGATGGCCATCCAGCAGAACTCGGACATCGAACTCACCGAACGCCTCAACTACACGGGCGACTCCAACGAGGGCATCTCGCGCATCGAGAACCACCTGACGGCGACCTCGGACCTCGACGGCATCATGGGCGCCGACGCGTTCACCTGGTTCATCGGCAACGCGCTGGAGAACCAGGACATGACCGACGACATCGTCGGCGGCGGCTTCGACCTCACGTCGGAGACGCTCGACCACATCAGTAGCGGCGCGCTGAACTACACCGTCGGGCAGGACCCGTACAGTCAGGGGTACATGCCGGTGATGCAGATGTTCGCGTACATGGACCGCGGGATGCCGGCGAAGGACTACCCGACCGGTGCCGAGGTCATCGACGAGTCGAACATCGACTTCGCGATGGACCGCTCCGGTGGCTGGGGCGACCTCCGCAGCTACCACAACGCCTGAGTCGCGCGGCACCACCCACGAACACGTTTATTCGAACACCACATGCCAGATACGGAACCTATACTGTACACGGAACAGCTCTCGAAGCGCTTCGGAAACGTCCACGCCGTCGAGGACGTGGACTTCGCCGTCGAAGAGGGCGAGATCATGGCCATCGTCGGTGACAACGGGGCCGGCAAGTCCACGCTCATCAAGATGCTCTGTGGCGTCCACGAGCCCACGAGCGGGACGATACACGTCCGGGGAGAGCGCGTCCAGTTCGACAACTACAACGACGCGCGAAAGCAGGGCATCGAGACCGTCTACCAGGACCTCGCGCTCGCCGAGAGCCAGTCCGTCGCGGCCAACGTCTTCCTCGGCCACGAACCGGTGAGGGGCGGAGCCCTCGGTCGCTGGCTCGGTCTCGTCGACGAGGGCCGGATGGTCGTGGAGGCGCGGAAGAACCTCGACAAGGTGAAGATCCCCGTCGACCCGGAGGCGAAGGTCCAGAACCTCTCGGGCGGCCAGCAGCAGGCCGTGGCCATCGCACGCGCGCTCCAGTCCGACCCCGACATCCTGATCATGGACGAACCGACCAGCGCGCTCTCCATCGAGGGCGCGCGTAACGTCCTCCGGGTCATCGACGGCCTCAGGGAACAGGGGCTCACCATCATCCTCATCAGTCACAACATCCGTCACGTGCTCGGCATCGCCGACCGGCTATCGGTGCTCGCCCAGGGTCGGCTGATGGGCGTCCGCGACACCGACGAGGTGTCGCGCAACGAGGTCATCGCGCTGATGATGGGTGCCGAGGACGAGTCGGAGTTCGAGGAGTTCGAACTGTCCGGGTCGTCGGAGGGAACGACCGCATGAGCGACGCCCCGGAACCCGCCGCCGACGGCGCGGGTGCCGAGAGCGCGGACGCCACCGCCGTGAGCCGAACCGTCGACTCGCCGGTGGTGAAACAGCTCCGACGCCGGGAGGTCGGCGTCCTGTTCGGCTTCCTGGTGCTGTTCTCGCTGATCGCCCTCACGCGACCGGACATCTTCTTCGACTGGGACCGGATGTCCGGGATCACCTCCCGACTGCTCCGCCAGATAGCGCCGTACACGATCATCGGCATCGGGATGTCGTATCTCATCATCGGGGGTGAGTTCGACCTCTCGGTGGGGTCGATGTACGCCGTCGGCGGCATCTCCTTCGCCGTGTTCCTCACCGACTACAACCTCACCGTTCCGGCGGCGCTCCTCGGGGTCCTGCTCGTCGGTGCGGTCGTCGGCACGACCAACGGCGTCATCGTGACGAAGGCGGGCGTCCCGTCGCTCATCGCGACCATCGGGATGCTGAGCATACTCAGGGGCGTCGCGTACTACCTGACGCCGGCGGGGTCCAGACAGACGCCGGACCTGGCGCTGATCGACCTGTTCGGCGGCAGCGTCGTCGTCGGCGGTCTGGAAATCTCCCACCAGGTGTTCTGGGCGATCGGACTGGTGATCGTGTTCGCCCTGCTGCTCAGGAAGACCAGGTTCGGCTACCACGTCTTCGCGACCGGTGACGACCAGGAGGCCGCGGAGATGACGGGGATCGACACGGACCGCGTGAAGATCATCAACTTCGTGCTCACGTCGACGCTGGCCGCCTTCGCCGGCGTCGTCGCCATCTCCTACTTCGGGTCGATGTTCGGGTCGGCCGGCACCGGCTTCGAACTCCTCATCATCGCGGCCGTCGTCATCGGCGGCACGAACCTCTTCGGCGGCGAGGGGTCGCTGCTCGGCATGTTCATCGGGTCGCTGGTCATCGGCGTCATCCCGGTGTTGCTGGTGCTGAACGGGCTCTCGGTGGAGATCCAGGAGCTCATCACCGGCGTGATCATCATCCTGGCCGTGTTGCTCGACATCCTCATCCGGCGATAGCGTCCCCTCGACGCGGTGCGGTTTCGATTTTTCACGTCGACCCCGCCAGTGGCACCGTTACCGGTCGGACGGGCCGTCCGGGACCCATCGTTTGATGGTACCGCGCCACGAACCACCGGTCGAATCATGAAGCGCGACGCCGACGGAATCCTCAACGCGGAGCTGAGCCACGCCATCGCCAGTATGGGCCACACGGACGCGCTGATGGTCGTCGACGCCGGGTTCCCCGTCCCCGAGGACGCCTGGCGGATCGACCTGGCGCTCACTCGCGGCGTCCCGCGGCTGTTCGACGTCCTCGAGGCGGTCCACGACGAACTCGTCCCGGAGCGCGTCGTCTACGCCGACGACGTTCCGGAGATGAACCCCGACATGGACGAGCGTATTCGGGGCCTGTACGACGGGTCGGGTGCGGACGTCGAGACGGCGTCCCACGAGGAGATACTCGACTACGGCCGCGAGGCGAAGGCCATCGTCAGGACCGGCGACTTCGTCCCGTGGGGGAACGTCGTCATCGAGTGCGGAACCGACCCGGCAGACTGGTTCGGCGGCGAGAACGTGACGATGCCCGAGGAGTACCGGCGGCGGTACGAGGAGATGTACGGCGAGTCGCCGTAGTGCGGTAGGCCCCGTTTACCACGTCGCGTCGACGAGTGCCGCGACGGCGTCGCGTTCGGGGAGCCCCGGCACGACCTCGCTCTCGGTGACGGCCAGCGCGCCGGCGGCGCAGGCGAACCTGACGGCCGCCCGGTCGTCGCGGCCCTCGGCCAGCGCGACGGCGAGCGCGCCGTTGAACGCGTCGCCGGCGCCGGTCGTGTCGACGGCGTCGACGCGGGGCGCGGCGACCTCCTCGACGCCGTCGGCGGAGACGAGGAGCGCGCCGGCCGACCCGCGCGTGAGGACGACCGTCTCGACGCCCAGGTCGAGCAGTTCCCGGGCGACGGCCTCGTCGGACGCCTCGCCGTCGACGCCCGCCAGGGTGCGGGCCTCGTGCTCGTTCGGCGTGAGGTAGTCGCCGCCTTCGAGGATCGACCCGGGTAGCTCGCGGGCCGGGGCCGGGTTGCAGACGACGGTCGATCCGGCGTCGGTGGCCGTCTCGACGGCCGCCTCCACGGCGCCGTCGGCTATCTCTAGCTGGACGAGCAGTGCGCCGGCGGACGCGACGGCGTCCCCCGCCTCGCGGACGTCCGACCCCGACAGCCGGTCGTTCGCGCCCGGCGCCACGGTTATCTCGTTCTCGCCGTCGTCGTCGACGACGACGAAGCCGACGCCGGTGTGCGCCTCCGGGTCGCGGTCGACGTCCGCGACGGCGACCCCCTCCCGCTCCCAGAGCGCGAGCGCGTCCTCGCCGTACCGGTCGTCGCCGACGCGGCCGACGAACCGGGAGTCCGCGCCGAGCCTCGCCGCCGCGATGGCCTGGTTCGACCCCTTCCCGCCCGGCCCCTCGGCGAAGTTCCCGCCGATGACCGTCTCGCCGGGCGCAGGGAAGTCGTCGACCTGCATCGTCAGCCCGACGTTGTAGCTGCCGACGACGGCGACGGCGGGGTCAGTACTCGCCATCGCCGACCTCTCCCGCGACGATGGAGACGCCGCTCGACGCGCCGAGCAACACCGCCCCGGCGTCGACCAGTTCCCTGGCTCCCTCCAGCGTCTTGATACCGCCGCTGGCCTTGACCTTCACGTCGTCCGGGGCGCGCTCGCGCAGGAAGCGGATCCGCTCGACGGTCGCCTTCCCGCCCTCGCCCCACCCGGAGGAGTTCTTCACGTAGTCGAAGCCGGCGTCGACGGCGATGTCGACGAGTCTCTCGGCCTCGCGGTCGTCGAGCGCGCCGAGTTCGAGCATCGCCTTGATCGGCGCGTCGCCGCTCGCCTCGACCAGCAGTTCCATCTCCCGGCGGACGTCGTCCCACCGACCGGACTTGACGAAGCCGACGTTGGGCATCACGTCGACTTCCTCGGCACCCGCGGCGAGCGCGTCGCGGACCGCCGCTGCCTTCGATATGGGCCGGTCGCCGCCCATCGGGAAGCCGACGGCGCTGCAGACCTTCACGTCGGTGCCGGCGAGGCGCTCGGCGGCCAGCGGGACCCAGCAGGCCTGGACCATGGCACCGTCGAAGCCGTGTTCGACGCACTCGTCGCACAGTTCCTCGATGCGGTTCTGGTCCGCGGTCGGTCCGACTTCCGTGTGCTGGATGCGGCTCGCTATCTCCTCTGGGCTCTCTACCATGCGTGAATCGTTCACACAGAGGGCCGACGACACGAAAAGGGTGACGGTGATCGCCGACCTCCCGGCGCAGTCGTCAGTCGTCGAGTTTCCGCCGGAGCGCGTACGCGAGGTAGTAGTCCGACCAGATCAGTTCGTTCGCGTCGGCGTAGCCGGAGGGACCGTTGAAACAGCCCTCCACGAGCATCCCCGGCGGCCGGTCGTCGTCGGGTCCGGTCGGGGTGAGGTAGTCGTCGAGCAGCGAGTCGAGGACGCGGTCGCCGAACGCGACCAGGTCCCGCGTGTCGGCGGTCGACTCGAGTCCAGTGAGGCCGTAGGCGGTCAGCACGGCGGCGCTCGTGTCCCGCGGGACGTTCGGCGCGTCGGGGTGTTCGAAGTCCCAGAACGGGACGAGGTCGTCGGGGACGTGCCGCCGGTAGTAGTCGACGGTCCGTTCGAGCGCGTCGAGGTAGCGGCCCGCGCCGGTCTCCCGGTAGGCACGGGCGAGGCCGGCGATGCACCAGCCCTGTCCGCGGGCCCAGCAGGTGTCGTCGGCGTAGGCGAGTTCGTTGTACTGGCGGACCATCTCGCCCGTCTCGGGGTCGAACTCGGCGTGGTGCCAGGTGCTGCCGTCGTCGCGGACGTACCAGTCGAGGTGGCGGTCCGCGTGGGAAATCGCCGTGTCGCGGTACACCGGATCCCCGGTCTCGCGGTAGGCCCGCCAGAGCACCGGCAGCGAGGTGTATATCGCGTCGACCGCGCCGAGGACGTCCCCCGAGGGCCCCTGGTCGGAGTCCGGGCCGCGGAACTCCGTCTCGGGCCCCTCTATCTTCAGCGTCCCGAGCGGGATCTGTCGCGCGCGCTGGTCGTAGAACCCGACGCTGGCGTTCGCGCCGCCGAGTCCGATCTCCCGGTGTTCCTCCTCCCCGGTGACGTCGTAGGCACGGAAGCCGGCGTAGTGGAAGTTCATCCCGCAGAACATCGCCCGCCGGGGCATGTAGTCGACGACGACCTCAGTGTGTTCGCGCGCGGCCTCGGCGAACCGCTCGTCGCCGGTGTACTCGTGGGCCAGCCAAAGCAGGTTGACCCAGTGGCCGCCACACCAGTTGCCGTCCTCGGTCGTCTCCCACGTCCCCGTCTCGGGGTCCGCGACGTAGGGGAACGCCGACCCGGTCTCGTCGAGCGTCCGGCCGACGCGGTCGACGACCAGTTCGAACGCCGCCGCGTCGGATGGTTGTCCCGACACGGTGATCACAGGCTGTGAGCCGTCCAGCCGCCGTCCACGTACACCTCCTCGCCGTGGACGAACGAGGCGGCGTCGCTCGCGAGGAACACGGCGAGGTTGCCGACGTCCTCGGGGGTCCCGGCCCGGGGCAGGAGCGTGTGCTCTAGCTGTTCGTTCAGGCTCTCCTCGGACAGGTAGTCCTGGATGGCCGTCTCGATGAACCCGGGACAGATGGCGTTGACGTTCACCCCGTCCTCACCCAGTTCGACGGCCAGGTCGCGGGTCAGGTTGACGACGGCGGCCTTCGCGCTGGTGTACGGCGGCCCCGCGCCGCCCTCCTGTGAGTAGACGGACCCGACGTTGAGGATGGCCCCCTCCGACTCCCGCAGGTGCGGGACGGCGAACTTCGCGCAGTAGAACGCGCCGTCGAGGTCGACGCCGACGACCCGGTCCCACTCCTCGACCGAGAGGGCCTGCGAGTCCCCGGGGACGTGGACGCCGGCGTTGTTGACGAGCACGTCGACCTCCCCGTACTCGTCGACGACCGCCTCGACCATCGACTCGACGCTGTCGGCGTCGCTGACGTCGGTGTGGACGTACGTCGCGTCGCCGTCGTACTCCGTCTCGACGAGTTCGTCGGTCGGCGTCGTCTCGTCCGTCTCGTACCGTTCGCCCTGTTTGGGGTCGCGTTCGACGTCGGCGACGACGACGTTCGCCCCCGCGTCGGCGAACGCCAGGGCGATACCCCGTCCGATACCGCTCGCCCCGCCGGTCACGATCACGGTCCGTCCCTCGTGTTGCGTGGTGCTCATTCTTCTCGCCTCTCTCGACCCTTGCTCGCCAGCCGTCTTAACGGTTGACCCGTCAAGGTTTATGCTACTCGTCGACGTTTACCACACGAGGACCACCCGATCATGAGCGACGACATCGACGCGACGGAGCTGGCACCGGGCGTCTACCGCGTGGAGACCGTCACGGACGGCAAGCTCCACGGCTATCACGTGCTCGACGGTGCGAGCGGACCGATACTGGTCGACCCAGGGTACGTCGACGCCCCGACGACGGTGTACGAACCGTTCCTGCGCGAGCACGGCTGGAACCTGTCGGACGTCGGGTTCGCGATAGTCACCCACGCCGACGCCGACCACTTCGGCGGGACGAGCGAACTCCGCGAGCACAGTCCGACGGCGACCGTCGCGGCCCACGTCGCGGACGCGCCGCTGGCCGAGAGCACCGACCGCGTCTTCGCCGAGCGCTACCGGATGTTCGAGGCGGACCACGGGGTCGGCTACGAGCGGGAGACGATCGACTGGCTCGCCGGCATGATGGGGCCCGACGAGGACGTCGACCTGCGACTCAGGGGTGGGGAGACGATTCGGGTCCGCGACCGACAGCTCCGGACGCTCCACACGCCCGGCCACACGGCGGGCCACCTCGCGCTCCACGACCCGGAACACGACCTGGTCGTCGGCGCGGACGCCTTCTTCGGTCGCGGGCTCTCGGACGTCGACGGCGCGTACCTCCAGCCCCCGCCGTACTACCTGCGAACCGAGTACGAGAACACGATCCGGCTCGTCGAGGTGCTCGACCCTGCGGTGCTCTCGTTCACCCACTACGAGACGCTCCGGGGCGACGACGTCGGCGAGTTCGTCCGGGAGTCGCTCGACTTCGTGGCCGAGTTCGACGCGCTCTCCCTCGACGTCGTCGCGGAGCGCGGGCCGGTCACGCTACGCGAGGCCATCGACTTCGTCGTCGACCGGCGCGGGAGCTTCGGCCTCGACCGCGACCTGGCCTACCCGCTGACGGCCCACTTCGGCGCTCACGTCGACCGGGGCGACCTGGAGACGACCGAGCGGGACGGTCGCGTCGCCTGGAAACTGCCCTAGTTGTCCGTCCACTCCGGTTCCCGGTCGTCGAAGAACGCGTCCATCCCCTCGACGACGTCGTCCATGGTGAAGATGAGCGTCAGGGCGTTCACCGCTTCGGCCTCGTCCTCCAGACGGGAGTTCAGGATGCGCTTGATGAGGCGGGCCGACATCGGCGCCGTCTTCGCGACGTCGGCCGCCCGCTCTGCCACGACGTCGTCGAGTTCGTCGGGCGCGACCACCTCGTTGACGAGGCCCACGTCCAGCGCCTCCTCCGCGTCGAGTTCCCGGTTGGTGAGCATCAGTTCCCGCGTGTGCTTGAGGCCGATGAGCTCCGGGAACCGGACCAGCCCGATGCCCGGCACCGCGCCGACGAGCGACTCGGGCAGGCGGAACGACGCCTCGGTGCTCGCCACGGTGACGTCCGCGATGGCCGCTATCTCGCAGCCCCCGCCGTGGGCCAGGCCATGTACCTTCGAGATGACGGGCGTCTCGACCCGTTCGATGGTCAGGCCACACGAGAGGATGTGCCTGGCGTAGGCGCGCGCGTCGCCGGCCGTCTCGAACTCGAAGTCCGAGATGTCGTCGCCCGCGCAGAACGCCTTGCCGTTCCCGGCCAGCACGATGACGCGGACGTCGTCGTCCGCGTCGGCCGCCTCCAGCGCGTCGCGTAGCTCCGTCCAGGTCTCGACGGCCAGCGCGTTCAGTCGGTCGGGTCGGTCGAGCGTGATGGTCGCTACCGGCGGCTGCCGCTCGTAGACGAGGTGCTCCGGGTCCATGTCCCTACGATCGGTCGACCGGGCCATAACTGCATCGGCGTCCGTCCCGGACACCGGACGCCGAAAGGTACAAGCGGCCCTCTACGGTACTCTCTCACGAATGCCAGTCGGCTACTCGTTGCCAGTCGTCGACTCGGCGACGTCCTACGAGGACCTCGTCGAGGGGTTCGAGTGGGACGTCCCCGGGTCGTTCAACATCGGCGGAACCGTCCGGAAGTCCGCGGCGTCCGCGCGGTCGGCCACCGCGCTCGTCCACGTCGACGAGGACGGGGCCAGCCACGAGTTCACGTACGCGGAACTCGACGACGCCGCGGCGGCGCTCGCCGCCCACCTCGACGCCGCGGGGCTCGAACCCGGAGACCGGATCGCGATGTGTTTCCCCCAGTCGCCGGAGTTACTCGTCGCACACCTCGCGACGTACCGGCTGGGCTGCGTCGCGGTCCCCCTGTCGGTCATCCTCGGCGACGACTCCGCGCGGTACTCGCTCGCGCACAGCGGCGCGAGCGCGCTGCTGGTCGACTCGCAGGTGTACGCCGAACTCGAACCGGTCGTCGACGACCTGGATCTGTCCCACCGGCTGGTCGTCGACGTCGACGGGGACGGTTACGACGGGCCCGCGCGCCACCTCGGCGGCTACGCCGACCACGTGGATTCCGGCGGGGAACACGGCGTCGCGGAGACGTCGGCCGACGACCCGGCCATCATCGTCTACACGTCCGGGACGACGGGGAAACCGAAGGGCGTCGTCCAGGCCCACCGGTACCTGATCGGGGCCCTGCCGAGCTACCAGTGCTGGTTCCACCTGTTCGGGGAGGACCACCGCGAGCGCGTGTGGACGCCGGCGGAGTGGTCGTGGGCGGGCGCGCTGTTCGACGCGGTGTTCCCGACGCTCGCGATGGGCGGGACCGTCGTCTCCCGGGCCCGCCGGAGCGGCTTCGACCCGGAACGGGCGCTCGAACTCGTCGCCGACGTCGGCGTCTCGCGCGCGTTCATGCCGCCCACGGCCCTCTGGCAGATACGCGACGAGTGCGACCCGTCCGCCGCCGACCTCTCGACGCTGGCCGTCCTGATGTGCGGCGGCGAGAAGCTGTCGGCGTCGCTCCGTCGCTGGGCCGAGCGGGAACTCGACCTCGTCGTCAACGAGTCCTACGGCCAGACGGAGGCGAACGCGCTGGTCGGCAACTGCCAGGCGCTGTTCGACGCGCGGGACGGGTCGATGGGGAAACCGTACCCCGGTCACGCCTGTCGCGTCGTCGACGACGACGGCGACCCGGTCGACCAGGGTGCGGTCGGCGAGATGGTCCTCGACCTGCCCGACCCGGTCGTCTTCGAGGGGTACTGGAACGACGAGGCGGCGACGGCGGCGTGCTTCGACGACGGCGCCTATCTGACGGGTGACCTCGCCACGGTCGACGGGGACGGCTACCTCGAATTCGCGGGTCGGTCCGACGACGTCATCGTCACGGCCGGCTACCGCGTCAGTCCGGCCGAGGTGGAGGCGGCGCTCCGCGCGGTCCCGTCGGTCGCCGAGGCGGCCGTCGGCGGCGTTCCCGACGAGGAGCGCGGCCAGCGGATCCGGGCCTACGTGTTCCCGGACGGCGGCGGCGACCCGGTTTCCGTCGACGAACTTCGCCAGCACGTCCGGGACAGCCTCGGCCCCCACAAGACGCCCGCCGAGATAGACGTCCGCGAGGAGATTCCGAAGACGCGGAGCGGGAAACTGGACCGCTCGGCGCTGTTCTCCCGGTGACCGAGCCCGTGACGAGTTCGACCTGACCGGCCCGTTCGTGGCCGCGATGCCACGATATTTGGCTTCGCCGAACTTTCGGCCGGGTCGGCCACGAGTCCGGTCCGACCGGGCCCGGTGACGCTCTCCGGAAGGCACCTGGTAACGAAGGGGTATCGTCCGCGTTGCGGTGAGCAGGCCCCCGATCGGTCCGGAGGATCAGACGACCGATCCGTTCGTCGAAACCCGCCGTCCCGCGACCGGAATGTTTGGAATGGCGGAACTTCGCCCCGGTCGACGTTCGTGGGATAACAGGATTAAATCTGTTATAGGAACGCGTGGTCCGCGAGTTTTCCACCCGCCGCCGTCGGACCGACCGGCCGTCGAACCCCCGTACCGGAGAACGAACTCGCACGCCCGTCTTCGTTCCGAATCGCCGAACGCCCCGACCGTCTCACGGCCGAGGGTACGTCGCCTTCACCTCGATCATCCGCTGGATCTTCGTGATCTGCTCGGGGAGTTCCTCCCAGTACCGGTCCCCCTCCAGCCGGTTCACCGGCCCCGCCAGCGCCATCGCACCGAGGAGCGACCCGTCCCGCTCGATGGGGACGCCGATTCCGCGGAGACCGCTGATCCGTTCCTCGTCCTCGAACGCCACCCCCCGCTCGCGGATTTCGGCCAGCTGGTCGAACAGCGTCTCCCTGTTCGTCACCGTGTTCTCCGTCCAGGACTCCAGCCCGTGGGCGTCGACGACGTCGTGCACGCGTTCGTCGGGGAGTTCGGCGAGGAGCGCCTTCCCGGAGGCCGTACAGTGCATCGGGAGTCGGACGCCGAGGTGCGAGTCCATCGGCATCGCGTTCTCCCCGGTCGCCTGGTACAGCCAGGTGCACTGCCCGTTCCACTCCGTGACGAGCGCGACCAGTTCGCCGGACTCGTCGGCGAGTTCGTTGGCCCCGTCCCTCCCCGCGACGTACGCGGGATGTCGGTCCCGGACGTATCCGCCCAGGTCGAGACACTGGAAGCCCACGTGGTAGGTCATCCCCTGCTTCGTCACCAGCCCGCACTGCTGGAGCGTCGCGAGGTAGCTGTGGAGGGTCCCCTTCGACAGGTCGATGTCGTCCTCGAGTTCCACCAGGCGCGCCCCGTCGCGCTCCTTCAGTGCTTCGAGTACCTCGTTCGCACGGAGGATGGACCGGACCGGATTTCTGGCGTTCGTGGGCTCCATGGCCGACGCTACGTCGGGGCCGGCAATAACGTTTGGTAGTACCAAACAAGGCCCCGGCCGTCGGTGACGCTCTCCGGACGCCCGTCGGCCGCTTCCACGTCCGAACCACCGGAATCTTTTAGCGCCGACGCCGCTTTGCCCGGACCATGCAATCGCTGGAAGACGTCACTGTCGCGGACTTCACGCAGCTCATGGCCGGCGGCTGGGCGACCCAGAAACTCGGCGACATGGGTGCGGACGTGATAAAGATCGAACGTCCGAGTGGCGACGTCCAGCGCGGGATGAGCTATCGCGGGCGACTCCTCGACGACGAGGGGATCGGTTTCCTCGCGATGAACCGCAACAAGCGCAGCGTCGCGCTCGACCTCAAGACCGACGACGGCCACCGGATCGCACGGGAGATAGTCGAGGAGGCCGACGTGCTGGTCCACAACTACCGCCCAGGCGTGATGGATCGACTGGACCTCAGCTACGACGACGTCACCGAGTTAAACCCGGAGATAGTGTACGTCGAGGTGTCCGGCTACGGGTCCACCGGCCCGTACGCGGAGCGGCCGGGACAGGACCTCATCTACCAGGCGGCGACCGGACTGACGTCCTACACCGGCCGGGCGGACGACCCGCCGACCCCGGCCGGCACCGTCGTCGTGGACGAACACACCGCGACGCTGGCCGCGATGCACACCCTCCAGGCGCTGTACCACCGGGAACGGACGGGAGACGGCCAGAAGGTCGAGACGAGCCTCCTCAACGCCGCCGTCGACCTCCAGACCAACGAACTCACCTTCGCGATGAACACGGGCGAGGACCTGCCCCGCGGCGAGAAGACCCACGGACACCCCTACCTCTACCCGCCCTACGGCGTCTACGAGACGAGCGACGGCCACGTGGCCATCGGGATGTCCCCCCTCGAAACCATCGCCGACGCCTTCGACCTGGACTCCCTCGACGGGTACGACACCCAGCGGGCGAAGTTCGAGGACCGCGACGAGATACACGACGCCATCGAGTCGTTCACCCGGGAACGCGACTCCGCGACCGTCGTCAACCTGCTCGTCGAGGCCGACGTCCAGGCGAGCGAAGTGAAGCGGCCGACCGAGGTCGAGTCGAACCCGCAGGTCCAGCACAACGAGATGATCCTCGAGATCGAGCGACGGGACGGCGGGTCGTTCAGGACCACCGGCTTCCCGGCGTCGCTCTCCGAGGCGGAGCAGTCGGTCACCCACGCGCCGCCGGGGATCGGTCAGGACACGGCGGCCGTCCTCCGGGAACTCGGGTACGACGACGAGGCCGTGGCCGGGTTCCGCGACCGGGACGGCGTCGCGGTCCGGGACGAGTCGACCGACCGGTCCGGATAGGGGTTTCCGAACCGGGAGACGGAAGTGAGCGATCCTGGTGTTCAGTAATGTAGAATCGAGTTCGGACGCGGAACCGGGGAGGGAACCGGCGTCTGTGCGCTGGAAGCCGCCTGTCGGCGGGCGTTACGCCATCTTCGGTTCGACACCGGATCCATATTGTTCACTAAAACCGAACAGCCATCGGTGCCGCACCTTCCGGTGACTCACCGCTACATCGGTGAAAATCCGTCGTCTCACGCCGAAAACCGGCGAGTAACTTCCGACAAATCCGGCGTCTCCACCGGTGGGGCCCGGGGTTCGTACGCGTGGCACCGTTTCCGGCACCCGTGGTCGAGTAGGGAACGCTGAAACGGGGACGCCGCCGACGATAATCGTTCACTAGTATTGAATACGAAACCGGGAAGTTCGTGGCTCCCACGGTGAGGGTCCGCGAACGCGTCGTCCGCACCGGCGGTGACGGACCGGCCGCTCCTGGACGGGGTCGGACCGGAAAATGTGAGTCGACGAGACGACCGGACGAGTGGAGTCCGTCGCCGACCCGACTGTGGCGTTCCCGGGGGGTCACGGCCGGGAACGCCGGTCGGGCGCGGAACGTCGGGTGGGGGCAACCCGACTGTGCGAGTGGGCTCCGTCCGGTCGAATGGGCCTGACAGTGTCGTGAACGACGGAGATACGGTGTGGTTCGCCTTCGAGAGGCCCGTGTGACTGAGCACGCCGGCGACACATAAATCTAACTCAAATTCGTGGCACCCCTCCCCCGAAAACCGTCGGACGGCATCGGTCCGCCCGCCTTCACTGCACTCCGATTTGCTCGCGTCTCGCGCCGTTCGTGACCGTAGTGTTACTCGTTCTGTGCATCGACTACCGCCACACCCGCGAGGTTGACGATGTCTTTGACCTCGTCGCCGCGCTGGAGGACGTGGACGGGCTTGTCCATGCCGACGAGCATCGGCCCGATGGCCTCCGCGCTCCCGAGGCGGTGGAGCAGTTTGTAGGCGATGTTGCCCGCCTCCAGGTTCGGGAAGACGAGGACGTTCGCCGGGTCCTGGAGGTCCGAGAACTCGTAGGTCCCCTCGAGGATGTCCTCGACGACGGCCGTGTCGGCCTGCATCTCACCGTCGACGGGGAACTCCACCTCGGGGTCCTTGCGGAGGCGCCGGGCGGCCTCGCGGGGCTTGCGGGCCCCGTGGGTGTCGACGCTGCCGAAGTTCGAGTACGAGAGGAGCGCCGCCCGGGGTTCGACGTTGAAGCTCTCGGCCAGTTCCGCGGTGTGGCGGGTTATCTCTTCCAGCGCGTCGGCGTCCGGGTCGAAGTTCACCGTCGCGTCGGCGCAGAAGACGACGCGGTTCTTGAACGTGAGCATGTAGACGCCCGCGGCGTAGTCGGCGTCCGGGGCCGTGCCGATGACCTTCAGCGGCGGCCGGAGCGCCGACGGGTAGTGGTGGGTCAGGCCGGTCAGCATCGCGTCGGCGTCGCCCGTCTCCACCATCACGCTCCCGAGGTAGTTGCCGTCGCGGATCAGTTCCTCGGCCTCCCGGCGGGTGATGCCGTTGCGCTTGCGGAGTTCGTAGAGGCGGTCCGCGTAGGCGTCTAGGTCGCCCTCGTCCGGGTCGACGACCTCCGGGTCGTACTCCAGGCCGAGCCGTTCGACGGTCGCCCCGATGGCGTCGCGGTCGCCGATGAGGACGGGTTCCGCGATGCCCTGGTCGACGAGCTGGGCGGCGGCGCGGATCATCTTCTCGTCGTCGCCCTCGGCCAGCACCACCCGCTTGGGGTCGTTTTTCGCCTTGTTGAGGACGACGCGCATCATCTCGCGGGACTTGCCCAGACGGGCCTCGAGTTCCTCGACGTACGTGTCCAGGTCGAGGTCCGTCCGCGCGACGCCCGATTCGATGGCGGCCTCCGCCACCGCTGGCGTCACCTCGAAGAGGACGCGCGGGTCCAGGGGCTTGGGGATGATGTAGTCCGGCCCGAACTGGAGCGGTCCGTCGCCGTAGGCCTTCACCACGGCGTCTGGGACGTCCTCCCGGGCCAGGTCGGCAAGCGCCTCGGCGGCGGCGACCTTCATCTCCTCGTTGATGTTGGTCGCGCGCACGTCCAGCGCGCCGCGGAAGATGAACGGGAACCCGAGGACGTTGTTGACCTGGTTCGGGTAGTCCGAGCGCCCGGTCGCCATGATGACCGTGTCGTCGCGCGCCTCCTTGGCCTCCTCGTAGCCGATCTCGGGGTCGGGGTTCGCCATCGCGAAGATGACGGGGTCGTCGGCCATCGACCGGACCATCTCCTGGTCGACGATGCCGCCGACCGAGAGGCCGACGAACACGTCCGCGCCGTCCATCGCCTCGGCCAGGTCGCCGCCGGGGACGTCCCGGGCGAACTCGGCCTTGAAATCGTTGAGACCCTCGTGTTCCACCCGGTCGGTCGTGATGATCCCGCCGGAGTCACACATCGTGATCCTGTCGCCGTCGACGCCGAGGCTCTCGTAGAAGCGGGCGGACGCGATGGCGCTCGCGCCCGCGCCGGAGAAGACGACGTCGAGGTCGGCCAGATCCTTCTCGACGATGGTGGCGGCGTTGAGGAGGGCGGCGCCGGAGATGATGGCGGTGCCGTGCTGGTCGTCGTGGAAGACGGGGATGTCCATCTCCTCGCTGAGGCGGCGCTCTATCTCGAAACACTCGGGGGCAGCGATGTCTTCCAGGTTGATGCCGCCGAAGGTCGGTTCCATCGGCCGGACCGTCTCGATCATCTCGTCGGCGCCTTCGGTGTCGAGTTCGACGTCGAACACGTCGATGTCGGCGAAGCGCTTGAACAGTACCCCCTTCCCCTCCATCACCGGTTTCGACGCCTGCGCACCGATGTCGCCGAGGCCGAGTACGGCGGACCCGTCGGAGACGACGCCGACGAGGTTCCCCTTGGCGGTGTACTTGAACGCGTCCTCCGGGTCCGCGTCGATGTCGCGACACGGCGCCGCGACGCCGGGCGAGTACGCCAGCGAGAGGTCCCGCTGGGTGTTGGTCGGCTTCGTCGTCGAAATCTCTATCTTCCCCGGTGGATCAGCGCTGTGATACTCGCGTGACTCGTCGTCGAGGCCCATGAACGCAGTTCGTGGAACTCCCTGTTAAAGGTCACTCCAGCGGTCGACGACGCGAGAAGGCGGCCGCGTGGCTGTCCGAACGCGCTGCGCACCGACGACCCCCCGGACGTCCCGCCCGGACTAGTCGGCACCGTGCTGTGGCACGTACTCGCAGTGGGTGCAGACGACGCTCCCGTTCGTTCGCTGGAGTGACTCCCGGCAGTGGGGACAGCGCGTTTCCATCGTACCTAGGACGAATACTCGACGATACAAAAGTATGTATACGACGACTGTCGAAATACTCCCCGTTCGTGCCAGGATGTCGCAAGGGTAATGACCGTCGGCGGGACAGCTATCGGCGTGCGATACGAGAACCCCGTCCTTCCGGGTTTCCACCCGGACCCGACCGTCTGCCGCGCCGGCGAGGACTACTACCTCGCGACGAGCACGTTCGAGTACTTCCCCGGCGTCCCGCTCTACCACAGCGAGAACCTCGCCGACTGGGAACCCATCGGTCACTGCCTCACGCGCGACGAGCAACTCCCGCTCGACGACGTCGACTCCTCGGAGGGCGTCTTCGCGCCGACGCTGCGCCACCACGACGGCACGTTCTATCTCGTGACGACGAACGTCGCCGCGGGCGGGCACTTCGTCGTCACGGCCGAGGACCCCCGCGGCGAGTGGTCGGACCCAGTCTGGGTCGACGCCCCCGGCTACGACCCGGACCTGTTCTGGGACGACGGCGAGGCGTACTTCACGTACGCGAACGACGACGCCGTCCGCCAGACCTCGGTCGACCTCGAAACCGGCGAGACCGGCGTGACCGGCGAGGCGGCGACGATATGGGAGGGGCTGGACGGCGCGTTCACCGAGGCCCCCCACATCTACGAGGTCGACGGGACGTACTACCTCCTCGCGGCGGAGGGCGGGACCCACACGCAGCACATGGTCTCCGTCGCGCGCTCGGACGACCCGACCGGCCCGTTCGAGGACCACCCCGACAATCCGATCTTCAGCCACCGCTCGCGCGTGATGCGCCCCATCGCCGCGACCGGCCACGGCGACTTGGTCCGGGCAAACGACGGCTCCTGGTGGATGACGTTCCTCGGCATCCGCCAGCAGGGCGGGCACGTCCCCTACCACACCCTCGGCCGCGAGACGTTCCTCGCGCCCGTCACGTGGGAGGACGGGTGGCCCGTCGTCAACGACGGCGACCTCGTCGAACCCGAGATGGACGTCGTGGACACCGAACTGACGGCCGACGGCGACCGGTCGTGGACGCGGACGAGCGACCCGTTCGACGGCGACGAACTCGGTCCGGAGTGGAACTACCGGCGCAATCCCGAGCGAGAGCGATACTCCCTCGAAGAGAACTCGCTCGTCGTCCGCGGCGGACCGGACGCGCTCGACGACTACAACCCGGCGTTCGTCGGTCGACGTCAGCAGCGCCACGACAGTCGGGCGACCGCCCGTCTCCAGTTCGAACCGGACGGCGACGAGGAGGCCGGACTGACGGTGTTCCGGGATGAGGACCACCACTACGACCTCGCCGTGGTCGACGACGGCGACGGCGGCCGCCTGGCACAGGTTCGACTCCGCATCGACGGCCTGTCCGACGTCGTCGGCGAACGGTCGCTGCCCGACGGCGAAGTTACACTGGCCGTCGAGTCGACCGAGACGGAGTACGCCTTCGCCGCCGGACCCGCGTCGGCCGGGACGGACGAACTCGACGAACTGGCGACGGCCGACGCGCGCTACGTCTCGACGGAGGTCGCCACGGGCTTCACCGGCGTCTACTACGGGCTCTACGCGACCGGGAACGGGGCGGAGAGCGGGACGCCCGCACGGTTCACCGACTTCGCCTCCGGACCGTCGGAGTAGGTACCGATTACCTGCCGGGTGTCCGGAACGGACGGCGCCGGTCACCGGGTAGACCGGTTCTCGCCGGGGGATTCCGGTCGCTACACGGGACGAGGCGGGCCAGAAGTAAGTGGAAATCGATCGGGAGTAACGTGGGTCTAGACGACCGTGACGTCGTTCTCGAGGGTTCCGATCTTCTCGATGTCGATGTCGACGTCGTCGCCCTCCTGTAGCGTAAAGGAGTCGTCGGGGACGATGGCCGTCCCGGTGAGCAGGACGCACAGTTCGGGGACCGCGTTGTGCCGGTTGTAGTAGGAGACCAGGTCCTCGCAGGTCTGGGCCATGTTCGCCGTGGTCGTCGACCCCTCGAACACCTGTTCGCCGTCGCGGTGGATCCGCATCGACATCTCCAGGTCGTGGGGGTCGCCGACCTCCTCGGCGGAGGTGACGCAGGGGCCGATCGAACAGCACCGGTCGTATATCTTCGCCTGCGGCAGGTAGAGCGGGTTCTCGCCCTCGATCGATCGGCTGCTCATGTCGTTGCCGATGGTGTAGCCGACGATTTCGCCGCGGTAGAGGACGACGGCGAGTTCGGGTTCGGGGACGTCCCACTCGGAGTCGGCGCGGATGCCGACGGCCTCGCCGGGGCCGACGGTCCGGCTCTCGGTGGCCTTGAAGAATATCTCCGGTCGCTCGCTGTTGTACACCTCGCGGTACATGTCCGGCATCGCGCTCTCGGCCTCCCGGGCCTCCTCGCTGATCTGGTAGGTGACGCCCGCCGCCCAGACCTCGTCCGGCGTGACGGGAGTCCCAGCCTGGTCCTCCACGGCGTCCGGGTCGACCTCCTCGGCGTCGGTCACGAGGTTGTCCGCGACCTCGTCGATGGTCCGGTCGGTGATGGCCGCCGCGCGAACGAGATCCTGGAACGACGTGAGTTCCGGCTTGGCGGTCGTGAGATCGTAGGCCGTCTCGTCGGTCCGAACGACGACGCTGGCGTCCTCGCCAGCGCCTGCCCGATAATACCTCATACGATCGGAAGATAGCCTCCTGGTAAATAGTGTTATCGTAACTCGTGCCGGAGCGTGGCAGGGCCACGCGGGCGGTTTCGACGCCCAGTTCTGCGTCCGGACCGTGCCCCGTCAGCGGCCGTGACCGATCGTCAGCGACCGTCCGCGTCGGCCTGCTCCATGAGCCCCTTCATGTAGCCGACCGCGAACAGGCGGCCCATGTCGGTGTAGCCGGCGTGGGCCTCGTCCCGGTCGTCCTCGCCGACCATCTTGGGGACGTGGTCGGGCCGGATCGGTCCGTCGAACCCGGCGTCCCGGTAGGCCCGCATCGTCGCGAGCATGTCCGTCGGCCCCTCGTCCTGCCAGGTCTCGACGAACGACTCGGCCGTCCCCTCGACGTCGCGGAAGTGAACGAACTGGATGTCGTCGGCCAGTCGGTCGATGGCCTCGGTGACGTCCTCGCCCATCGCCGCGAAGTTCCCCTGGCAGAAGGTGACGCCGTGGTTCGGACTCTCGTGCATACCGAGGACCCGCTCGTAGTTCTCCAGCGAGTTGACCAGTCGGGGGACGCCCCGGAGCGACGACACCGGCGGGTCGTCGGGGTGGAGCGCCATGTCGACCCCCGCCTCCTCCGCGACGGGGACGACCTCGTCGAGGAAGTACTGGAGGTTCTCCCACAGTTCCTCCTCGGTGATGCCCGCCTCGGGGTGGTCGCCGGCGCCCGCCATGTCACGGTGGTCGTACCCCGTCGTGAGCGACTCGCCCCGGAGCGGGATGGAGTCGGAGGTGCGCGGGACGCCGACGGGCAGTTCGGTCCACACCCAGCAGTACACCCCGATGCCGAGTTCGCCCATGTTCCGCAGCAACCGCTTGACGGTCTCTATCTCCTCGTCACGTCCCTCCTTCCCGAGGACCGTCTTCTCCATCGGCGGCCGGTCCTCGACCACGTCCAGCGAGAACCCGTGGTCCTCGAACCGGTTCCGCGTGCGCACGAGGTTGTCGTAGGTCCACCACTCCTCCTGGCCCCAGAACCGGACGACGGCGGTGTCGATGCCCAGTTGCTGCGCCAGCGTCCACCGTCGGTCCGGTTCTGGCGGCAGCATCACGGTCGTGTCCATGCCCGCGATTCGGACGAGACCGGTCAAATAGCTTTGGCTCTCGGGGCTCTCAGGGAGTCAGCACGACCTTGATGCAGTCGTCCTCCTTCTCGTTGAACTTCCGGTACATCTCCGGGCCGTCCTCCAGCGACGTCTCGTGGGTGATGACGAACGACGGGTCGATGTCGCCCTCCTCTATCTTCTCCAGTAGCGGCTGGAGGTAGCGCTGGACGTGCGTCTGTCCGCTCTTCACCGTCAGGGCCTTGTTCATCAGCGACCCGAAGGGGATGCCGTCGACGTCACCCGTGTAGACGCCGGGGACGGAGAGCGTGCCGCCCTTGCGACAGCACGTCATCGCCTCGCGGAGGACGTGGGGCCGGTCGTCCTCCATCCCGGCCCCCTGTTTCACCCGGTCGGTGACGCCGGCGAGGCCCGTCCCGTGGGCCTCCGTCCCGACGGCGTCGATACAGCTATCGGGGCCGCGGTCCCCCGTCATGTCCATGAGTCGACTGTACACGTCCTCGTCCTCGAAGTCGATTATCTCCGCGTCGCCGTGGTCTCTCGCCATCCGCAGGCGCTCGGGGACGCGGTCGATGGCGACCACCCGCCCCGCGCCGAGCATCCAGGCGCTCTGGATGGCGAACTGGCCCACCGGGCCACACCCCCAGACGGCGACGACGTCCCCCTCTTCGATGTCGGCGTTCTCGGCGGCCATGTACCCGGTCGGGAAGATGTCCGAGAGGAAGAGCACCTGCTCGTCGGAGAGGTCCGACTCTATCTTGATCGGGCCGACGTCGGCGTAGGGCACCCGCAGGAACTCGGCCTGGCCGCCGGCGTAGCCCCCGAGGACGTGCGAGTAGCCGAACAGCCCCGCCGGCGAGTGGCCCATCGCCTTCCGCGCCAGTTCGGCGTTCGGGTTCGAGTTGTCGCAGAGGGAGTACAGGTCGTTCCGGCAGAACCAGCACGACCCGCAACTGATGGGGAAGGGGACGACGACGCGATCCCCCTCCTCCAGCGTGTCGACCTTGCTCCCCGTCTCGACGACTTCCCCCATCGGTTCGTGGCCGAGGACGTCGCCCTCCCGCATCCCCGGCATGTTGTCGTTGTACAGGTGGAGGTCGGAGCCACAGATGGCGGTGGCCGTTATCTCCACTATCGCGTCGTTCGGGTTCCGTATCTCCGGTCGGGGGACGTCCTCCACGCGGACGTCCCGCTCGCCGTGCCAGGTGAGCGCTCTCATCCGTCCCCTCCGTCGGTCCCGACTGGCTTCGACTCGTGACGCTCGCTCGCGGGGCTGTCACTCATTGTGGATCCCTCACTAGGGAGGCACGCTCACGACGCGGCTAAAGGTAGACCCTGCGCTCGCAAGAGTCGCCAGACGGCCCGTCCGTCGTGGACGAGGGTCACCCCGTCGGGGGACGACGGTCACCCCGTCGGCAGTCGTCCCGCACGCGCGAGCGCGGCCATGCTAACCGCGACGACGGCGACGAGGACGGCGTAGCCCCGGAACACGCCGGTGTAGGTGAGCCCCGTGCCGGCCAGGAGGCCGACGGCCACGCTGCCGGGGGCCTGGATGAGCATCATCACCGCGCTGAACCCCGAGTAGGCGCTCGCCCGGTTCTCGTCGGGGAGCGTGTCGAGCATGTAGGCGTCGGCCACCGGGAACAGGCCGTGGACGACGACGCCCATCACGACGGAGACGGCGGCGACGGCGAGGACGCCCTCGACGGCCGTGAGCGCGAGGAGGCAGACGACGAAGCCGCCGAGCACCGACAGCAGCACCGAGAGGTAGGAGAACCGGTCGGCGAGGCGACCGGCGACGACGAAGGAGGGGACGCCGGCGGCGAAGGTGAGCGTCAGGAGGCCGTTGGCAGTGCCGGCCGGGATGTCCTTGGCCGCGCCGAGGTAGGTGACGTAGAAGTTGAACACGCCCTGCCAGACGAACCCGGTGAAGCCGACGAAGACGACGCCGGCGGCGACGAGGTGCCACTGGGCGAGGATGCCCGCCAGGAGGTGCCGGTCCGCCGCCCCGGCGTCGGGGAGTTCGGCGCGCCGGACGGCGATGGCGAAGGCGGCCGTCGCGACGAGGGCGAACGCCGCGAGCGCCCCGAAGGCGACCCGCCAGGACCCGAAGGCAATGGCGGCGGCGACGAGGAACGGCGCCGCCACGGCGGCTATCTGGGAGGACATCCCACGCAGACCGACGGCGACGCCGACGTGGTCGGGGTAGAGTTCGCTCACGAGCGGGTTGGCCGCGATGAAGAACACGCCAGTCGCGAGGCCGACGAGGAGCGCGCCGAGGATGGTGAACCCGATGCCCGGCGAGAGCGCCGTGAACCCGGCGGCGGCGACCAGGCTCAGTCCCATCCCGAGGATGACCCGGTGACGGCTGACGACCGTCAGCAGGTACCCCGTCGGGAGTCGCGGGAGGGCGCTGCCGACCCAGACGGCCGTCGCCGCGAAGCCAGCGAGTCCGGGGCTGATCCCCTCGCCGATGAAGAAGTCGACCAGCGGCGCGAACGCGATGCGGCCGAAGTTCACCAGGAACGAGAAGACGCAGATGGTGACGAACACGCCGGTCCGGCCCGCCGGTTTCGGGGCACCGTCGCTCGTCATCGTCGGGAGTCGACGGGAACGCCGCTCGTCTCCCGGTGTGGTCCGTTCGTCGGGCGCACGACGGTTCGGAACGTCCCTGCCACGGATACCTGTCGGCGCGTGGGGCGTTTGAACCCCTCGCTTCCGGCCGATAGCGATCGTTCGGCTGTCGTTTTCGTGCTGTCGCCGGTCGCGGTCGAACCGGGCGAGGCCGAACGAACCAGGCGAACCGGGCGACCGTCCCGAGGGAAACTTTCTTGCCGGGATCGGTCAAGGGTTCGGACATGAGTTTCCTCGACGAGCGCTACCTGCTGGAGACGGACGCCGCCCACGACCTCTATCGATCGATAGCAGACCTTCCGGTGGTCGACCCGCACAACCACATCGACCTGGCGGAGGTCGTCGAGAACGAGCACTGGTCGGATATCTGGGAGGTCGAGGGTGCGACCGACCACTACGTCTGGCAGTTGATGCGCAAGCGCGGCGTCCCCGAGGAGAAGATAACCGGCGACGCCGCCAACCGGGAGAAGTGGAACGCCCTCGCCGAGGTGTTCCCCGACCTGGCGGGCAACCCCACCTACGAGTGGGTCCACCTCGACCTGAAGCGGCGGTTCGGCATCGACGAGACGATCAGCGCGGAGACGGCCGACGAGATATGGGCGGAGACGAAGGAGCAACTGGGGTCCGACGAGATGCGCCCACAGCAGGTCCTCCGCGACATGGACGTCGAGGTGCTGTGCAGCAGCGACGATCCGACCTCGCGACTGGAGTACCACGAGCGCGCCGAGGACGAAGTCGAGGGCGTCGACGTCCGCCCGACGTGGCGGCCCGACCGCGCGATGAAGATAGAGAACGACGCCTGGACAGACTTCGTCGCCGAACTCGACGACGTCACCGAGAGCGCCCCCGTCGACCTGGGGGGCTTCCTCGACGCGCTGGAGGAGACCCACGACTACTTCGCGGACCACGGCTGCGTCGCCTGCGACGTCGGAACGGGAACCGAACCCGTCTCCCGGCCGGTCAGCGACGACCGGGCGGCCGACGTCTACGCCCGGGCCCAGCGCGGGGAGAACCTCTCGGAGTGCGACGTGCGCGACTGGAAGGCGTACCTGCTGGAGTTCGTCGGCGAACTGAACGCCGAGCGCGACTGGCTCACCCAGTTGCACGTCGGCGCCGTGCGGAGCTACCGCCAGTCGCTGTACGACGAACTCGGCCCGAACGCCGGTGGCGACGTCTCGACGCAGGACGTGGACGTCGTCGAGGGGCTCGACTACTTCCTCGACCGCTTCGACGACGAGTTCGAGATAGTTCTCTACGTGCTCGACCCGAGCCACTACTACGGCGTGGGGACGGTCGCACGCGCCTACCCGAACGTGTCCATCGGCCCTGCCTGGTGGTTCAACGACAGCCCCTACGGGATGGAGGACCAGCTGGAGTACGCCGCCTCCGTCGACCTGCTGGCCAACCACGCCGGGATGGTGAGCGACTCGCGCAAACTCGTCTCCTACGGGTCGCGCTTCGAGATGTTCCGCCGTGTCCTGGCGAACGTCGTCGGGCGGATGGTCGACCGGGGCCAGATTCCCGAGGACAACGCCGAGCGACTGGTCGAACACGTCGCCTACGAGCGACCGAAGGAACTGTACGGGTTCTGACCCGCGACGCCCGCCGACGGGCGCACCGGCCCGCCGGTCGGGTGGTCCCACCGGTCGGTTTCGTCCCAGATGACTACACTTTTGACCGTCGGACGGGACGAATCCGCATGGCAATCGACGAGTACCTCTCGGAGTTCGGCGCACGGGACTGGCAGGAACTCGAGGAGGGCACGCTCCGTATCGCGATGATCGGACTCGGCTGGTGGACGCTCGAAGAGGCGATGCCGGCGGTCGAGGAGTCGCAGTTCTGCGAGACGACGGTCGTCGTCAGCGGCGACGAGGAGAAGGCCGGCACCGTCCGCGACGAGAACGGGACGGTCGAGACGGCGCTGACCTACGACCAGTTCATCGACGGCGAGGGCGTCGAGGACTACGACGCCGTCTACGTCTGTACGCCCAACGCCTTCCACAAGCAGTACGTCGAGGCGGCGGCCGAACACGACAAGGCCGTCCTCTGCGAGAAACCGCTGGAAGCGGACGTCGAACGCGCCGAGGACCTGGTCGCCGCGGCCGCGGACATCCCGCTGATGACCGCCTACCGGATGCACACCGACCCGGACGTCCGGCGGATGCGCGAACTCGTCCGCGAGGGGGCCATCGGCGAACCGGTGGGTATCCAGGGCCACATGACACAGACCATGCTGGAGTTCGTCTCGGGCAACCCCGACCAGTGGCGGGTCAACCCGGACCTGGCGGGCTACGGCGCGACGGTGATGGACCTGGGCATCTACCCGCTCAACACCGCCCGGTTCGTCCTCGACGCCGACCCCGTCGCGGCGACGTCGATGATGCGCACCGAACACGAGGCGTTCTCGAAGGTGCCCGACGAGCACGCGACGTTCACCGTCGCGTACGACGACGGGACGACCGCGTCCTGTACCGTCAGCCAGAACGCGCAGATGACCGGCAGTTTCCGGCTCATCGGCACCGAGGGCGAACTGACGCTCGACCCCGTCTTCCTCGGCCAGACGCCCCAGACGTTGACGCTCCGTCGCGGCGACCGGACGACCGAGATAGACTCCGGGCGGCGCGACCTGATGGGGAGCCAGATGACGGAGGAGTTCGACTACTTCGCCGACCGCGTCCTCCGCGACGCGCCCATCGGCCCCGACGGCGAGCACGGCTTGCTCGACATGTACGCGCTGGAAGCGGTGTACGAGGCCGCAGAGCGCGGCGAACGGGTCGACATCGAGTAGGCGGCGCGACCCGTGTGGACGGAACTCGTCGGTCGACGGAGCCGTCACTCGACGTCCGATCGCTGGCCGTCTCTATTGTAGCTTCCGGAATCGAATTCCGGCCCCTGAACGGTGCTTCACAACATTTACTACAGTTCCTGCGGACCTTCGAGATACGATGGTTGACCACGACAAGCTCCGCGATCCGAACGCGGAGTACACGATGCGTGACCTGTCGGGCGAGACGATGGGACTCACCAACAGCCGCGGTGGCCCCCGCGACGTCGAGATCACCGACGTCCAGACGACGATGGTCGACGGGAACTACCCGTGGATCCTCGTTCGCGTCTACACGGACGCCGGCGTCGTCGGCACCGGCGAGGCCTACTGGGGCGGCGGCGACACCGCCATCATCGAGCGGATGAAGCCGTTCGTCGTCGGCGAGAACCCGCTGGACATCGACCGGCTCTACGAGCACCTCGTCCAGAAGATGTCCGGCGAGGGCTCGATCTCCGGCAAGACCATCTCCGCCATCTCCGGCATCGAGATCGCGCTCCACGACGTCGCCGGCAAGATCCTCGACGTGCCGGCCTACCAGCTCGTCGGCGGCAAGTACCGCGACGAGGTCCGCGTCTACTGCGACCTCCACACCGAGGACGAGGCGAACCCGCAGGCCTGCGCCGAGGAGGCCGAGCGCGTCGTCGAGAACCTGGGCTACGACGCCATCAAGTTCGACCTCGACGTCCCCTCCGGCCACGAGAAGGACCGCGCCAACCGCCACCTCCGCAACCCCGAGATCGACCACAAGGTCGAGATCGTGAAGGCGACGACCGAGGCCGTCGGCGACCGCGCCGACGTCGCCTTCGACTGCCACTGGTCCTTCACCGGCGGCTCGGCCAAGCGCCTCGCCGCCGCGCTCGAGGACTACGACGTCTGGTGGCTCGAGGACCCCGTCCCGCCGGAGAACCACGAGGTCCAGGAGAACGTCACGAAGTCCACGACGACGCCCATCGCCGTCGGGGAGAACGTCTACCGCAAGTACGGCCAGCGCACCCTGCTCGAACCGCAGGCCGTCGACATCATCGCGCCCGACCTGCCCCGCGTCGGTGGCATGCGCGAGACGCGGAAGATCGCCGACCTCGCGGAGATGTACTACATCCCCGTCGCGATGCACAACGTCTCCTCACCCATCGGGACGATGGCCTCGGCGCAGGTCGCCACGGCCATCCCGAACTCGCTCGCGCTCGAGTACCACTCCTACCAGCTCGACTGGTGGGAGGACCTGGTCGAGGAGGACAACCTCATCGAGGACGGCCGCATGGAGATCCCCGAGGAACCCGGTCTCGGCCTGACCCTGAACCTCGACGCCGTCGAGGAGCACATGGTCGAGGGCGAGACGCTGTTTGACGAAGCGTAAGCTTCGGCAAGCACGCTGAGCTTTGCTCAGCGGTGTTCGACGAAGCGTAGCAACGCCGAGTTCGAAAATATCCGATTCCGGCCCCTCTCGATCCGGTTCGGGAAGTCGACCGACACCCGGCCTGATACGTACCGTCGGTTGGTGGTCGTACTGTCGGCCGGTAGCCGCCACCGTTATCGCGTTTCGGTGGCGGCGCGCGCGAAGCGACGACCGGGGCCATCACGGCCGTGGAACGGCGATCGGTGGCCGAGTTCGGCGCGTGTTCGCCGCCCAGGACGCCGGGAACTGTCGGGAACGGACGATCTGTTTCCGAAACCCAGTACTTCGGGAAACTAGCCAGTACAGCCAATATACGCCGCGTATCGCTCGCGGGTATAACCCTGTCTATATGTGATATCCCTGTTTAGGGTTTCAATAGATTTATTGCGCCGCCTGACCGTGGATTCATTGGATCATGGCAGCTGATGACACAAAATACAGCGATTTGGTAAACCGGCGACGCTTTATCGAGCTAGCCGGTGTCTCGGGCGCCGCCGCACTCGCGGGCTGTGACGGTGGTGGCTCCGGACAGAACGGTTCCGGTACGGGCGATTCGGACGGCGTCGTCGACAAGACGCACGCCAGCGCCCTCCAGGCCGACCCGACGAACCGGACGCTCAACAACTATCACACCCAGCTGGCCTCCGAGCCGGCCCGGCGTCTCGTGTTCGACCGGTACGTGGCGTACTCGTTCGAGACGAACGAGTTCATCATGGACGCCCTCGAGGAGTGGGAGTTCGAGGAGGACCAGGCCACGCTCACGTTCCGCGACGACCTCAGCTGGTCGAACGGCGATCAGGTAACGACCGAGGACATCGACGTGCAGTTCCAGCTTCTGGAGAAGACCGGGAGCCAGCTCACGAGCTTCGTCGACAGCACGGAAGTCGTCGACGACCTGACGTACCAGCTGACCCTCACGGGACCGACGAACCCGCAGATGGTCAAGTTCGCGCTCTCGAACACGTGGGTCGACACGCCCGCCTCGGAGTTCGAGCAGTTCGTCGACCGCGACGCCTCCGAGCTTCAGACGTGGGTCTGGGAGGAGAACAGCGACAACGTGCTCACGAGCGGTCCGTTCAAGTACGAGGACCGGAACCAGCAGAACTGGAACTTCTCGCGCAACGAGGAGTACCGGCTCTCGGAGAACATCAACTTCAGCGAGTGGACGTTCGACGCGTACTCGGAAGCGTCCGTTCCGCAGCAGGACTTCAGCGCGGGCGGGAAGCGCTTCGACAGCGCGTGGAGTATGTTCGCAGCGCCGGAGACCGTCGATTCCTTCCAGGACTACGTCGTCGAGATCCGGAGTATCCTCGCGAAGTGGGGGTACGGAATGGTGTTCAACCACGACGACGAGATCTTTGGCGACCGCGCGGTCCGGCAGGCGATCGCCTACATCGTCAACCGGGAACAGATGGTCGAGAACTCGGGTCCGCGGACGAAGTTCGCCGCGTCGGTTCCCTGTGGGATCGCCCCCAAGGACATCGACACGTGGCTCGGTGACACGAAGAGCAACTTCGAGACCTACGGCGTCGGCGAGTCCCAGACCGAGAAGGCGACGCAGGTCCTCGAGGACGCCGGGTACACGAAGAACAACGGTACCTGGGAGAACTCCGACGGGACGAAGGTCCAGGCGGAGTACCTCACCCCCGGTGGCTGGTCCGACTTCACGACGAATACCAACACCGTCGTCGACCAGATGAACTCGTTCGGGTTCGACATCTCCGTCGCGACCCGACCGACGAGCGACTGGCAGGGCGCGATCAGCGAGAGCAACTTCAAGATCGCGACCTTCTACTGGCTGCCGGGCCAGGCACGCTCGACGTTCCCGTACTTCCCGCTGGAACACCAGCTCCGGTTCACCGCGATGAACGGCGGTCACAACTACCCGTTCGACTCCGAACAGACGATCCCGGCGATGGACGGCAGCGGCGAGACGACCGTCACGCCGATCGAGACCGTCGAGCAGATCGCAGAGCAGCCGACGAACGACGACGCGCGACCGCTCGTTCAGGAGGCGGCGTGGCACAACAACGTCGACCTGCCGTTCCTGTCGCTCGTCTCCAAGTTCGAGCAGTCGTGGCTGACGAACGACGAGTGGGACGTCGTGGAAGAGGGCGACCCCGACCGCGCCGTCAAGTGGCCGCCGTTCTGGCTGCCCCGCCGCGGGAAGCTCACGGCGCAGGAGTGATCGGCTGACGGCCACCCGTATCGATCGCAACCACCCTCTTTCGACGCAAGCCGTCAGACCTTAGAGAGGGCACGTCAAAGTTACCCGATAGAGCATGGTCAATTACTACGTACGACGCACTGCCCGCGTGTTCGCAACCATTTTCGCCGTGATGACGGCCACCTTCGGACTGATACGTCTCCTGCCAGGTGGCCCCTTCTCACAGCTACGCGCCGAGTTGCTCCGACAGGGTGTCCCACCGGACCAGGTCAACGAGCAGATCCAGAATCTGCAGAACATCCAGCCCGACGCACCGCTGTGGGAACAGTACATCAACTACATGATCTCGGCCGCGCAGCTGAACCTCGGGACGTCCATCAGTATGGGCGAACCGATCGTTCAGGTCATCGCCGGGGCCGCCCCGTGGACCATCTTCGTCGTGACCGTCTCGACGATCCTGATGTTCGTCTTCGGCATCCTCCTGGGGGCGCTCCAGGCGTACAAGGAGGGGTCGAAGTTCGACACTATCGTGTCGACCTCCTCGATGGCCGCGATGTCGGTCCCGTTCTACGTGGTCGCGATCCTCGCGCTGCTGGTGTTCGCGTACCGCCTCGGCTGGTTCCCGGCGTCGGGGACCGTCGACCAAAGCATCGAGAACCCGTGGAGCCTGGAGTACTTCGTGAGCGTACTCAGATACGGCGCGCTGCCGATATTCTCGTTCACGATCACGGGGATCGGATCGCAGGCGCTGGCGATGCGGGGTAACAGTATCCAGGTGCTCGGGCAGGACTTCGTCGAGGTGGCACGCCTCCGCGGCCTCTCCGACACCCGGATCTCGACCCGGTACGTCGCCCGGAACGCGATCCTCCCGATGTACACCGGCTTCCTGCTCCTGCTCGGGTTCCGCCTCGGCGGGACGATCATCCTGGAGAAGATATTCAACTACCCTGGACTGGGCTACTACATGATCCAGGGGGTCAACCGGAACGACTACCCGCTGATGATGGGGACGTTCCTCGTCATCACGGTCGTCTTGGTCGTCGCCGTCTTCGTCGCCGACCTCACCTACAGCAAGATAGATCCGCGTATCAGCGCGGGTGACTCAAGTGAAGCATACTGAAACCGACGCACCGAACGACGGATTCGACTGGCACACGGAGAGCGCCAGCGCCGAACTGACTCGCGGTGACCGCCTCCGCGAGTTCTACGAACAGAAGCTGTACGAGCCCGCCATCGTCGCGTGGTCGGACCTGCGGACCCGTATCGGGATGGTGATACTCGCGTTCTACATCCTGATCGCGTTCGTCGGCGTCTTCCACCTCTGGCCCGCACCGACGACGAACCAGGGGCCCCGCCTCGTCGGGATGTTCGAGTCCCTGCAGCATCCGCTCGGGACGACGGCCTCGGGGGTCGACCTGGTGGCGGCCATCGTCCACTCGACGCCCGACATCCTGATAATGGTCGCGGCCGGCGGCGTCTGGGCGACCGGCGTCGCGGTCCTCGTCGGCACGCTGGCGGGATACAAGGGCGGGACGGTCGACACCGTGCTCATGTCCATCTCGGACTTCTTCATGGCCATCCCCGGCCTCCCGCTGGTGATCATCCTGGCCATCACGTTCAGTCCGGAGAACCCCATCTTCGTCGGGGTCATCCTGACGATCAACTACTGGGCCGGACTCGGCCGGTCGCTGCGCTCGCAGGTCCTCACGATCCGCGAGGACAGCTACGTCGAGGCCTCCCGGACGATGGGGGTCAGCACGCCGAAGATCCTGCTCAAGGACGTCATCCCGAACCTGATGCCGTACGTGACCGTGAACTTCGTGTTCGCGGCCCGGTACACCATCTTCGCATCGGTCGGGCTGTACTTCCTGGGTGTGTTGCCCTACACCGGGAAACCGTGGGGGGTCACGCTCGCGAACGCGCAGGCGAACGGCGCGCTGTTCGTTTCCGCCGCGGCGCACTGGCTCATCGCGCCGATGATCGCCATCGTCGGTCTCGCGCTCGCGCTCATCCTCATCGGTCAGGGGCTGGACCAGGTGTTCAATCCGCGCGTCCGGACCCGACTCGCCGGTGAGTCCGAGTCGGTCGAGGACCCCGAGGCGGAGTCGTCGACCGGCGGCGGCCTGATATAAGGGGCCGTCGGACGCCGCGTCACTCTCTCTATCTCTCGCGACTTCTCCCACGGCACGGGTAGCCGCCGCTCCTCTCGGATCGGGAGCTTCAATACCGGCCGCGAACAGGTCGACACGTGCCCGACGGATCGAAGGCTGTCGACGTCGTCTGTGGCCAGCGCCACCAGATACCGCTCGCGCTGGCCGCCCTCATCGCGATGGGGCTGTTGTTACTGGTGTCGATACTCTACGTCTCGCCCGGCGACGACGCGTACCCCATCGTCGTCATCGACGCCGTCCTCATCGTCCTCTCGCTCGTCGCCTTCACCGGGACCTACTGGTACTGTACCAGGCGCGCCATGGAGTCGTAGCGGCCGTCACTTTCCGGCCGACGCATCGAAAAACAGCGGCGACGACCCTAGTTCTCGAGGAACGCAGCGGTCTCCTCGGCCAGTTCGACGGCGTCCTCGTCGTCCTCCGAGGCCGCGAGTTCGCGGAGCGGTTCGACCGCCCGCTCGTCGCCTAGGAAGCCGAGCGCGCGCACCGCGCGGGCGCGGACCCGCTGGTCGTCGTGGTCGAGCAGGTCGACGAGGTCGTCGAAGGCCGGCGCGGCGACGTCGGCGTCGGCCCGCGCCACCGCGGCGAGCGCGTCGACGGCGGCCCCGACGATGGGTGCGTCGTCGTGGTCGAGCAGGTCCCGGAGGTCGTCGACGTGGTCGAAGAGCGCCGGGGGTTCGGCCTCGGCGACCGCGACGATGGCGTTGGCGAGCGTCCCGAGCGTCTGGAGCTTCATCCGGTACTCCTCCTGCTCGTGCCTGACCATCGTCTCGCGCGTCTCCTGGTTCTCGACCATGTTCACCCCCTCGCTGGGTTCGAACGAGCCGGGGTGGTCGTACAGCGCCGGGAAGAGGCGGTCGACGGACGATGCGCCCGCCTCGGGGTGTTCGACGACGACGGCGGCGAATATCCGTGCGCCGAGCCACTGGATGGCGTTGACGTCGTGTTTCGTCAGCCCCACGATGGCCGGGACCACGTCGGTGAGTTCGCCGGGGTGCTCCGCGGCGAGCGAGAGCAGCGCGTTGCCGGCCTGCTGGGCGACGGCCGCGCTCTCGTCGTCGAGCAACGCGGCGAGGTCGTCGACGAGCGGTCCGATGGCTTCGGGGTTCTCGTCCGCGACCATCCTGCAGGTCCGGGTACCGCGCTGGCGTTCGTTGGCCTCGTCGGCGGTCAGCACCGACCGGATGGTCGCCAGGTCCTCGTCGCTCAGTTCCTCGGACTCCGGATCGACGTCGCCGACCGGAACGGACGTGTCCTCACCCATTGACAGGGGTATCGGCGTCGACGGCCAAATACGTGTGGATCCGTCCGTCGCGGCGGGCGGCGTCCGGACGGTCCCGCGCGGTACCCGGGCGACTATCGACCGTGAGATTCGTGTCCATAGATTTAACCGGAGCCACCCGGATCCCCCAGCTATGCCGGTTACCGACTACGACGACTGCTGGCTGCGCTACGACGAGATCGACGACCCGGAACGCCGCGAGTCCTACGCGACCCGCTGTCGACACGTGTACGCCGCCGAGAGTTCGCCACAGCACGGGGCCGTCCGCGACGAACTGCGCGAGGGTCTCGGTGGACTGCTCGGCGAGGAACCGCACCTGTGGCAACACCCGCCCCGGTCCGCGGACGCATTTCTAGCGGTCGGCCAGCCGGACCTGATGGAGGTCGTCGCGGACTCGGTCGACGCCGAGATGGTCCGTTCGCTGGACGACGACGGCTACCACCTGCGTTCGACCACGTGGGAGGGGTCGGAGGTCACCGTCGTCACTGCCCCCACCGACCGGGGACTCGTCTACGGAACCTTCCACCTGCTGCGCCTGATGGCACGGGGCGAACCGATCGACGACCTCGACGTCGTCGAGGAACCGCGCAACGCCGAGCGCATCGTCGACCAGTGGGACGAACCGTTCCGCGGCACCGTCGAGCGCGGCTACGCCGGCGAGTCCATCTTCAAGTGGGAGCACCTCCCGGACCTGCGCGAGCGGTACTTCGACTACGCCCGTCTGCTGGCCTCCGTCGGCATCAACGGCATCGTCCTGAATGACGTCAACACGACCCGACCGGAGCGCCCGGGCGACCTCCCGGGCACCGGCGAGTTCGAGGGGGTCCACCTCCTCGAAGAGCAGCACCTGCCGAAGGTCGCCGCGCTCGCGTCCGTCTTCCGCCGGTACGGCATCGACACCTACCTCTCGGTCAACTACGCCTCACCCATCTTCGTCGGCGACCTGGACACCGCCGACCCGCTCGACGACGAGGTGGCGGCCTGGTGGACCGAGAAGGTGGACGAACTGTACGACCTGATCCCCGACTTCGGCGGCTTCCTCGTCAAGGCCGACTCGGAGGGTCAGCCGGGGCCCTACGACTACGACCGGAGCCACGCGGAGGGAGCCAACGTCCTCGGCCGGGCGTTCGAGTCCCACCCCGGGCGCGTCTTCTGGCGAGCGTTCGTCTACTCGGACCACGACGACCGCGCTGTCCAGGCCTACGCCACGTTCGAACCGCTCGACGGCGAGTTCCACGACAAGGTCACCGTGCAGGTGAAGAACGGCCCGATAGACTTCCAGCCCCGCGAACCCGTCTCCTCCCTGTTCGGCGCGATGCCGGACACCCACCTCGCGCTCGAACTCCAGATCACACAGGAGTACACGGGCCAGGGCGTCCACGTCTGCTCCCATCTCCCGCTCTGGGAGGAGTTTTTCGAGTTCGACACCCACGCCGACGGCGAGGGGAGCCCCGTCGGGGACGTGTTCGCGGACACGGACGGCGAGGGCATCGCCGGCGTGGGGAACGTCGGCGAGGACCGGAACTGGTTCGGCAACTACCTCGCGGGCGTGAACCTCTACGGCTACGGGCGGTTCGCCTGGGACCCTGAACTGGACGCCGAGTCGGTCACCGAGGAGTGGGCCGGGCTGACGTTCGGCGACGACCCCGACGTCGTCGACACCGTCACCGCCGTCCTCCAGGACTCGTGGGAGGCCACCGTCGACTACGAGACGGGCGGCCTCGGCCTCATCCACATGATGTACAACGGCGAGGCGCGCCTGGAGAACCACTACGACCCCTCGCCGGCGGAGTGGCCGGGCTACACCGGTGCGACGGAGGACGGCATCGGCTACGACCGCAGTTCGAGCGGGAGCGACTACGCCGGCCAGTTCGCGGACCCGGTCGCGGAGCGCTACAACGACCCGGAGACGTGCCCGAAGGAACTGCTCCTCTTCTTCCACCACCTCCCCTGGGACCACGAACTCGACGACGGGCGGACCGTCGTGCAGACGCTGTACGACAACTGCTTCGCCGGCGTCGAGGAGGTCAAGCGCCTGCGCGAGCAGTGGCGCTCGCTCGAGGGGGAGATAGACGCGGAGCGACACCGGCACGTCGCCGAGCGGTTCGACGAACACGTCCGCCAGGCCGGTCGCTGGCGGGACGCCATCTGCTCGTACTTCTACGAGCACTCGGGGATTCCAGACGAACGCGGGCGCGTCCCGATAGCGGAGTGAGGCGCGGGCGGCCCGCGATTCGGTTCCGCCGCCGGCCCGAAGCGACCCTCGTCCCGGTCCACCGTCGACTCAGCTTGCGTCACGTGGGGAATTATTTTATACGACGACTGGGCTTTTCCTACCAGGTACTTCGTACATGAAACGGGACCCGGTAGACGACGGGTGGAACAGGCGAACGGTTCTGGGGACGCTCTCGGCGATGGGAGCCCTCGGGACGGGCACCTTCGCGGGAACGGTCGGCGCACAGACAGACGACGGAGACGCGTATCACGACGCGCTCCTGGCCGACCTGCAGGAGACCTACGGCCTGCCGGCGGGGGAGTTCGTCTACGGTTCGACCGAAGCGGAGACCATCGACGCCTTCGCCCTCGAAGGGGCGGGGAGCGGGAGCGAGACGGCGTTCGACGTCGAGGCGGACGTCCCGTTCACGCGGGGCGTCCGCATCGAAGTCGCGGAGGAACCGAGTAACAACTACGACTACACGTACCAGGGGTTCGTCACCGACCGATCCTTCGAGGCGGGGGACGTCCTCCTCGGCGTCGCGTCCCTCCGGAGCGAGACGGACGGGGCCGAGGTGCAGGCCGGATTCAAGTACCGGTACACGGACTCGAACGGCGAGACGTCGTACAGTAGCACCTACGTCACGGACGGCGCGACCGTCCAGCCGACGGCGGAGTGGACGCGGTACTACTTCCCCATCGAGGTCGGGGAGAAACCCGACGGCTCCGAGTTCGAACCGTACATCGAGTTCTGGACCGGCTTCACCGAGCAGACGGTGGAGTTCGGCGGCGTCGCGCTGGTGGACTACGGCGACGCCGACGTGGCAGTCGGTGACCTCCCCGCGGGGTCGAGCGACGGCGCACCCAGTCCGCTAATCGACTACGAGGGCCGCGAAGCGGGCGCGCAGTGGCGAAGCGAGGCCGAGGACCGGATAGACGAGGTCCGCAAGAGCGACCTCGGCGTGACCGTCGTCGACTCGGACGGGACGCCGGTCCCGGACGCGGCCGTCTCCGTCCGGATGCAGGAACACGCGTTCGACTTCGGAAGTGCCGTCTCCGCCGAACACGTCAACGGCGACGGCGACGACGACGAGACCTACCGGGAGACGTTTCTGGAGGACTTCAACGTGGGCGTCCTCGAGAACGCCCTCAAGTATCCCTCCTTCCGCGGGTCCTGGGGCGACAGCAAGGAGGGCGCCCTGGCGGCGCTGGACTGGCTCGCGGAACGCGACGTCCCCGCTCGCGGCCACTACCTCGTGTGGGAGGAGTACGGCACCGACGGCGGCGGCGGCATGGCCATCGAGGACCCCGACTCCCTCTCCGACGAGGAACTCCAGACCCGGATGCTCGATCTGATCCGGAACCACGCCACCGACGTCGGCGACCGGGTGGCGGAGTGGGACATGCACAACCACCCCATCTGGCAGAGCGCCATCCGCGACCGTCTCGGGTGGGACGCCGTCCTCGAGTGGTGGGAGGCCGGGAACGAGGCCACGGACGCGGAACTGTACACCAACGAGATGGGTAACGTCGCGGGCGGGTTCAACCGCGACCAGCACTACGAGTTCGTCGAGCGCCTGCTCGACGACGGCGCACCGGTCGACGGCGTCGGCTTCATGGGCCACGCCCAGTTGCCCGAGGGGAACGTCACGCCACCCGCGGAGTTGCTCTCGACGTACGACCGGTTCGCCGAACTCGACCTCCCCGTCCTGATCACCGAGTTCGACGTCCAGATAGACAGCCGGGACGACGAGGAGGAGGTCGAGTGGCAGACCGACTACCTCCGGGACTTCCTGACGGCGTCGTTCAGCCACGAGGCCGTCGAGGGCGTGATATCCTGGGGGTTCTGGGCCGACGACCACTGGCGACCGACCGGGGCCTACTACGACTCGGACTGGACGCTCCGGCCACACGGCGAGCAGTACCACGACCTGGTGTACGACGAGTGGTGGACCGAGGAGGACGGCGAGACGGACGTCGACGGCGCGTACGCCACCCGCGCCTTCCGGGGCGAGTACGAGATAACGGTGGAGTACGAGGGCGAGTCGGCCACGAGGACGACGACCCTCTCCGAGGGCGGCGTGACCGAGGAGTTTCGGCTGGACGTCGAGGTGGCGACCCCGACCGAATCGCCGACCGAGACGGAATCCGCGACGCCCGCGACCGACACCGACGCGACCGAAGCGTCGGGGCCGGGCCTCGGCGTGGCGTCCGCGCTGGCCGGCGTCGGCGGCTACGCGCTCGCGCGCCGGCACGGCGACGCCGACGACGCGGACGACGCCGGCGCGGAGTAGTCGCCCGGTCCGGTTCGCTTCCTGTCTTCTCTCGTCCGTCGAGTCACGGCTGCCGCTACCGATCGGAGCGGGATCGAACGTCGACGAAAAAACGGGTCGCGAACCGCGAAGTCGGCCGTCTAGTGGTTCAGGTAGACCGTCTTGGTCTGGGTGAAGAAGTCGATGGCGGCGTCGCCCTGCTCGCGGAACGTGTTCGTCGACGAGCGCTTCATGCCGCCGAAGGGCACGTGCAGTTCGAGACCGGTCGTCTTCTCGTTGACCTTCGCGACGCCGCTCTCGATGCGGTCGACGAACTCGTGGGCCTCGTTCAGGTCCTCGGTGACGACGCTGGCCGAGAGGCCGTAGTCGCTGTCGTTGGCCGTCTCGATGGCCTCGTCGAAGTCCTCGACTTCGGTGACGGCGAGGACGGGGCCGAACACCTCCTCCTGGAAGATGCGCATGTCGCGCGTGACGTCGGAGAAGACGGCGGGTTCGACGAAGTAGCCGTCCGAGAGGTCGCCCTCGTCGACGCGGTTACCGCCGAACTCGTGGGTCGCGCCCTCGGTCTTGGCGACGTCGACGTACTCGAGCGTGGAGTCGAACTCCTCCTCGCTGACGTGGGGCGCCATGCCGGGGTCGTCGAGGCCGGGGCCGATGTCGAGGTTCTCGGCGTAGTCGACGATACCCTCGACGAACTCGTCGTACACGTCCGTGTGGACGATGGCGCGCGAGGCCGCGGTACAGGCCTGGCCGGTGACGCCGAAGGCGCCGACGCCGACGATGTCGACGGCCTCGTCGACGTCCGCGCTGTCGGTGACGATGGTCGGGTTCTTGCCGCCCATCTCCGCCTGGGCGCGCTTGGTGTCGTCCGTGGCCGCGTCGTAGACGTGGTGGCCGACCTGCGAGCTACCGGTGAAGGAGACGGCGTCGACGTCCTCGTGCTCGGTGAACGTCGAACCGACGCTGCTCCCGGAGCCGACGACGACGTTGGCGACGCCGTCGGGGATGCCGGCCTCGTCCAGCGCCTTGAACAGTTCGACCGCGGTGCCGGGGGCCTGGGTCGCGGGCTTGAGGACGACCGTGTTACCGGTCGCCAGCGCGGGCGCGAGTTTCCAGGCCGGGATGGCGATGGGGTAGTTCCACGGCGTGATGAGACCCGCGACGCCGAGGGGCTCCTTGCGGGTCGAGACGTTGGTGCGGCCGCCGCTTGCGCCCTTGACAGTGCCGCCGAAGTCCATGGCCTTCTCCGCGTAGTAGTAGAAGATGTCGATGGTCCGCTGGACCTCACCGGCCGCCGAGGAGAGGGGCTTGCCCTCCTCGCGGGTCAGCAGTTCCGCGAGTTCCTCCTTGCGGTCCTCGATGATCGAACCGGCCTCGCGGAGGATCGCGCCGCGGTCGGGCGCGGGCGTGTCCGCCCAGTCGTCGCTGGCCGCCTTCGCGGCGGCGACGGCGTCTTCCGCGTCCGCTTCGGAGCCGTAGTGATACGTGTTGACTACTTCCGTCGTGTCGGCGGGGTTGTGGACGTCCACGGTGTCGCCGGACTCGGAGGCGACCCACTCCCCGTCGATGTAGTTGCGCTTTGGCTCTGCCATACACCTGTACGATCGACGCCGGGTTACTTACTACTTCCCTTCCGGAAGAGGAACCGCCGAGAACCGGTTCTCCACACCCCCTGCCACCGGACTGGTGATCCGGGAGATCTGCCCGTCTGCGACGACGGGACGGGCCGCGATCCGGATGACGTTCGATTATACTGAACAGATTTTTGTACGATGGGGGTGGAGTCCCGGTATGAGCCCGTCCGCAGCGAATCCGGTGAAGTCGGTCGAGGTGATGTTCACCATCGTCGAAGCGCTCCAGGAACTGGACGGCGCGGGAGTGACGACGCTGTCGGACCACCTCGACCTGCCCAAGAGCACGATACACAACTACCTCGCGACGCTGGAACAGGAGGAGTACGTCGTGAAGGACGGGACGACGTACCGCGTCGGACTGCGATTCCTCGACCTGGGTGCGTACGCGCGCGACCAGGTGGAGATGTTCGAGGTGGCCAAGCCGGAACTCGAACACCTCGCCGGCGAGACGGGCGAACTGGCAAACCTCCTCGTCGAGGAACACGGGAAGGGGTCGTACCTCTACCGCACCCGCGGGGAGATGGCCGTCCAGGTTAGGGGCCACGTCGGGACGCGCGCGCCGCTCCACGCGACCGGACTCGGCAAGGCCATCCTCGCCCACATGGACGAGGACCGGGTCCGCGCCATCGTCGACCACCACGGCCTGCCGGCGTCGACGGAGAACACCGTCACCGACGAGGCGGCACTGTTCGCGGAACTGGACCGGATACGCGACAGGGGGTTCGCGTTCGACGACGAGGAGCGGTTGCACGGCCTCCGCTGCGTCGCGGCACCGATACTGGCCGACGACGAAGTCGTCGGGGCGATAAGCGTCTCCGGGCCGACGAACCGCCTCCGCGACGAGCGGTTCAGGGAAGAACTCCCGCAGCAACTCCTCGAGGTCCAGAACGTCATCGAACTGAACGTCACCTACTCGTAGGCGACCACCTGTCGTTCAGGATGGGTGAACCGACGGCGACGGTTGCGGGACGCGTTCGTTCGGGGGTGCCGCCTCGCCCGCGACGCGCCGTCTTGCAAGTGCCGGGCCAACTTTCCCGTGCGTCGAGGACCAATCGACGGCCGGGAACGACCCGTCCACGACGGCGTCGCCGTCCGACGACTGGCGACGTCGTCCCATCCGACCATGACTCACCACACACACCACGACGACGAACAGGGAACGGACCGGCAGGACCGGCGGGAGCACGAGCAGCATTGGAATCGGGGGCAGAACCAGAACCGTCAGGGGGACGTGGCCGAGCAGGTACTCCCCGACCGGTCGGAACTGAACCAGTTGCGCCACGGGTCGAATCAGGGAGGACAGCGGACGCAGCGAGCGGGGTCGGGACGGGGGCAGACCGGGCGGCAGGGTCAGCAGCGGACCGACCGACAGGGTCAGCAGACCGGCCAGCAGTGGACAGGCCAGCAGGGTCAGCGGGCCGGTCAGCAAAGCGCCGGCCACCAAAGCCAGCAGGGCCGGACGGACCAGCCGACCGGCCAGCAGACGGGACAGCACGTCGGACGCCGGCAGGGCGGTGAGCAACAGTTCCGCGGCCAGCAGCGACGGCCCCAGGACCAGGTCGACCAGGGGCTGGAGTACGGCGGGGCCGGACGCCACGACCAGTCGCAGTCGGGGTCCCACGACCACGCCGGCACGCGGCAGACGTTCGGCGAGGCGAACCCGAACCAGGGGGGCGGCCAGCTAGACCAGGCACAGCGCTCGCCACAGAACCGGAACTACCCGCAGAAGGCGTTCCCGCAGGTCGGCGGGAACCAGGGGAGGGGACAGGGACGACAGTCCGGGCCCCGGCAGGGGCAATCGCGTCAGCAGGGCGGGCAACGTCAGCGCCAAAACCGGTTCCTCCACCAGGAGTACCAGCAGCGCGGCCGGGAACGTGGCCAGAGCGAGCGACAGCCCCGCGGTGCCACCCAGCAGCACCAGGGTAGCACCGGTGGATACCAGCAGATTCCGCAGCACCAGCAGCGGAACCCGCAGCAACACCAGCACCGTCAACGACAGGGGAACCAACGGCAAGGGAGTCCACAGCAGCAGGGGAGTCCACAGCAGCAGGGGAGTCCACAGCAGCAGGGAAGCCCACAGGATCAGGGGACTCGACGGCAGCACCGGGGCAACCACCAGCGAACCGGCTACCAGGAGAGCGACCGGCCACGGACCGAGGAACAGCGAAACCTGCCGCGGCAGGAGTAGCGGACGCTTCGTCGCGGACCAGTGACCCGGAGCGGATCCGTACCGACCGTCCACCTTCGCGAACGCTCTTTCGCTACTGCGGCCCGACGTCCTCGACGTCTTCGAGGTACGACCGGGCCCGCTCGGTCAGTTCCGCCGGCAGGTCGTCGCGCTCGGCCAGCGACTCCATCGTCGCCTCGCACTGGGGACCGGCGAGCGCCTGGAGCGCCAGTTCGCGGAGGTCGTCCTCGACGCCGTCGTCCTCGACGATGGCGGCCAGGCTGTCGCACTCGTTGGCCGCCTCGAGGGCGTCGATGGCCGACTCGCGCGCCTCTCGCCCGGCGGTCTCGTCCATCGCCGTCTCGAAGCTCTCGGTTGGTGTTGACACGTCGACGGCTACGGACGGGACGACAAAAGCGTTTGATCCCGGCTACTCACGAACTACCGATCGACTGGGTTCGCCGGTCGCCCGTTCGGGTCGAGCGGAACGGGCCGTTACGGGGCGGAGACGGTAGTCGAGTCGCTCAGATCGGATCGGTCTCGAAGAGGCGTCGACAGAGTTTCCGCTGGGCGGTCCGGAGGTGCGCGTTGAACGTCGGCTGCGAGATGTCCATCGCGTCGGCGATCTCGCCGCCGGTGCGGGGCCGCGGCCGCTCGAAGAACCCGCTGAAGTAGGCGGTCTGGATCGCCTCTAGCTGGCGCGGCGTCAGTTCGTCGGTGACCGCGGCGTAGAACTCCGCGGCGGTCCGGTAGTCGCGCTCGTCGCTGTGCTGAGCGACGAGTTCGGACCCCGGGTAGCGCGTCCGGAACATCTCCACGAACTCCCTGACGTCGGCGTCGGCGGCGAGTTCTATCTCCACGGTCGCGGAACCGCCCGTCGCGCGGGCGTCGCGCAGTCGAGCGCCGTGTTCGACAACGGTCCCCGCGAGGCTCTCCTCGTGCAGGGTCGCCTCGAAGTGGCAAGTGCTCTCGCCGTCCTCGTCGCGCTCCGCGACGAGACGTAGCTCCGCCAGGGGGAGCGACGGTTCGAGTTCGAGCACGTCGGCCGCGGGGACGCCGCGGGTCGTGAAGTACCCGCGCAGTCGTCCGTCCGACCGGGGGACGACCGTGTCGACGGCCAGCGTCGCGCCCGTCTCCCTGGCGACCCTGACGAGCGGTATCGACTCGTCGGTGGCGCTGAACTCCAGGACGGTCGTCTCCTCGCTGACGAGCGCGCGCTTGCTCTCGACGGCGTTCATCGCGTAGGCGATGGTCTCGCTGAGTTCCGTCAGCACCGACCGCTCCAGTTCGTCGAACACCCCCGGCTGGCCGGCGTATATCGTGAGGACGCCGTAACACCGGTCCTGGTAGACGAGCGGGAGCGCCACCGACGCGTGGTAGCCGCGGTTCAGCGCCGCCCGCCGCCAGGCGGACTCCCCGTCGCCGAGGACGTCGTTGGCGACCTGTGGCTCGCGCGTCTTGACGGCGCGAAGCGCCGGGCGCTCGAACTCCGCCCCGTCGCCCGAACCCGCGGCGAGTCCGTCGAGGAACCCGTCGTCGTCCCCGGCGGACTCCCGCGCCGTCACCTCGCCGGTGTGCGGGTCGTGGGTCCCGACCCAGGCGAGTTCGTACGGGCCGGCGGCCGCCAGTTGCTCGCAGACGACCGCCTCCACGTCGGCGCGGGTCGAGGCCTGGACGAGCGCCTGGTCGATGCTCCGGATGATGTCGTTGACCCGGTCGAGGCGTTCGAGCGTCTCGTTTTGCTCTTCGAGGGTCCGTTCGCGCTTCTGGAGCTGTCGCTCCCGGTCGGCGCGGACGGTCGCCGTCTCGACGGTGGCCGCCGTTGTCTCGACGAAGTCGCGCTCGGCGGGGCAGAAGCCACCCTCGTCGGTCGTCGCCGTGATCCACAGCCCGTGGGTCCCCAGGGGCACCGCCATCGCCTCGGTCAGGTGCTCGCCGGCGTCCGGGAGGTCGGCCACGCCGTCGACGACGCGGACTTCGTTCTCGACGAACGTCTCCCAGAACGGCCCGTCGTCGCACAGCGCCTCGAGGGGCAGGTTCTCGGCGGCGCGGTCAGTCAGTGCCGTCGGGGTCAGAGTGCCGACGTCGCGGTCGAACGAGACGACGGCGGTGGTCGGCAGCCGGAGGTTCGACGCGGCGTGTTCGACGGCCGTCTCGGCGATGCGCTCCTTGGTCTCGCCCCGCATCACGTCCCTCGCCATCTCGTTGAGCGCGGCGAGTTGCGCCTCGCCGTGTTCCCGCTCGACCTCGTAGCCGATCCAGTGGCTCATCAGTTCGAGGAACGTCCGTTCGTCGTCGGAGACGGGCCGGGAACGCGGTCGCCCGTCCCCGAAACACAGCGTCCCGTAGGGCTCGCCGCCGACGGTGACGACGGTGCCGACGTAGCTCTCGTACTCCCAGACCTCGTAGGCCTCGTCGTCCTCCCACCCCTCCTCGGTGGCGTGTTCGACGGTCAGCGGGCCGTCCCGGTCGAACAGCCGCCGACAGTACGTCTCCGAGAGGGGGGTATCGTTCCCGTCCTCGAACCGTTCGTGGTCGCCGACGGTGACGACCGACTCGAAGCTGTCGCCCGCTATCCGCGAGAAGGCACCACACTCCAGTCCGAACCGCTCGCGCCCGAGGTCGAGCAGTCGCTCGACCTTCGTCTCGAAGGACTGCTCCGTGTCGGCCGCCGTCTCGTACAGGTCGTTGAGCGACCGCTCGCGCTGTCGCCGGTCGAGTTCGTGTCCCACCCACTGGCTCAACTGCCGGTGGAACGTGCGCTCCTCGTCCGAGAACCCGTCCCGGCGGGGTTTGGTGGAGACGAAGAACACCGTCCGGTCGTGGTCGCCCTCCACCTCGACGTGCATCCCGAGGTACGCCTCCAGCCCGAACTCCCGCCGGACGGTCACCTCGGCGTGGTCGTCCCCGGTCGCGTCGGTGACGGTCGCGGGTCCGTCGCTCCCAGTCGCGGCGGTACAGTACGTCTCGGAGAGCGGGAGTTCGAGTCCCGGGACGAACCCCTCGCGTTCGCCGACGACGTGCTCGAGGACGAACCGGTCCGCGCCGGGGTCGACGTGCGCCATCCCCCCGAGTTCCACGTCGAACCGCTCACAGCCGAGGCGGAGCAGCGACCCGAGTTTCTCCTCGAACGACCGGTCCGGGTCCGCGGTTATCTCGGTCTGCCGGTGGAGGTACCCCTCTCGCTCGTGGAGCGACGCCTTCGCCTCCGTCCGCTCGACGAGCGTCCGCATCATGCGGTCCAGCTCGCGGTCGGGCTGGTCAGGCCCGAAGAACTCCTCGGGCGGCGTGTAGTAGAAGTTGTGACAGACGGTGTTGTCGTAGACGAGGTGGGGGTGCGTCTCGATGACGGTGCCGAGCACCTCCGGCGGGAACCGTCGCCGGTCGTACTGGCAGAGCGCGATGCAGTCCTCGCCGTCGAAGAGGTCGTTGACCTTCGACTCGTAGGCCATGAAGTCGGCTATCGACGTCGACTCCTCGAGCAACCACCCGACGGACGCGGCGATGCGGAGCGCCTCGTACTCCCGCGTGGCCTCGTCGATGACGCCCTCGTAGAACTCTATCATCTCGTCGCCGTCGAACGACCCGCCCCGCAGGTACGTCTCCTCGAGCGTGTGGAAGGTCAGCGCGCCCGACTCGAGCGCCTCGTCCACGTCGACGTCGGCGTCCGCCCGTCGCAACCCCTCGAGCACCGCCGCCTTGCTCTCCTCTTCGAGGAGGCACATGCACCGCTCGCCACGTCGTAACCCCTGGACGAGATAGGGAACCGTGGCCGCGACCTGTTCGTCCCGGTCCTCGTAGATGAGCGCCATGTGCTCGTTCGACTCGTGGCCGTCGAGCGACTCGACGGGGCCGCGGAACGACGGACTCGACCGGAGCGCGTCGAGGCCGCTGTCGAGCGTGAGGACGTCGTCCGTCCCGCGTGTGACGCGTTCGGCACGGCTCATGATCCCCTCCCCCGTGGCGACGGGTTCGACGACTCCGCGTGGACGCGGTCCCACCGGTGGCGGTCGAGTACTGTCCCCACGAGACGACGCTCGGATCCGCGCTGTGTGCCTGTTTCGGACATGGTTGGTTCGGTCGACCCTGGGGCCCTGTTCCACTGCGGAACTCCCCGCCGTCCCGGGGTCGTAACTAGGCTACCGAACGACAGTGGGGGAGAAAAGAATTGTGGGTCAAGAATCAGGTCTGCAGATTGACACCACTTCGACGCCGGGTTCTTTCCACGTGCAGGCGAGTGCCGACCGGGTACGCTCACCGGTGCGTTCCGGTCGGTTCCGGCGGGCGTGCCGACCGGACCGCACGCCGGAAGACGGCGGTGTCGTGCGGTCCGTTACTGTTCGGCGGCGCTCGCGCCCGACCCGTCACCGACGCCGACGGTCCGCGTGGAACGCTCGTCGACCGGCGTCCCGTCGACCGTGACGCCGTCGGCGCTGTCTATCACCACGTCGTGACCTGTATACGTGAACGCGACCGTCCCGTCCACGCCGGGTTCGAACAGCGCGTCGAGCGCCTCCGGGTCGACCGTATTGTACAGCGGTGGCAGGTCCGTCGGACCGACCCCCTCCGCGCTGGCGACGGCGCGAACGACCTGTTCGTGTGCGGGACTGCTCTCGGTGGCGTCCGAGTGAAGACTCATCGACTAGCCGAACGTTCCGTTCCGGCATACGTCTACTCGCGGTATCGATAGGGCGCCCGCGGACGGGTGGCTATCCTGATAGGGGGTCGCTGCCCGGCGGTCGAAGCGGCTCACTGCAGCGGGTTTCGAGCGCCGTCGCCCCCGCCCGTCGCGGGAGGCAGGTCGGCCGCGTGCCGCCGCGCTCAGGAGAGGATCGTTTCGAGGAGTTTCTGCTGGGCCTTCCGCAGGTGCTGGTGGAAGGTGGGGGCGCTGACGTCGAGGGACTCCGCGACCTCCTCGCCGGAGCTCTCGCGGGGCCACTCGAAGAAGCCCGCATGGAAACTGGCCTCCAGGGCGGCCCGCTGGCGCTCGGTCAGTTCCTCGGTGAGCGCCCGCTCGATCCCTCGCTCCTCGTCGTCGCGGTGGACCTGCTGGCGCGCCACCATCTCGGCCGTCTCGTAGGCGTCCTGGATGGCGTCGACGGTCTGGCGGACGTCGGCCGTCGGCGGCAGGTGTATCGTCACGTGCATCGAACCGTCCTCGATGACCGCCTCGTCGATGTAGCCGCCGCGGTCCGCGACGGCCGAGACCAGCGGCGGTTCGGAGAGGCGGAGTTCGAACCGGTGCTCGTCGAACCGCTCGCCCACGACGGTGCACTCCTCCCAGTGGGGGAGTTCGTCGACGAGTTTCTCGACGGCGTCGATCCCGCCGCCGACGGCGGTCCCGTACTGCAGGAACTCGTCGTCACCGATGGCGACGACGTCCTCGAACGTGGCCCGTCCCTCCGTCGGCCCCGCGTAGCCGACCTCCGCGAGGAGGTTCTCCATCCTGATCTCGAGTTCGACCACCTCGTCGCTCATGAGCGCGCGCTTGCGCTCGACGGCCGCGATGGCGTGGCCGACTATCTCCCCGAGCTGGGCGACCACCTCGCGCTCCTCGTCGGCGAACGCACCCACGCGGTCGGTGTAGACGCCCAGCACGCCGTAGAGGTTGTCCCCGTAGACGACCGGTATCGCCGCCGTACTCCGGAAGTCGTACGCCTCGGCGACGTCCCGCCACGGCTCGTACGCCGGGTCGGCCAGGGCGTCGTTCGTGACCTGTATCTCCGTCGTCCGCGCCGCCCGTCCCGTCGGCCCCTGGCCCTCCGGCGCGTCGTCGTCGACGGACACGTCGACCTCGTCGAGGTAGCCGTCGACGCCGGCCTCGGCACGGGGTTCGACGGTGCCGGTCCGCGGGTCGACCGCCGCTATCCACGCGAACCGGTAGGAGTCGGAGTCCGCGAGTCGCTCGCACACCGTCCGTTCGATCTGGTCGCGAGTGGACTGCTCGACGAGCGCCTCGTTGATGTCCCGGACGACGCCGTTGATGTCGTCCAGGGCGGCGAGGTGTGCGCGCTGTTCCTCCAGTTCCACCTCGCGTTCGCGGCGGTCGATGGCCGTGGCGAGCACGTTGGCGACCGACTGGACGAACAGCGCGTCGTTCTCCGAGAACTCGCGGGGTTCGGTGTCGTGGATACCGAGGACGCCCCACGGATCCGTCGGCGACCCGATGACGACGCTGATGCCGCTCTCGACGGCGTGGTCGACGAGCAGGTCGGGTCCCGCGAACCGCTCCTCGGCGGCCATGTCCTCGACGACGACGGGTTCGTCCGCCAGCAGGGTGTAGCCGGCCTGTGAATCCCGGTCGACGTCGACGGTGGCCGTCCCGACGTACCCCTCGTTCCAGCCGACGCCCGACCGGAGGCGCAGTTCCTCCGACTCCCGGTCGAGGTCGAGCACCTTGCAGTACTCGCTGTCGAGGGCGTCGGCGACGCGCTCGACGGCGTCCGCGAAGAGGTCGTCGAGTTCCGGGTTGCCGAGCGCGCGCCGCCCCAGGTCCGCGACGACGCCGTGCTGGTCGACGCGCGTCTGCAGTTCCCGCTCGCGTTCGACCCGTGCCGTGACGTCCTGTGACATCCCCAGCGCGGCGAACACCTCGCAGTCGTCGTCCCGGACCGGGACGAACCTGAGTTTGTACACCGTGCCCTCGACCTCTATCTCGTCGGTCGTCTCCACGCCGTCCAGCGCGCGCCGGTAGTGCGGGACGAACACCTCGGCCAGTTCGGGCGGTAGTTCCTCGTCGACGTGCGTCCCCACCAGCGCGTCCGCGGACAGGTTCGGTTCGGCGATGAACTCCCCGCCGACAGTGAGGTAGCGCATCTCCCGGTCGACCATCGCGACGGCCCCGTTCGGGAAGTTCTCGACGACGGTCCGGTAGCGCCGGCGGGACTCCTCGAGTTCCCGCTCGCGTTCGATCCGTTCGGTGAGGTCGCGGACGACGCCGACCCTGCCGGCGGTTCCGCCGTTCCCGGGCAGCGCGCTGAAGTTGCTCTCGGCGGGCAGGCGAGTACCGTCGGCCCGGTGAATGTCGGCCTCGACGGTCGCGCCGTCGCTGTGCTCCGCGATGGTCTCCTCGACCCGCCTCGCGGACTCCTGGCTCACCTCGTCACCGAGGACGAGCGAGCAGTGGCTCCCGAGCAGTTCCTCGCGGTCGTAGCCGGTCATCTCGGCGTACGCCTCGTTGACCTTCTCGAACCGGAACTCCTCGTCGAGGACGTAGACGCCGTCCTGGACCGTCTCGACGATGGTCTCGTACTCCTCGAGTTCCCGCTCGCGCTCGACCCGTTCCGTGACGTCGATGGCGAAACTGAGTCCCCCGGAGACGTCGCCCGCGTCGTCGCGTATCGGGAGCGCCCACACCCGGAACACGTCCGTCCCGAACCGGACCTCGGTGCTCCCGGGCGTCCCGTCGAGCGCGTCCCGGTACAGCGACTCGACGTCGGCGGACGCGTCGTCGACGACCTCGGTCACGTGCTCCCCCTCCAGCGCGTCCGGGTCGAGGCCGACGTCCTCCCATATCGCCCCCTCGACCAGCGTGAACTCCAGGGAGTCGTCGTAGACGCCGACCGCGCCGTCCGGGAAGTTCTCCGCGAGCGTCCGGTAGCGTCGTTCGGCCTCCTCGCGTCGCCGCTCGCGCTCGACGCGTTCGTACGCCGCCTCGGCGTTCGCTGCGAGTATCCGCACCAGCCGACGCGTCCGCTCGTCGGGGGCCTCCCCTTCGGGCCACCCGACGACGAGGACGCCGTGGTCGTCCATCGGGACGAACAGGCCGGCCTCCATGTCCACCTCGGCGGGGTCGGCCAGCAGGTGCTCCGACTCGCGGACGTCGTCGTAGTAGTTCGCCTCGCCCTCGCGGAAGGTGTGCCCGACGATACTCGAGTGGTCGGCCGGGAAGTCGGGCAACGTCTCCCGCATCGGTCCGGCCTCGACCGAGCGCTCGTCCAGTACGAGCGCGTCATCGGTCGCGTCGTAGCGGTAGGCGGCCACGCCCTCCAGGTCGAGCACCGACGTCGCGGCGTCGATGACCGTCCGGCTGACGTCGCTCTTCGTCTCCGAGCGGATGAGTTCGCGCGAGGACTCGTGGAGCGTCTGCAGCGTCTCCTCGAACTGGTCGCGCTCCAGTTCGTAGCTCACCCACTGTCCCATCAGGTCGAGAAAGGTTCGCTGGGCGTCGTCGAAGGAGTCGGCCCGCGCTTCCCGGTCCACGAAGCACAGCGTCCCGTAGCGGTCGTTGCCGACGGTCACCTCGACGCCGAGGTAACAGGCGAACCCCAGGTCGCGGTAGAGCGGGTCCTCCTCCCACCCCGACGCCACGACGTCCTCGACGCCGACCGGCCCGTCGGAACCGATCGACCGCCGACAGTAGTGGCCGGGGTCCGGACTGACCGTCGTGACGCCCTCCTCGACGTCGACGGCCCCCGCGGCGTTCATCACCCGTAGCTCGTCGCCCTCGTCCCGGGTGAGGAGACCGACGTCAAGCCCGAAGCGCTCGCGCCCCAGGTCGATCAACTGGTCGACCTTCTCGTCGAACGGGACGTCGCCGCTCGCGGTGACCTCGTACAGTTCGCGCTGGTAGCGCTCCCGCTCCTTCCGCTCGGTCACGTCCCGGGTGTACACGACGACGCCGTCGATGGTCGGGTCGTCGAGGAGGTTCCGCGCCCTGGCCTCCAGCACGACCCAGGAGCCGTCGGCGTGCCGGAACCGGAACTCGACGACCGGCGAGCGGTCCGGGTCCTCGACGACGTCTCCCAATCGCTCGCGTATCTCCTCGCGGTCGTCGGGGTGGACGTAGTCGAACGCGCGTTCGCCGGCCAGTTCCCCGGGTTCGTAGCCGAGGACGTGCTCCGTCGACGGCGGGAGGTAGCCGAACGTCCCGTCCGGGTCGATGACGGCGTTGACGTCCTGGGACTCGGTGAACAGCGTCTCGTAGCGCTCCAGTACGCGCTCGCGGCGCTTCCGCTCGGTGACGTCCCTGAAGTAGACGGAGAGCCCCGATTCCGACGGGTAGGCGTCCACCTCGAAGCACGTCTCCAGTGGCGGGTAGTGCGCCTCGAAGTGGACGGCCTCCTGAGTCTCCATCGCCTCGCGCAGGCGTTCCTCGCTCGACGTCCCGGCCGCGTCCTCGAACACGTCCCAGATGGTCGCACCGAGGAACTCCCCCTCGTCCCGGCCGAGCACGTCCTCTGCGCGCTCGTTGACGTACGTGAACCGCCACTCGTCGTCGAGGCCGAAGAAGGCGTTCGAGACGCGCTCGAACATCTCGTCGAGTTCGCTCTCCAGGTCGTCGTGCCGGGCCGCCAGCCGTTCGGCCTGCTCCCTGATCTGCGTGACGTCGCTGCCGGAGACGACGACCTCCTCGACGTCGCCGTCGTCGTCGGTCAGCGGGGCCGCGTTGACGGCGAACCAGCGACGGCTCCCGTCCGGCAACTCGACCTGGCAGTGCCAGTCGCTCACCGGTTCCCCCGTCTCGAACACCTCCACGTACGGGCGCTCCTCGACGGGGACCCGGTCGCCCGACGCGTCGTACACGTCGTCCGAGGCGAGTCCGTACGAGCCGTCGTCGCCGTCCGTGCCGAACCAGCCGTCGCCCCCGTCGTTTACCCGCAGGAACTCCCCGTCGGGTGAGACGACGCCGATTCGCGACGGAACGACGTCGAGCGTCCGTTCGAGGAGGTTCCGCTCCTCCTGGATCTGTCGTTCCCACTCGTGGCGGTCGGTGATGTCACGGGTCACCTTCGCGAAGCCGCGCAACTCGCCGTCGTCGTCGCGGATCGGGGTGGTAGTCACGTTCGCCCAGAACCGCGACCCGTCGGCGCGGACGCGCCACCCCTCGTCCTCGACCGACCCCTCCTGGAGCGCCTGGGAGAGGTTCTCCTTCGGGACGCCCGCTTCGACGTCCTCGTCGGTGTAGAACGTCGAGAAGTGTTCGCCGAGGATCTCGCTCTCGTCGTACCCCTTGATCCGCTCGGCGCCGCGGTTCCAGCTGATGACGTGGCCGTCCGGGTCGAGCGTGAAGATGGCGTACTCCGTCGTCGCCTCGACGAGCGACCTGAACAGTCGTTCCTCGTCGCCGTCGTCCGCTGGCGTCGGCCCGGTCCGGTCGGTGACGTCGGTGAAGAACTCGACGTGCCCGCCCGCGTAGCGGCCGCCGTCGATGGGTTCGACCGCGTGGCGGAGCCTGGTGACCGGTTCGTCCGCCCCGGGGCGCAGTTCGAACGCGAACGGGTCGTCCCCCGGCGCGTCGCCGGCGCGCGCCGCCAGTTCCTCGACCGTCTCCGCGTCGGCGCGGTCGTCGAGGGCCGCCCGGAGGAACTCGTCCCGGGCCCGACCGACCGCGGCCGACCGGTCGACGCCGAACCACTCCGACGCGGCGTCGTCGACCCACGCCACCGTCTCCTCCGCGTCGACGATGACCACGCCCTCCCGGTCGGCGTCGCTCCCGGACTCCGCGTCCGGGGTGAATCCGGGTGCGTCCCCCGTCGCCCCGGCGTCGTCGGCCAGCCACCAGATACGGCTCCGCTCGTCCACCTGCTTCGTCTCCAGCACCCCCTCCGAGGCGAGTTCGTCGAGTCCCCCGTGGGCCGTCCCTCGCGAGCAGTCGAGCGACGCGGCCACCTCGCCCGTCGTCAGCGGTTCGCGGGACGAACCCCGGGACCGGAAGGCGGCGAGAAGCTCGCGATGGCCGTCCCGGTTCCTGCTTACCATGCCCCAGTATGGCTCGGTCCGTCCTTATCTAACCTGTGTTAACGGTAACAGGTTGCAGCTACCTCGCAACGACGTCACCGGTATCCGTCTCTCGCTGGTAAACTTCTGCGAGTCCGGCGACGCACCGCGATTGCCGGTTCCGGCAGGGTAAACCCCACACTCGCGTACGTCCCGCCATGACAGTGGATATCATCCTGGTCGGGACGGGGAACCAGGGCGAGGCGTGGTGCCGGGACTTCCTCCCGCCGAACGAGGCCGACGACACGGTGGCGGTCGTGGCGGCGGTCGACACCGACGAGGCGGCGCTCGAACGCGGCCGGGAGTTGCTCGACCTCTCCCCGGACCGCTGTTACGCGTCCGCCGAGGCGGCCGTGGCCGAGCGCGACGCGGACGCCCTGGCGCTCGTCGTCCCGCCGCACGTCCGCGAACCGCTCGTCGACCTCGCGGTCGAGCACGGCCTGGACCTCCTCTGCGAGAAACCCCTGGCCGACACGATGCCGGCGGCGGCCCGCATCGTCCGGAAGACGGAGGAGGCGGGCCTGAACGTCGGCGTGACGATGACCCAGCGCTTCCGGCGGGACGTGACGACGCTGCGCCGCCGGATCCGCTCGGGCGACCACGGCGACGTCGACGCCCTCTACTGCCGCTACGCCATCAACGCCCGCTCCCACGGCACCTGGAAGCCCGAGCGCCTCTACGACGAGGCGTACTACCCCATGCTGGTCGAGGGAGCGGTCCACCACCTGGACCTGCTCGCCGACCTGGCGGGCGACCGGGTCCGGACCGTCTTCTGCAACTCCTGGAACCCCACCCACTCCGAGTTCGCAGGCGACCCGAACGCGACCGTCCAGCTAGTGATGGAGAACGGCACCAGCGTCAGTTACGAGGGGCTGAACACGGTCGCCGCGACGTTCAACGGGTGGGGCGACGAACACGTCCGGGCCGACTGCGTCGACGGGACCCTGATGCTCGACGGCGGCGAACTCCGCGCGTTCCCCTACGAGCGCGAGGAGGAGGACTTCGTCGGCAACGCACGCTTCGAGGACGGCGACCCCGTCGCGCTCGACGAGCGGGAGAAGTGGGGCAACGCGTGGCTCGTCGAGCAGTTCGCGGACTGGTGCGAGGGCGGCGACCCCATGGAGACGAGCGCCCGCGACAACCTCCGGACGATGGCCGTCGTCTTCGCCGCCGTCGAGAGCGCGGAGACGGGCGAGGCGGTCGACGTCGGGTCGCTGCTGGCCGACGCGAAGGCCGAGGCGGCCGACGACTAGTCTCCGTCGTACCCTTCGATGTCCTCGCGCGGTTCCACGTTCTCCAGCGACGGCGTCTCTCGCTCCTCGACCGTCGGACTCGCCCACTCGGCGGCGTTCGCGAGGACCTGCTGAATCTCCGGGTCGTGATAGATCGGATGGGTCTCGTGGCCGGGGCGGAAGAAGAACACCCGGCCCTTGCCGCGACGCCAGCAACACCCCGACCGGAACACCTCGCCGCCCTCGAACCAGGAGGTGAACACGACGGAGTCGGGGCCGGGGACGTCGAACGGTTCCCCGTACATCTCCGCCTCCGGGAGTTCGATGCAGTCGTCGATACCGTCGGCGATGGGGTGGCCCGGTTCGGTCACCCACAGGCGTTCGCGCTCGTCGGCCTCCCGCCACTTCAGCGTCCCCGTGGTTCCCAGCAGCGACCGGAACGGCTTCGAGAGCGACGAGGAGTGGAGGAGTATCAGCCCCATCCCGCCGAGCACCGCGTCGGCGACGCGTGCGACCACCTCGTCGCTCACCTCGTCGTGGGCGGTGTGGCCCCACCAGACGAGGACGTCCGTTGCCGCGAGCACGGACTCCGTCAGCCCGTGTTCGGGGTCCTGGAGCGTCGCCGTCTCGGTGTCGAACCCGCGCTCGGCCAGCGCGTCGGCTATCGTCGCGTGGATGCCGTCCGGGTAGACGTCCGCGACGGTGTCGTCTTCCCGTTCGTGGACGAACTCGTTCCAGACCGTGACTGTGGTCGCCATACCGCCGTCAGGGTCGACCGCTCAAAACGAGTTCCTGAAGCGGCAAGGCCGGGGCGACGACGCGAGAAGCGGAGCACCGTCGCCACGCGCCCGCTCACTCTATCTCGACGTTCCCCTTCGAGTCCCATATCTCGGCCATCAGTTCGGCGAACTCCGCCGTCCGTGCGGGGTACCCCTCGGCCGTCTCCCGGTCGAGCGGTTCGGCGGCTATCTTCTTGACGAAGGAGGCGTCGTAGTCCATGTCGTCGATGGTCTCGCGGACGTCGAAGGAGAGGGTGCCGTCCGGGTCGGTCCGGAGCCAGCGGGCCGCCTTGACGGCGTCCTCCTCGTACTCGATGGTGTAGCTGTCGCCGCCGAGTATCTCGCAGACGTCGGCCATCGAACCGACCTCCAGGTCGTCGCCCTCGGCCTCGATGTAGAGCGTGTCGTCCTCGATGCGGGTGTCGTAGCGGTCCATGTGGTCGATGGGGAGAGCCACGGAGTAAGACGTTTTCCTTCGCCCGCGCGCGGCGGCGTCGGACTCGACCCCGTCGTCCGGTCAGTCGCCAGCCCCGACCGCCTCGTCGTTCCCGTCGCAGTCACAGCCGCCGCGTTCGAGCAGTTCCGCGACGGCGTACCGGGACCCGCAGCGCTCGCAGCGGACGTCGACGCCGACGAACAGGTCGAACTCGTCGAGCGTGATCCGGTCGGTGTCGCGCAACTGTTCGAGGTTGCTCTCGACGACGGAGTGTAGCCGGTACCGCAACCGCTCGATGCTCCGTTCGGTCCGTTCGAGGCGGTCCTCGTCGCTCGTCCCCTCGTACTCCGCCCCGCGTTCGTCCCGGAGGTACGACCGGATGGCCTGGTAGGTGACGAAGTCCCGCTCCAGCTGGTCGACGTCGACCCCTTCGCGAGCGAGGCGGTTGCGGACCTCGGTTCGCGTCCCGGCGGTGACGTCGTCCGCCGTCAGCAACCGGAACACGTTGTCCACTTCGCCGTCGAGCGTCGCGGTGCCGGCCTCGCGCAACGCCGTCGCGACCAGTCGGCGGTTGAACTCCGCTGCCAGGTCGCGGAGGCTCTTCCGGTCGTCGCCGTCGTCGGTCCAGGCGGTCTCGAGTTCGGTACCGTAGTCGGCCCCGAGGTCGTACTCGTCGATGAGCCGACCGACCTTCGTTCGCGGCGTCTCGCCGGATCCGTCGCTCCGAGATGGCATCCGTCGGAGATAGCGGATCACCACACCTTAACTTTGTGATGGCTTCCACCCGTTCGACGGGTGACGCCCCCGGCGGAGACGGTCGGCCGGTACGCTCGCGCTACTCGATGTCGATGTCGTGGCCCCCCTCCTCGGGCGTGACTTTCGGGACGGTGAGCGTGAGGACGCCGTTCTCCATCGTCGCCGTGACGTCGTCGACGTCGACGGGTTCGGGCAGGTGGACGCGCCGGGAGACGGACCGGTGGCCCCGCTCCCGGTGGACGAACTCCGCCTCCTCGACGTTCGTCTCCTCGCTTCGCTCGGCGTCGAGGTACAGCGTCTGGTCCACGACCCGGAGGTCGACGTCCTCCGGCCGGTAGCCCGGGAGGTCCGCCGTCACCTGGAACTCCTCGCCCCGGTCCGCGACGTCTATCGAGGCGCTCCCGCCGCCGAGTTGCTGCGGACTCCAGTCCTCCCACTGCCGGGAGGCCTCCTCGAACTGCTGGCCCATCCTGTCGAACAGTCGCTCTATCTCGTCGAACGGCGTGCGTCCGGACATGTCCGTCACTTCGCACGGGTCGACCTTTGTTACGACGCCGCTAGACCGCCAGCTGGACCTTCCGTCGGTGACCGTCCCATGAGCGTCGCCGGGGTCGCCGGCGTCCACCGGCCCGGTGACGCGGAAAGTTCGCGTTACCGCTGGTGACCGGCGACCCGCGCGGACAGGTGACTTCCACGTCACTGGCCCGTTTTTCAGTCTACGGGGCGTAGCCCGACGCACTCACATGGCAAACGACCAGTCTGCGACGGACGAAGCCCCCGTCACCGCGACGCCGCCCGAGTCGGCGTTCCACACGACGGGGCTCGACCACGTCACCATCATCGGGAGCAACGAGGAGGACACCATCGAGTTCTACCGCGACGTGCTGGGAATGCCGCTCGTCCTCCGCCAGCCGAACCTGGACGCGCCGAACGTCACGCACCTCTTCTTCGACACCGGCGACGGTCGCATCCTCACCTTCTTCGTCGAGGACGACCGCGACTCCAGCAGACAGCCGCTGCGGACGCCGATGGGCGGTGTCCACCACGTCTCGTTCAAGGTGGACCCGGAGCGCTTCGAGGAGGTGAAGTCGGGCCTCGCGGACAACGGCTACCAGTACAACGAGTTCGACCGCGGCATCTTCCACTCGCTGTACACCCGCGACCACAACGGCCTCACCATCGAGCTCTCGACGGACAAGTACGACGTTCCGGACGACCGGCGCGGCGAGGTGCTCGCCCTCGCCCAGTCCAAGCGCGTCGCGGACGGCGCGGAGTACGCGAAGGCGGAACACCTCCGGGCCGCGCTGGACGAACTGGGACTCGACACCGACGTCGTCGACGTCGGCGACGCGGCGACGGGCGCGGGGGTGGAGTGACGATGAGCGACGACCCCCACGCCGAGCAACCAACCCGCACCGCCGGGACGCCGCTCGACGAGGCGGACGCGGCGGTCCTCATGTTCCACGGCCGCGGCGCGACTGCTCAGAGCATCCTCTCCTTTGCTCAGGAGTTCGACCGCGACGGCGTCGCCTACGTCGCGCCCCAGGCCGCGCGCAACACCTGGTATCCCCAGTCGTTCATGGCCCCGACGGAGCAGAACGAACCCTGGCTCTCCTCGGCGCTCGACCGCGTCGGAATGACCCTCGACGAGATAGACGAGGCCGGCGTTCCCGCGGAGAAGACGCTCCTACTCGGCTTCTCGCAGGGTGCCTGCCTCTCCTCGGAGTACATGGCTCGCAACGCTCAGCGCTACGGCGGCCTCGCCGCGCTCTCGGGCGGCCTCATCGGCCCCGAGGGGACGCCCCGCGAGTACGACGGGTCGCTCGACGGCACCCCCGTCTTCGTCGGCTGTAGCGACCAGGACCCCCACATCCCGCTCGAACGCGTCCACGAGACGGCCGACGTCCTCGAAGGCCTCGACGCCGACGTCGACGAGCGGGTCTACGAGGGGATGGGCCACACCGTCAACGAGGACGAACTCGCGGCCGTCGACGAACTGATCGGTAACCTGGTCGAGTAACGCGACCGGGTTACCGCTGGTAGTGCCCGTTCGGGTGCGATCGGTAGCGGTCAATAGGACTATTAGCAGCCTACTTCACCGGCGATTCCGACTCCCCACGTGCCGGTCGACGCAGGGCCGGGCACTGGGTGCCGGGATAGTGTCGTGAACGACCCGCTGTCATGCTCCAGATCGGCCTTCCCGCCGATCCCTTTCGACGATCTGTGACCCTCTCGACGGTCCGTGACCCTTTCGACAGTCTGTGCTACCAGTGGCCGCCGCCACGGCGGCCAAAATTCTCCCCCGGAACCGACGAAGCGATCACCCGAGGAAGCGCAGACCGACGCCGACCATCGCCACGAGGCCGATAGCACCGCCCCCGACGACGGCCGGGTCGGTCACCGGCGGTCCGGACGACGTCTCCGCCGTCTCCACGGCATCGTCGCTCGTCGTTCCGTTCCCGGTGCGCTCCGTCTCGTCCGTGGTCGCGGTTCGCGTCGGATCCGACCGTTCGGGGATCGCCCGGACGACCAGGGTTCCGACGACGCCGCGTTCGCCGCTCCCGTTCGTCCCGCTGGTTATCGACACGGCGTACATCCCTTCCGGGAGCGTGCCGGAGACGTTGCCGGTCTGATTCACTCGGAGGACCTCGTCGCCGTCGCCGACGCGGATCGGTGCGTCCGTCGTCCCGACTGCGGTGTCGAGGACGATCCCGATCCGGCCGTCGCCGTCGTCGTCTCTGACGGTGGCGTTCGCTCGATAGCCGACGTCCTCGGCGTAGAGCAGGACCGTCGCGGTCGTCTCGCCTCCCGTCGTCAGGTCGACCGTTCCCACTTCGCCCCTGTAGACCGTGAAGACGTTACCGGCGATACCGAACTCGTCGGAGGGCTCCGGTGTCGGCCAGTCACGTTCCTCCACGTCGCCGTCTCGGACCGCGAGCGTTCCCACGGCGTCGGGTTCGCCGTCCGGCGCTCCGCGATAGGCGCGCAGGTCGTACGCGCCCGAGTCGATAAAGGATGGCAGGACGGTCTCGTCGTCCGTGACTGTCAGCGAGTCGGCGTCGTCCTCGCCGGCGAGCGTCGTCCCCGGGTGTGCCGCGGCGGTCGTGTTGAACAGGACGACGACGCGGCCGTCGCCGTCGCCGTCGCTGACCGACGCGTTGATCCGATAGCCGTCGCGCTCCGACCCGACGACGAGGGTGACGTCGTCTGCCCCGTCGAGGACGACGGGAATCCGGGCGATTTCGCCCTGTCTCGTCTCGACGACGTCGCGTTCGAGGAGCGCGTCGTCCTCGACGTCGGTCACCTCGAACGCGTCGTCGGACGGGCCGGAGCGAACGGTCGTCTCGGGGCACTGGCCGTTACACGGGCGGACCTCGGCGGTGGTCCGGGCGATAGTCTCCCCGTCCGGGCCCTCGGCGATCAGTTCGATAGGCGTGCCCGCGTCGAGGTTCGCGAGCGAGAAGTTCGCGGTGAACGTCCCGTTCGGCCCGACGACTGCTTCCGGCCGGGTGAGGAACGGCGACTCGGCGCTCCGGGAGGATATCTCCATGCGCACGACCGCCCCTTCGGGCAGATCGGTCTGGCCGGTAATCGACTGTCCGGGTCCGTTGTGGAGCACTGGCTGGTCCCCCTCGTAGACGAAGGTGCCGTTCCCCGACTGGGCGGCGACCGCACCGCCTGCGAGGACGCTGGTCGTCAGGAGGAGCGCAGCGACGGCGCTGGCCAGACGGCTCACGGTTCACCTCCGCCGGAGGCTCCGGGACGGTGTCGATATCGTCCGAACGTTGGCTGGCTGTCTCGATGGAGGAACATTTCGTTCGACCCGACGACGACTACGATTATAGCTCCGCCGATGGCTTAAAATCGGACTTACGGTCGGTCCGTCCTCGTTCACTCGGTGGCGAGTCATTTCGATCGGTTCGTCTCAGGGTTGTACTATAGAGTCGATATGGGTTAAAATGGAGTTTACGGTCGTGTCCGGGCGGAACTACCGATTCCCATCTCCGCGCACGCGACCCGTCGGCGACGGCCGGTCCGGCACGGTTATACTCCGGTGGTCCGATCGCTCGGGCAATGAGTCGGGTCGGGCGAACAGTCTGGGTCGGGAGTGCTGCCCTCTTGCTCGCGCTCGGCGTCGGCATGCTCGCGGCGTCGGTGGTCGGTCCCGGCGACCAGTCCGGAACCGGGTCGACGCCGACCGACCCGGCGGCGGATCTGGAACCGATACACGGGTCGGGCGTCACCGGCGAGAACGTCACCGTGGGCGTGGTGGACGTGACCGGTTTCGAGACGGCGAACGCGGCGTACCGCGACCGGGTCGTCGCGACTAGGTCGTTCGGACCGGGTGAGTCCGTCGCCAACGGTGGGGAGAACGGTCACGGGACGGCAGCCGCCGCCACGGTCGCCCGTACTGCCCCGGGGGTCGACCTCTATCTCGCTTCGTTCGACACCGTCGACGGGTACGAACGGGCGCTCGAGTGGCTGACCGACGAGGGCGTCGACGTCGTCGTCGCCCCGGTGACGTTCTACGGAAAACCCGGCGATGGAAGCGGGGCGGCCGCGACGGCGACGACGCGGAGCGTCCGGAACGGGACGGTCGTCGTCGCGCCCGTCGGGAATCTGGCGCGCGGTCACTGGACGGGGCGATACGACGACGTGACCGAGGGGTCGGTGTCGTTCGGGGACGGCACCCGGAACTTCGTCGCCGGCGAGGGGACGACGCTGAACCTGTGGCTCTCCTGGGACCGGTCGCACCGCGCCCAGGATTACACCGCGCAACTCTACTGGACGAACGGGACGGCGTCGGAACTCGTGGCCCGGTCGCGGCCGTACGCCGACGACGACGTCCCGAACGAGCGCATTGTCGCTACCCTCGGCCGGGGGAGTTACTACGTCGCGGTCCGCGGGCCACCGAACGCCACCGGCGCTCGTCTCGAACTCGAATCGCCCACCCACCGCTTCCAGTACCGCGACGAGGAGGGGAGCGTCGCCGCACCGGCGACGGCCCCGGGCGTCCTCGCAGTCGGCGCGTACGACCCCGAAGCGGGCGCCGTCGAACGGTTCAGCGCACGCGGACCGACGGACGACGGTCGCCTGGGCGTCGACGTCGTCGCACCGGATCGGTTCGGTGGTGTGACAGGGGACGAGTTCGTCGGGTCGTCCGCCTCGGCCGCGTACGTCGCCGGCGTGTCGGCGCTGGTCCTCCAGGAGCGACCGGACGCCACGCCGCGGACAGTCGAACGCCTTGTGGAGCGAGCGGCCGTCGACGTCGCTGCCCCCGGTCTGGACCGCCGTTCCGGCCACGGCCGCGTCGCACCGGACCGGACGCTCGCGGCGGCGAACGGCTCCACCGCCCGATCTGTCGCGCCGGCCCGTGACCGTTCCCGGGAGTCGTAAAATCAGTTTTTAGCCATGCGCAGGGATTAGTAGGCAGCCGTCCGACGACCAGGTGAACCGAGGACCAGCCATGTCGGGACTCATCGACCGAATCCAGGACCGCCGGACGACGACGGACGAGCGGACGCGCGTCCTCGCCATGACCGACGACGAGGCCGGGGACGTGCTCGACGCGCTCGCTTCCGACAACGGCCGGTCGGCGCTCACGGCGCTGTTCGACGAACCGAGCACGCCGTCGGAGCTGGCCGACCGCATCGACACGTCGGTCCAGAACGTCCACTACCACGTCTCGAACCTCCGGGACGCCGGACTGGTGGAACCGGTCGACACCGTCTACTCGGAGAAGGGGACGGAGATGACCGTCTACGGACCGACCTCCGACCCGCTGGTGTTCGTCGGCGACGAGAGTCGCAGGCCACGGATCGAACGGACCCTGACACGCGTCGTCGGCGGATTCGCCCTGCTGGGCGTCGCCAGCCTGTTCGTCCAGTGGGGCGCGGAACGCCTCGTGGGCGCCGGTCGGTCCGGGTCTTCGGCCGTCGGGCCGGCTAGCTGGTCGCCCGGCGCGTCCCAGCCAGTCGAGACGCTCGGCTGGGTCGTCTTCCGGGTCGTCGAACCCGGCGTCCTCTTCTTCGTCGCCGGACTCGTCGTCGCGGCGGTCTTGCTGGCGGTGGCGGACCGGCGCTAGCGTCGCGAGACGAACAGTATCCTGAGTGAGAGCAGGGCCAGGCCGAGACCGATGGCGATAGTGCCGGCGGCGTCGAGCGGGATCGACGCGACGACGCCGTCACTGGTCGGGCCGACCGCCCGTGGTCGTTCCGGCTCCGGTTCGGTCGCCGTCGGCTCCCACGCCGAATCGTGGACGACGAGGGTCCCGACGTCGGCGGGCGGCGCGTCCGCGTCCGTCCCGCGCGTCACGGTGACGTCGTAGTCGGCCGGATCGAGTGCGCCGTCGAGCGCCGTCTCCTTCCCGACGGGCGTCACCTCGTCGGACGCGTTCGCGACCCCGAGCGTCGGGGCGTCCCGGCCGGCGGCCGTCGTGTCGAAGCGGACGTCGACCCGGCCGTCGCCGTTACCGTCCCGGACCATTCCCGTCACCTCGTAGTTGAACTCCGGACCGCCGACGGTGACGGTGGCGACGGAGGCGTTCCCGAGTCTCACGGCCATCCGGACTGTTTCGCCGACGGTTCCCTGCGTGACGTGCGCCACGGAGAGCGACCCCGACCCGTTCGGGACGCCAGCGGCCGTTGTCTGGACGGCGACCGGGCAGTCGACGCCACAGCGGTCGACCGCCGCTGCGGAGAGTCCGGGGTCGGCGGCACCCGTACTCGCGGCTCCCGCCGAGACCAGGACGACGAGGAGGGCGACGCCGACTGCGTGGGACCGGAACCATGACCACATCGTGTATCTCGTTCGACGGGAAAGGCGCGGCGAACGCCTTTAGCTCTGCCCCTCGGCGTCCGCGACGATTGCGCCGACCGGTAGCGGTAACTCCGAGGCGCACGCAGTAGGCCGCAATGAACGACGGGCCGGCCCTCGGCGTCGACGTCGGCGGGACGTTCACCGACGTCGTCCTCCTCGCCGACGGGGAACTGACGACGGCGAAGGTTCCGACGACGACCGACCAGAGCGTCGGCGTCCTCGACGGGGTAGCCATCGCTCGGGAGCGGGCCGGCGTCGACCCCGGAGCAGTCGGTCGGTTCCGTCACGCCACGACCGCGGCGGTCAACGCGCTGCTCGAGGGGACGGGCGCCGAGACGGCGCTGGTCACGACCGCCGGCTTCGGCGACGTGATCGAGATAGGGCGCCAGGACAGGCCCGCGCTGTACGATCTTGAAGCGCGCAAGCCCGACCCGCTGGTACCCGCCGAGCGGCGGTACGAGGTGGACGAACGGGCGACCACCGGGGGGATCGAACGACCCGTCGACGAGGCAGAGGTCCGCGACGTCGCGGAGCGGGTCCGGGAGACCGACGCCGAGGCCGTCGCCGTCTCCTTCCTCCACGCCTACGCCCACCCGGAGAACGAGCGGCGGGCGGCCGTCGTCCTCCGGGAGGAACTCGACGTTCCCGTCTCTGCGAGCCACGAGGTGCTCGCGGAGTTCCGCGAGTACGAGCGGACCGCGACGACCGTCGCCGACGCCGCCGTGACGCCGGTCGTCGCGGACTACCTCGAACGACTCGAACGCGACGCGACGGACCGGGGGTTGCCGAGTCCGCGCGTGATGCAGGCGGGCGGCGGCGTCGCGGACGCGGCGACCGTCCGCGAGAGCGCCGTGACGACCGTCCTCTCGGGTCCCGCCGCCGGCGTCGTCGGCGCGTCGGCGTTCGAACCGCCCGACGTCGCCGGCCTGATCACGTTCGACATGGGCGGGACGTCCTGCGACGTCTCGCTGGTCCGGGACGGCGACGCGGAGCGGACCACGGAGGGGTCCGTCGGCGGCCACCCCGTCCGGATACCGATGGTCGACGTCGAGACGGTCGGCGCGGGCGGCGGGTCCGTCGCGTGGGTGGACGCGGGCGGCGCGCTCCGCGTCGGCCCCCGCTCGACCGGCGCGGACCCGGGGCCGGCCTGCTACGGGAAGGGCGGCGAGGAACCCACCGTCACCGACGCGGCGCTCGCCCTCGGCTACCTCGGTCCGGACGCGACCCTTGGCGAGGACCTGACGCTCGACCCGGCGGCCGCGACGTCGGCGCTCGACGACCTTGCGACGGCCGCCGACCTGACGGGCGGGGACGACGCCGACGACGCGACGGCGGTGGCCCGCGGCGTCGTCGACGTCACCACCGCGACGATGGCCCGCGCCGTCCGGCGCGTCACGGTCGAGCGCGGTCACGACCCGCGCGGGTTCGCCCTGGCGGCGTTCGGCGGCGCCGGGCCGATGCTCGCCGCGCCGCTGGCCGACCGCCTCGGCGTCGAGCGCGTCGTCGTCCCGCGGGCCAGCGGCGTCCTCTCGGCGTTCGGCCTGCTCGCCGCCGACGAGAGCCACGACGCGGTCCGGACCCACCGCGTCCCGCTGGCCGACGCCGACCCCGACGCCGTCGACGCGCTGTTCGACGAACTCGCGGACGCGGTGCTGGCCGACGCGGCCGAACCCGACCGAGCCACCGTCCGCCGGCAGGCCGACCTGCGCTACGCCGGCCAGAGCCACGAACTGACCGTCGACGTTCCGGACCCGTTCGACCCCCGGACGCTGCGCGACCGCTTCCACGACGCCCACGAGCGCGCCCGCGACTCCCGTCTCGCCGACGAACCCGTCGAACTGGTGAGCCTCCGGACGACTGCCACCGTCCCCGGCGAGACGCCCGAACCGACCCACCAGGCCGACGGCGACGCGCGAACCGGCCGACGCGACGTCGTCTTTGCGGGCGAGAGCCCGGAGACTCCCGTCTACGACCGACGACGGCTGGCCCCCGGGACGACCCTCGACGGCCCCGCCGTCTTCGAGGGCGGCGAGAGTACCGTCGTCTGTCCGCCGGACTGGGCCGTCCGCGTGGACGACGCCGGCACCCTCCACCTGGAGGTGAGCAAATGACGGGACCCACCCGATACTGCGGATCGAACCAGCGAGGGGGTGCGACTGAAAGGGGCGGTCCGCTCCGGGAACCCCGGCGCAGCAAGCACGCGAACGGAGTGAGCGCGCGTGGTTCGAGAGAGCTTCGCTCTCTCGTCATCACGAAAGGCGCGCAGCGCCTTTCGGACGACAGCAAGCCGCGGGACCGGAGCGGACCGGGGCTTTCCTCCGTTCGCGGTCCCGTCGTCGACTGCATCGACCGAGAACATACCAAAACCAGTAGAGGCGATCCGAGATGACTCCGAACGAAAACGGCAGAGAACTCGATCCGGTCGAACTCGAAATCCTCAGAAATCAACTCGAGAGCGTCGCGGAGGAGATGGGACAGGTGCTGATACGGGGCGCGTACTCGCCGAACGTCACCGAGCGGCGGGACTGCTCGACGGCGCTGTTCGACGCCGACGGTCGCTTGGTCGCCCAGGCGGAGCACGTCCCGGTCCACCTCGGGGCGATGCCGCGGGCGGTGGACGCCGTCCTCGACCGGGACCCGGAACCGGGCGACGTGTTCGTCCTGAACGACCCGTTCGCCGGGGGGACCCACCTCCCCGACGTCACGCTGGTCTCGCCGATAGCGCCGGAGGGGGAGGTGCTGGGATACGCCGTCTCGCGGGCCCATCACGCCGACGTGGGCGGGATGGCGCCGGGGAGCATGCCGGCGGGGGCGCGCGACATTCAGCAGGAGGGCGTTCGGATCCCGCCGGTTCGGCTCGTCCGCGAGGGCGAGGTGGTCGAGGACGTGCTCGACCTGTTCCTGGCGAACGTCCGGAACCCGGCCGAGCGGCGGCCCGACCTCCGCGCCCAGCTGGCCGCCAATGAACGGGGTGCGGACCGGGTCGCTGACCTCCTCGACGACCACGGCGAGCGCCTGTTGACGGCCTTCGACGCAGTGATCGACTACTCGCGCGAGCGCGTCGAGGCGGAACTCCGGGAGCTACCGGACGGCACCTACTACGCGACGGACGTGCTGGAGGGCGACGGCGTGACGGACGCCGACGTCCCCGTCGAGGTGACGGTGACCGTCGACGGCGCGACCCTCGACGTGGACTTCGCGGGGACGGCGTCGCAGGTGGCCGGCAACGTGAACGCGCCGCTGGCGGTCGCCGAGAGCGCCGTGTACTTCGTCGTACGCTGTATTACGGACCCGGAGATACCGCCGAACGCCGGCTGTTACGGGCCGATATCCGTCGACGCTCCCGTTGGGTCGCTCCTGTACCCGGAACCGCCCGCGGCGGTGGTCGGCGGGAACGTCGAGACGAGCCAGCGGGTCACCGACGTCGTCTTCGACGCGCTGGCGGACGCGGCCCCCGAGCGCGTCCCCGCCGCCGGCCAGGGGACGATGAACAACCTCGTCGTCGGCGGGTCGGCGTTCACCTACTACGAGACGATCGGTGGAGGTGCCGGCGCCAACCCGGGAAGCGACGGCCTCTCGGGCGTCCAGGTCGGGATGACGAACACGCGGAACACGCCGGTGGAGGCGCTGGAGGCCGCCTACCCGCTCCGTGTCACGGAGTACGCGCTCCGGCCGGAGAGCGGCGGCGCGGGCCGACACCGCGGCGGCGACGGACTCGTCCGCGAACTCCGCGTCGAGACGGACGCGACCGTCTCCCTGCTCACGGAGCGCCGTCGCCACGCGCCACCCGGACGCGCCGGAGGCGAGGACGGGTCCCCCGGCGAGAACCGGATCGGTGGGGAGCTGGTACAGTCGAAGGTGACCCGGACCGTCGACGCCGGCACCGTCGTCCGGGTCGGGACGCCCGGTGGCGGCGGCTACGGCCCGGTCGACCCGTCGGACGGCGGGGACGGCAACATGTAGGCTAAAGTTCGTCGGGGGCGTAGCCTGACTCGATGAGAGACGTTCCCGTGCTGCCAGCGATCGCGATGGTGCTCGCGGTCCTCGTCGTCGCGACGGCGGCGGCCGGTATGTCGGGACCAGACGCCTCCGGTGACGGTGCGGCGAGCGACGAGGGACTCGGCCTCGGGAGCGGTACCGGTGCCGGTGCCGGCGAGAGCGACGGGTTCGGTATCGAACGCGAGGACGTCGAGTCGTCGAGCCCCGTCCCCGCGTCGTTCGTCCGGATGCTATCGACGGCGTTCGCCGTCCTCGTGGTCGGCGGACTCGTCGTCACCTTCCTGTTCACGCTGTGGCGCGACGGGCTGGCGGGGATCGTGTCGCTGCTCAAGTCTGTGTTCGCCAGCAGCCTCGGGATAGCGGTGTTCGTCGCCCTCCTGCTGGTAATCTTGCGCGTCCTCATGGAGTTCGTCGGCCGCGGTGGCGGCGGCGCGCTGGGCGGCGGTTCGGTCGCGGAGTCGCTCACCGGCGGGAGCGGGTCGGGTGCGTCGACGTCGCCCGTCGACCCCTCGCTCGTGCTGTTCGCGATGCTCGGCGTCGTCCTCGTCGCGGCCGTCGCCCTCCTGTCGTCGCGCTCGCTCCCGTCGCCCGGCGAGTTCCGCGGGTCCGACGACGACTCCGGGTCGACGGGACCGACCGCGTCCACGGTCGACCACGAGTTCGACGGTCCGTTCGAGGACGTCACGCCGAAGAACCCGGTGTACCGGGCCTGGCTCGACCTCGTCGACGCCGTCGACGGTGCCGCCACGCGGACGCCGACGGAGATAGCCAGGGAGGCCACCGCGGCCGGCTACGACCCGGAGGCCGTCCGGACGGTGACCGAACAGTTCACGGAGGTGCGCTACGGGGGACAGCAGGTCGACGACGAGCGCGAGGCCACGGTCCGGTCCGCTCGCGACCGCCTCGGCCGCGAGGGGGAGGGGAACGCGTGAAGGTGGACCGCGTCGCCCTCGCTGTCGCCGTCGCCGCGGCGGTGATCGGACTCTCGCTCGCCGTCGTCCCGGGGGCGAGCGCGAGCCTGGCGCTCCCCGACCTCGTCCCGACGATGGTGGCGGCCGTCGCCGTCCTCGCCGGCCTCTCGCGGTTGCGAAAGTGGCTCGACCACGACGTCAGGCAGGCGTCGCCGCCGAACACCGAGCGCGGGGACCCGGTGACGGTCCCCGGCGACGACTTCGACGAGACGCTCGCGCGCGTCTCGAACCTCGGGTCGGCCGCCGGCGACACGCGCGCCATCATGGCGCGGGACGAACTCCGCGAACTGGCGGTCGACGCGCTGGTTCGGTACCACGGCCTCTCCGAGTCGGAGGCCGAGGCGAGCGTCGACGCCGGCACCTGGACGGAGGACCCGCTGGCCGCGGAGTTCTTCACCTCGCTAGACGGGGCCGGGAGTTCGGTGACCGAGTCCGTCGCCGGGACGTTCTGGGGCGACGGCCCGTTCCACAGGCGCGCTCGCCGTGCCGCACGGGAGATAGTGGCGATAACCGAGGCGGGTGGGGTCGACCGGTGACGCTCAGTTCCTCCGACGCGATGGATCGCCTCTCCTCGCTGGCGACGGCGGACTCCGCGTCGTACGGGGTCGAACCGGGCGAGGTGACGGAGCGCCAGACGCGGCGCTGGTACGGGGTGACGGTCGTCGCGCTGCTCACGCTCGGCCTCGGCGTCCTCACGTCGCAACCGGGCCTCCTGCTCGCCAGCGCCTTCGGCGTCGCCTTCGCCGGCTACGGACAGTTGACCACGCCGCCGGAGATGGACGTCGCCGTCGAACGGTCCCTGAGCGACGCAGACCCCGACGAGGGCGACGAGGTGACCGTCACCGTCACCGTCCGGAACGACGGCGACCGGGCGATGGTCGACCTGCGTCTCGTCGACGGCGTCCCGCCGGGCCTGGTCGTCACCGAGGGGACGCAGCGCCACGGGATGGCGCTCCGGCCCGGCGAGGCGTCGACGTACTCCTACGTGGTGACCGCCCACCGCGGGGACCACGTCTTCCAGCCGACGACCGTCATCGCCCGCGACGCCAGCGGGGCCACGGAACGGGTCACGTCGGTCGCGACCGAGACGGCCGTCACCTGCGAACCGACGCTCCCGACCACGACCCTTGAGTTCCCGCTCCGGGCGCAGACCTCCCAGCACACCGGCCGGTTCCCCGCCGACGCGGGCGGCCCCGGCGTCGAGTTCTACGCCACGCGGGAGTATCGGCCCGGCGACCCGCTGAGCCGGATCGACTGGAACCGCACGGCGCGGACCCGCGAGTTCACGACCGTCGAGTACCGGGTCGAGCGGACCGTCACCGTCGTGTTGCTCGTCGACGCGCGCGCCGAGGCCTACCGGGCCAGCGCTCCCCACGAGCGGTCCGCCGTCGAGCGGTCCGTCGAGGCCGCCCGCGAAGCGTACGTCTCGCTGACGGCAGAGGGCCACGACGTCGGCGTGAGCGCCCTGTCGCCGACGGACTGCTGGCTCTCCCCTGGGAAGGGGCCGGACCACCGCGTCAGGGCGACGAAACTGTTCGGGACCCACCCGGCGGTGTCGCCGGTGCCACACACCGAGGAGACGAACATCTACGCGTCGATACAGACGCTCAAGAGCCGGTTGCCCGGCGACGCGCAGGTCGTGCTGTTCTCCCCGCTCTGTGACGACCTGGTCGTCGACTCGATCGTCCGCCTCGACGCCTACGGCCACCTGACGACGGTCGTCTCCCCCGACCCGACGACCGACGACACGGCGGGTCACCGGGTGGCGCGCGCCCGCCGCTCGCTCCGCATCGCCGACCTGCGGCGACGCGCCATCCCGGTCGTCGACTGGGACGCGGACGAGGAGTTCGAGCGCGCCGTCGCCGGGTCCCGACGGCGGTGGTCCGAATGAGCGCGCCCGCCGCGGACCGGTTCGACGAGCGACCCGGGTCGCTCTCCGTCTGGATCACCGCGCTCGCCGCCGTCGTGGCCGCGACCGCCAGCGCGCGAACCTCCACGGCGATGGCGCTGGGGGCGACCGGTGCAATCCTCCTGACCGTCGGGGTGCGGCGCGGCGACGACCGCCTGCACACGTTCGGGGCCATCACGCTCTTCGGGAGCGTCCTCGCGGCCGGCGTCGCCGGCGCGGGTCCCGCGACGATGCTCGTAGCGACGGGGGCCACCGTCCTCGCGTGGGACGCCGGGGACAACGCTATCGGTCTGGGCGAACAGCTCGGGTCGCGGGCCCGGACGCGCCGGAACGTCCTCGCGCACACCGGTTCGACCGCGCTGGTCGCGCTCGGGGTCGGAACCCTCGCGTTCGTCGTCTTCCGGACCGCCAGCGCCGGGCAGCCGACGACGGCGGTGGCGCTGTTGCTCGTCGCCGCGCTCCTCTTTACCGTCCTGCTCGACCGCTAGTCAGCGACCGTCGGGACGGGGACGTTGCCGAGGACGTCGTCGACCACCGATGATTGGGCGACGCTCTCGACCCGCGCCTCCGGCGTGAGGACCACGCGGTGGGCGAGCACCGCCTGCGCGACGGACTTGACGTCGTCCGGCGTGACGAACTCCCGGCCCTTCAGGACGGCGCGCGCCCGGACGGCCTCCAGGAGGCGCTGGGTCCCGCGCGGGGACACGCCGACGTCGACGTGGCGGTGCTTGCGCGTGTCGCGCGCGATGTTCGAGACGTAGCGCAGCACGTCGTCTTCGACGGCGATAGACTCCGGGAGGCCCCGCAGGTCGTCGACCTCCTCGGGCGAGAGCACCGTCTCGACGGAGGGGCTCTGTTCGGTGCGGGCCATCCGCCGCTTCAGCAGTTCGAACTCGCCGTCGTCGTCGGGGTAGCCGATGGAGGTCTTCGCCAGGAAGCGGTCGACCTGCGCCTCGGGGAGTTCGAAGGTGCCCTCCATCTCGACGGGGTTCTGCGTCGCCATGACGAAGAAGGGCTTCGGCAGGTCGTACGTGTCCCCGTCGACGGTGACCTGCCCCTCCTCCATCGCCTCCAGCAGCGCGGACTGGGTCTTCGGCGGCGCGCGGTTTATCTCGTCGGCCAGCACCACGTTGGCGAACACCGGCCCCTCGTTGAACTCGAAGGTCCGCTCGCGCTCGTTGAACACGTGCGTCCCGGTGA
>CAZMGU010000002.1:0-65764 GCA_964565905.1 uncultured Halobacteriales archaeon
AGTTCGCCTACGCCGCCTCCCACGACCTCCAGGAGCCCCTGCGGATGGTGTCCAGTTATCTCCAGATGATCGAGCGCCGGTACGCCGACGAACTCGACCAGGACGGCCGCGAGTTCATCGAGTACGCCGTCGACGGCGCCGAGCGGATGCGGAACATGATCGAGGGACTGCTCGAGTACTCCCGGGTGGAGACCCAGGGCGACCCGTTCGAACCCGTCGACCTGGGCGCGCTCCTCGCGGACGTCCGCACCGACCTCCAGTTCCAGATCGAGGAGAGCGACGCCGAGATATCGGCCGAGTCGCTGCCGCGCGTCGAGGGTGACCCCGACCAGTTGCGCCAGGTGCTCCAGAACCTGCTGGACAACGCCATCGAGTACAGCGGCGACGACCCGCCGCGGATCGACGTCACCGCGGAGCGAACCGGTGGACAGTGGGCGATCTCCGTCCGCGACGAGGGGATCGGTATCGACCCCGACGACGCCGAGCGCGTCTTCCAGGTGTTCCAGCGCCTGCACAGTCAGGACGAACACCCCGGAACCGGCATCGGCCTCTCGCTGTGTCGACGGATCGTCGAACGCCACGGCGGGGAGATATGGGTCGACTCCGAGACGGGCGAGGGCGCGACGTTCACGTTCACGCTCCCCGCCGCGGACGGTGCGGAGTGATAGGGACGGATGGAGGTCGGTACCGGTCGGGAAACCGCGTCCGGGGCTAGCGGACGCTGCGACGTCACCCGCTCGCCGACCTGCCGAAAATGGGTACAGCCGTGAGGGTGTCAGAGAACGGTTCCATACCTTCCAATCGTCATAGATCGAATCGCTCAGTGTAGAGGACGCACTTATCGGTCCGGAGGACGTACTTGTTGGAGCATGCCTGAAGAAGTACTATTCAACTCCGAGAGTAACCAGAGCAGACAGGAGATAGCCGCATTCTTTCGAAACGTAGCACAGAATCTTGAAGATGGAAAATCAATATCACTGAATGCGGGTAGCGAGTCTGTGACCATGAATCCGCCATCACATCCGACCTTCGAGGTCAAAGCCGAACGTGAGGGTCCATCAGGTAGTCCCGGTGAGCTTAGTATCGAATTTGAACTTGAATGGGACGAGAACGGTAGTGATGAAAGCAGTAGTGGAGGACAGCTTCAAATTGAGTGAAAGATACGCAGGCTCGTTCTTACAGCTGATTCAGTATCGCCGCGCTGGAACTATTCTACACCCAGTTCGGTCGGTATAGGCTGTGTAGTGATTGACCTTGGCTCGCAGATACTAAACTGGCTTGAGGGGTCAGGTTTCCCCTTCGATACTCCGCCAAAGTCCGAATCCGATACATGCAATCCCCACGATCGCAACGAAACCAACCCCCCAGCGAAGCAAGTCGCAAACCGCAGCAAAACAGCTTGAACTTTCAGTTGCCATAAGGTAATATTCGCCCTCGTAGAGAACATAAGCTATTGACGCCTGATGTTCCCCGTACTGGAATTCAGATGCCTTCTTGACCTCCTCATCGAATGTTATCCTATTCTCCGAGTTATTCCTTGCCGTCCGAAATTGCCATTGGGCTTCAGAAGACAGTTCCTCAAAATTGTATGCCATATAACCAATTTCACCAGCGTTCTTCCCATCTTCTTCATCGACTGGATCCACAGAAGCGTGATATTCAGTCCCGGGTATTTGAAGGAACACCCCGCTACTCCCAATAACAATGAGAATACCGATCATCAATAGCCACAGTGAACGGCTGTCAAATCGGCGAATAGAAGCCACGTATAGAATCATTCAGAGTGTAATCTGGTAAAGGTTTTCTGTTCTGTCTGGTATCTATCCACGTTGGCTGACCAGTTAAGCGGATCGTGGTTACTGTGTTCGCACACCTGATGAGCGTCTGTTTCACTCCAAATCCGCTGGTGAGAACCTGCCTTGATGGATTGAGTAGCTTCGGTCAGTACAGAGGACGCACTTATCGGTCAGTGCTACTGCCTTGACAACGGCGGGCTGAACGCGGCGGGCTGAACGGTTACGATGGCTACGCCACCCAGCTGAGCCAATAACATTAAGTCCCACAGCAAGCATCATATTTTAATGGAAACACTCTCACTTAGCCCCCACAGGAGTCTCCTGCTTCCATTCGTGGTCTTGCTGTACCCTCTCCTGTACGTCATTGGCGGACAGACAGGGCTCATATCACCGTACGAACCAATTTCCGAGAATCCCGTCCGCGTTCTGGCCCTGATCGTGGGCGCAATCGCTGTGAGCTACCTAGTCAGCGTCGTTCTGGCCACAGCGATAGGCGTTCGAACTGGAACGTTGATCGGATGGAAGCGCCTGCTGTTCCGTCCATCAGAGCGTGTGACGGGCGTCTTCCTCCTTTTCACAGTTATCCCAGTGATATATTTCTTGGCCGATCTCGTGGTTGACCTGCCCCCGTGGGCAGAGTTGGCCGTCGGACTTCCGCTCGCCTGGCCGGCCTTCGTTACCCTCGTTGGGATGTACGCCGTTGAGAACGCAGGACTGACCCTTCCCAACTCGGGCCAGATGTTCATCATAGGGATCGGAATATCCCTCTCCATCGTCTGGATGTTTCTTCTGGCAACCTGGCTTGGTATGGGGGCCCTGCCGACGAGTGCAGCGAAAACGAGTTGATGAGTATCCGAACTCGAAATAGCGTATTAGACATATGATCTCCAGAATCTACTGCTCACTACGCACGTGTAGTGTGCGGTCGCTTCAGCCACTCTTGGCTGGAATCAACAGCCCTGTATCAGTCAGTACAGAAGAATGATGTATCGGTCAATTCTCCGGTGCGGTTTTCTGTGAGAAAGTGGTATCTTTGGCAATGACTGTCTGTAGGGGGGATAACTGTGTCTAATCAAGTGAATGAGTATCTTCGTAAGCGGCCGGGCCTTAGCGCAGTTGTCTTCGCATCGTATATCGCTATAGGCTACCTCATCGGGGTACTTTTGGATCCATCCCGCCCACTAACCGAAATCCTGACCGATGAGGGAGTGTGGTTCACTATTGGTCTTCTCGCACTTCCGTTGGGTTTATTTTACTACCTCATCTTGATACTCTCCTGATCTGATGGCGCAGGAATAGTCGATACAGTGTCTCTCTCTGAAGCCATCGACGCTTGATCGCACAGTACGCAACAGCACTCCAACGGATGATTCAAGGATTCAAGGATGTAAGAAAATTCTTGTGAATAGTTCTATGACACCCTCACAGCCGTCCCTTTGAGTCGGACGCCAGCGACCGCCCCGTCTCGCCCGCCGCGGCGGTCGTCGAGTGGGCCGGCTGTGGAAACGGCCGGAGCCGGTTCACCACTGGCCTTAACTGTCAATGGGGCGTAACGAACCACATGACGTCGGTAGCCGATCAGGACCTCACGGCGGAGCTCCGCGACGTACTGGACGAGTTCGACTGTGCCGCGGGCACGATCCATCGGGCCGAGGACGAAACGATAACGCTCGTCGCACACGAGGGCATGCCCGAGGAGATGCTCGACCGGGTGGAGTCGGTTCCGTTCGGCAAGGGCATGGGCGGTCTCGCCGCCGAGCGCCGGGAACCGGTCCAGGTGTGTAACCTCCAGTCCGACACCTCGGGCGTCGCAGAACCCGGTGCCCGCGCGTCGGGACTGGAAGGGACCATCGCGGTGCCGATGCTGGACCCCGACGGAACGCTAGAGGGCGTCCTCGGGGTCGGCAAGCCCGGCGAATACGAGTTCTCCGACGACGAGGTGGACGGGTTGCTGCGCGCCGGACGGGAGATCGCCGACCGCTGGTAGGCCGACGGGGCGCTCTCACTTCTTTACCGACCCGGTTCGGACCACGAGCCCACGCCGAACCTGTCGGCGGACCACACCGTCTCCGCCGGCATGACAACGCCTTTGGTACGCCGTGCGTGACTCGGCGACGATGAGTCCCTCCACACGGCGGGCAGTCCTCCGCGGGGCGGCCGGTACGCTGGCCGCCGGTCTCGCAGGCTGTCGGTCGACCTTCGACGGTTCCGGGACGAGCGAGACGCCCGCCCCGGCGAGCGGCGAACTCGTGACCGGGTACGAACACCAGCACGTCAGGCGGAGCGGCGAAGCGACGCTCTGGCGGAACCCGGACGAGAGCGACCACCCCCACGCCGTCACCTACCTCACGAGCGCCGACGACGCCGCCGCCCTCGAGTTTGCGGACCTGCCCGAGGCGCGAACGATGGGGTCGTTCGTCCGGGCGACCGACTTCGAGTCGGAGTCGGTGCTCTTCCGGGAGCGACGGATAGGCGCGTGCGAGGCGGTACGGCTGGGCGCGGTCCGCCGGTCGCCCGACCGCGTCTCGGTGACGTTCTGCCGGACCACGCGTCCGGCCGACGTCGACTGTTCGACCGACGACAGGGCGACGGTCGGCGACGCGGTCCGGCTCCCGTTCGCCGGCGACCCGGACGACGGGTTCGACGTGCCGGTCACCGGCCGGTGTCCCGGGCGGTACGGACCGACCGAGGCACCGCCGGACGGCACGCGCAACGCCTCGGGCGGGGGGAGCAGGGCGTGAGCGACCGCCCGACCCGCCGGCGGTTCCTCGCCGCTGCGGCCGCCGGAACGACCGCGCTCGCCGGCTGTAACGCCCTCCCCGGCGGAACGGGCGGCGAGACGAGGACGTACGACCGGGGGGCGGTCGCCGGCCTCGCGGACCGCCCGGCTCCGACGCCGCCGTCGACGATCCCGGTGACGGTGCCGCCGTCGATGATAGACACCCACCGAGAGCGCGCCCGCGAGTTGCTGGACGGCGTCCCGGCCGACCCCGCCATCCCGAACGAGGCGGTGGCTGACCAGGTGCGCGAGCAGCGTCAGCGGGTAGCGTCCGCCCTCGACGAGGACGAACCCGAGGGCGACCTGGACCGCCTCGCGGAGTGGCGCGAGCGCAGGGCGGCCGCCGCCGACCTCTGGTGGACCTGCGAGGCGGCGACGGGCGACGTCGAACCCGCGGACGTCCGGACCCAGCGGGAGAACCTGCGGACGAACCTCGCCCGGTTCCGGGGGGTCTGGAGCCACCGCGGCACCGACCACTGGTCGGCCCTGCACCTCCACCGGTACGTCGAACGCCGACTCGACCGCGCCCGGCGCGGCACCGTCCCCTGGCCCCGCGTCCCCGCGGCGTCCGTCGACGACCCGCGACTCGTCGGCCGGGCGGCGGAGAAGTTCGAGCGCGGCCTCGCGGCGCTCGTCGACGCCGCCGAACTCCGGTCGCAGTATCTCGACGGGAACGACGTCGCCGCCTACCGGGACGCGTTCGGTGCGGCGACGATTTCGCTGGGACAGCAGCGCAACCGGCGGGACGACGCGGTCGAGACGCTCGTGGACGAGGGGCGGACCGCGCTCGACCGCGACGTCGAGGGGACGCCCGCGGCCGAACTGTTCGACCGGGCCCGGCGGACGGCCCGCGCCACCGACCACCCGGAACTGAACGACCACGAACGCGACCAGCGCTACGCGACTGGCGTTATCGCCGGGGGCCGGTCGCTCGCCGCGGCCGACGCGATGGCCGACGCAGTCGCGGCGATACGGGACGGCGAGTACGACGACGACGCCCGCTCCGTCGACGAGATCGAGTCGCTACAGGAGGACGCCGCGAGCGCGCTCGACGCGGCCTGGAACGCCGACCCGCGGGACCTGAGCGTCGCGCTCGCCGAACCCGCGCTCGACGCCGTCCGGAGCGCGGCGTGGCAACTGGACCAGGAACCGACGAGCGGGCACGCCCTCGACGAGGTCACGGGGAAGTACGCCTTCGCCGTCGCCTACGCGGAGGCGGTCCCGTCGGCCGCCGCGGCCGTCCGGCGGACGGTGGAGTGGGCGGACCACTGACCGTTCGTCCGTCGCTCCCTGGCCCGGTTCCGGACGTGACCCGACGCGGCCCCGCTGCTCAGAACAGTCCGTTCAGGAGCGCCAGCAGGTCGACGCTGACGTCCAGTCGGTCGACGAGTTTGTAGCCGAGGAAGATACCGACGATGCCGAGGATCCCGGTGAGCGACGGCGGCGCGGGGATCGGGACCTCCACGAACCGGAACAGCGCGCCGACGAACGCTCCGGCACACACCGCCAGGATTAGCTGTCCGTCCATGTCGGCCAAGAGCGCACGACCGTCAAAAAACGCTCCCTTCGCGGGGCGCGACGTCGACGCCGATTACGCGACGGTCGCGTCGGTCGCACCGGCCGATCCGGTCGGCGCGTCGGGGCCGCGGAGTTCGCGCCAGAAGGCGACCGTGTACACCGTGAGCGCGCTCCCCATGATCGGGACCACGACGAGGTACACGGCGCTGACCAGGAGCATGGTCGTGAGCTCCGGCGTCACCATGGTCGTCCCCGTCTGGGTCGGCATCAGTAGCGCCATCAGTGCGCCGATACCGCCACTGATGCCGCCGCTGAACACCAGCACGACGACGAAGTAACCGAGCGTGCTGACGACGTTGCTGCGGACGAGGCCCGCGCTCTGTTTTAGTCCTTCGAGCGCCGAGGCGTCGTTGAGAACGATCTCCTGTGCGTAGAACTGGATCAGGAACGCGAACGCCAGGTAGACGAGCGCGAACAGGCCGACGACGACGGCCAGGGCCACGATGCCGCCGGTCGACAGTCCGCCGTCGGTACCGAGCGCGAACGCGCCACCGACGAGAGCGACCACGAACGCCACCCCGCCGAGGACGGAGTTGACGACGACGACGAGGAGGTACGCGACGAGCACCGACACGTAGTTCGCCTTCCCGGCCCCGACGAACGCGCCGAAGGACGTCTCGCCACCGAGCGCCTCGTCGGCCATCCGGATGGTTCCGGCCTGGAGGAACGGGACGGCGAGGACGAGAATCGGGAGCAACGCGAGCGACAGGAGGCCCGATAGCAACGGACTCACTGACTGTGCGACGAACTGCGGAACCATCAGGAGGGTGTACAGCCCGAACACGACGAGGATTATCGGGTTGCGAACGAGCGCACCGGGGACCCGCTGGAGGGCTCTGAGTACTGCCATACCGATGGGTTTTGCCACCGATGGCTTAAATTTAGGGGTAGTAGCCGGGGACCGCTTCTCACGCGGACGCGTTGCCGCCGCTCGCGCTGCCGTCACTCGAATTGCCGCCGTCGCTCGTACTGCTGCCGCTCGCACTGCCACCGCTCGCACTGCCACCGCTCGCGCTGCCGCCCGCGCTCGCACTGCCGCTCACGCCGGAACTGTCGGACTCGCCGTACAGCGTCGTGACGCGCTCGCCGTCGTGTTCGACGACCAGTTGCCACGGGTCGTCACCGGCGGGGATGCGCACGTCCGCCTCGTAGCGCACGACGCCCGCACAGTCGCGAGTCGTCCCGTTCGTCTCCTCGGCGGGTATCGAGAGGCGGTACGCGGACTCGTTCAGTCGCTCGAACGTCGGGTCGCCGATTGCGGCGGAAGGGCCCGGAAGCGTGCGGTTTCGCGCGTACGTTATCTCGGTGTTCGGCCCGCCACCGACCATCCGCGTCGAACTGTTCGCCATGAAGTCGTCGGGACAGCGGACGCTCCCGGTGTCGAACGCGGTCAGCGCGGGCGGCTTGCGCTCCTCGTCGTCCGTGACGGCCGAGACGGCGTCCGAAACCGGGCCGACGCCGACCAGCGCGCTTCCGACGCCGGCCGTCGCGAGGAGACCGACCGCGACGACTGCCAGAATTGCGACGGTTCGTCGTTTCACACCGGTCGTTCCCCCGCCAGTGATAAATCGGCCCCGGTCGCTCAAAACGCGGTGTGACCGTCTGTGCCGACCACAACCTTTGAGACGGCGTCTCGACTCGATGTCTCCAATGCCCTTGACCCCGCACCGCTGGCAGTCCAGCCTGCCCGCGCGGCGTGACCACCCGTCGGCCGCGCCTGGCGCGACCGCCGAGTCCGATGACGCGCCGTTCGGGGTGGGCGGCCGTGCCTGACTTCGCCACCCGCCTCTCCGACGGTCTGGACCGGGCGTTCGACCGCCTCCCGCTCGCACTCGTTCCGGCGGCCCTCGCTCTCGCCAACGCCGAGAAGGTCGGAGCGGTGCTCGGGTTCGACGGCGTCCACGTCGGATTCAGGTTCGGGACGCCGCTCTCGGTGGTCTCGCTGTGGGAGTTCGTCACCGTTCCGAACGACGGCGTCGTGATCTATCCGGACGTCCCGGTCGGCACGTCCGGGGTCGCCCTGTTCGCGCTCCCCGTCCTGCTCGTCGTCCAGACCGTCCTCTCGGCCGGCTACTTCGGCAGTCTCGCCGACGTCGTCCGCGGACGCGACTACGAGTTCGTCGCGAACGCGACTGCGTTCTTCGTCCCGTTCCTGCTGGTGCGGCTGATCCCGCTGCTGGCGACGCTTCCGCTCGTCGTGCTCGTCGGTGGGTCGGCCGCTGGCGGCGTTCCGGCCGGAGCGTTCGCAGTGCTCTTCCTGGCGCTCCCAGTGGCCATCGCGCTCTCGTACCTCTTCTACGCGACGCCATACCTCGTCGTCCTCCGCGAGACGGACCTCCTCTCGGCCGCCAGGGGGTCGTACGCGCTCGCGATGGACGGCGGCGCCTACTTCCGCTACTTCGCCGGATTCGCCCTGTTCGTCCTCCTCGTCTCGCCGGTCGCGAGCGTCGTCGTCGTCTCGATACCGGGGCTCGGACTCGTCGTCGGTGTCGTCGGCTGTAGCGTCCTCGGACTCGCGGCGAACCTCGCGACGACGCGATTCGTCGCCGACGTGGACCCGGCCGTCCCCTCGACGACGTGGACGGACGGCGGCGGCGGCGGATCGACGGGACGTTCTGCGGACGAGAACGGTACTCCCCGACGGACCGACCGGGTTGCGGACGGGCGCGACGGTTCCCGGGCGTCGACGGTCGACGGCCGCTCGTAACGAGCGGTCCCGCTAGGTCATGTTCTCCGCTTCGATGGTGTCCCACACCTGCTCGCCCTGCTCGGTCACGCCGTAGACGCGCCCCTTCTTGCGGTCCTCGGAGACCAGCAGGTCGACCAGTTCGCGGTCGCGGAGTTCCTGGAGCGCGCGCGAGACGTGGGCGGCGCTCATGTCGGTGTCGTCGGCGATGCGCGAGGGCGTCGCCGGTCCGTCGGAGAGGCGGCGGAGGGTGGCGATGCGATAGCGGGAACTGATCACGTAGCTCACGTCGTCCCACTCACTCGCGACCATGGGTGATCACCTGGCTGGTGCGTTCGGAGCGTCCAGCGCTGGCTGTCTGGCAACGTCGGGGGTGGCTGGCGGCGTCGAGGTGGATCATCTATCGGGAAAGTCGGTATGTATCCGTTTAGCTATACTGTAGTTTCGAGTGACAACCTTACGGGTAAGAAAGGGTTTACTGACGTTTGCCGGGGTTTCTCCGGGTAGGCCGTTCCGATAGCTCGGTTGCCGTGGGCTTAAACGCCGCCGGCGACGGGAACGGAGACGCCGCCTTCCCACCGCGAACGTCGCCTCACCCGTGCGAAGTGCTGGCTTACTGCCGTCCGGACGCCGGTCGCACCGGTGGTCGCCGGGTCGGCGCGGCTCGTTACGCGTTCTCCGGGGACTCGTCGACGAGCAGGTCGTCGACGACGAACGTCGCGACGGCGTCGCGCATCCGGCGCGTGGCGTTCTCGGCGCCGAGCGTGACCTGGTACATGCGCGCGCCGACCAGCGCCGTGTATATCGCCTCGCCCGTCTCCTCCGGGTCGACGGGGTGGAACACGCCGGCCTCGATGCCGTCGGCGATGATGGTGGCCACGGCCTCGACGTTGCCGCGGTAGTGGGCGGCCAGTTTCTCGCGGAAGGCCTCGTTGTGGGCCGCCTGGACGCGGAGTTCCAGCAGCGCGAGCGCGAACGTCTCCCGTTCCTCCTCGCCCGGGTCGACGACGAACTTGTCGACGAACTCCTCGAGCCGTTCGAGCGGTTCCTCGGTGTCCGACTCGGCCAGTCGGTCGCCGATCCACCCCATGAGGTGGTCGAGGAAGGCGAGCAGGAGCTCCTCCTTGGTGTCGTAGTGGTAGTGGAGAAGCGAGCGACTCTTGTCGAACTCGTCGGCGATGTCCTGCATCGTCAGGTCGGCGTAGCCGTGCTCGCACAGCGCGTGGTAGGTCGCGCCCATTATCGCGTCGTGCGTCTCGGCCCGTCCGTCCCCCGCCGTGCCCATACCGCTCCATCGACAGGTATCGGCAAAAAGCTTCCCCGGAACGTTGACTAACTCGACAGTCAGGTTTTTACGACGGGACGCGCTACCGATTCGCATGTCACGGGGGCCGGACGGCGACGACGAGGAGTTCGCGGACCTGCGGGCGGAGGACGCGAACGCGATGGTCAGGCTGTTCTCGGAGTACGGTCGGGGCGAGCGCTTCCGGTTCGCCGTCGGCGGCGTGGCCAGCGTCTTCTCGACGCTGATGGAACTGCTGCCGGCGTTCCTGCTCGGCGTCGCCATCGACTCGTTCCTCCTGAGCGACCGGTCGTTTCAGTTGCCGTTCGTCCCCCAGTCGTGGCTCCCGGGCGACCCGATGGGACAGTTCGTCTTCCTCGCCACGCTCCTCGGGGGCTCCTACGTCCTCGGCGCGGCGCTCGGGTGGGTGAACTCCTGGGCCTGGAACGGCTTCGCCCAGCACTTCCAGCACGCCGTCCGCGTCGACGCCTACGACGCCATGCAGCGCCGCGAACTCGCCTTCTTCGACGACCGGCAGACGGGCGAGGTGATGTCCATCCTCAACAACGACGTCAACCAGCTGGAGGGATTCCTCACCAACAGCCTCAACACCGGCATCGGCATCGTGTTCCGCGTCGGCGGGATGGGCGTCGTCATGCTGGCGCTCAACTGGCGTCTCGGGCTCATCCCCGCGGTCATCATCCCGGCGCTGGGCTACGCGAGCTACGTGTTCGTCCAGCGCATCCACCCCAAGTACCAGACCGTCCGGTCGTCGGTGGGCAAACTCAACTCCCAGCTGGAGAACAACCTGGGCGGCATCGAGGTGGTCAAGTCCTACACCACCGAGGGCGCGGAGACGGACCGCGTCGCCGAGTCCTCGCGCGACTACCTCGACGCCCAGTGGGACGCCATTACCACCCGGATCAAGTTCTGGCCGACGCTCCGCCTGCTGACGGCCGCGGGCTACATGGCCACCTTCCTCGTCGGCGGCTACTGGGTGATGGTCAACCGCGGTATCCTCGGGCCGGAACTCCCCTTCTTCCAGGGACCGCTCACGGGCGGCCTGCTCGTCACGTACCTCCTCTACACCCGCCGGTTCATGTGGCCGATGCGCCAGTTCGGCCAGATAATCAACGACTACCAGTACGCCGAGGCGGCCGGCGAGCGCATCGTCGGCCTGCTCGACACGCCGCCGGGCATCACCGACTCCCCCGACGCGGTCGAACTCGACGACGTCGAGGGCCGCGTCGACTACGAGGACGTGAGCTTCAGCTACGACACCGAGGAGGGGGAAGCGGAGCAGGTGCTCGACGACGTCTCCTTCGCCGTCGAACCCGGCGAGATGATCGGACTCGTCGGTCCGACGGGCGCGGGGAAGACGACGCTGACGAAACTCCTCATGCGGCTGTACGACGTCGACGATGGGGCGGTCCGCGTCGACGGCCACGACGTCCGCGACGTGACCACCCGGAGCCTGCGGGACTCCATCGGCTACGTCAGCCAGGAGCCGTACCTCTTCTACGGGACGGTGCGCGAGAACATCGGCTACAGTCGACCCGACGCCACCGACGAGGAGATAGTCGAGGCGGCGAAGGTGGCCGGCGCACACGAGTTCGTCGTCGGCCTGCAGGACGGCTACGACACCAAGGTGGGCGAGCGGGGCGTCAAACTCTCGGGCGGCCAGCGCCAGCGCGTCTCCATCGCCCGGGCCGTCCTCAAGGACCCCGACGTCCTCATCATGGACGAGGCGACGAGCCACGTCGACAACGAGACGGAGGCGGTGATCCAGAACAGCCTCGGTGACCTCATCGAGCACCGGACGGCCTTCGCCATCGCCCACCGCCTCTCGACGGTGCGTCACGCCGACCAGATACTTGTCATGGACGACGGCAAACTCGTCGAGCGAGGGACGCACGACGACCTGCTCGCCGCGGACGGCCTGTACGCGACGCTCTGGCGCGTCCAGGTCGGCGAGGTGGACGCGCTCCCCCAGGAGTTCCTCGACCGGGCGACCGGCGGGGCGACCCGGCCCGGGGAACTCGACTGACCCCCGCGCACTGACTGACACGAAAGTTAGTTATTTATAGTGGGCCACGCTATCGCGTCCCATGGCATGGGGATTCTCCGGTGGGAACGACGACGCCGACGCGTTCGAACACCTCCGGGAGCGAGTCGAACGGCCGATGTGGCGGATATTCAGCGAGTACGGGCGCGGCTACAAGGGCGAGTTCGCGCTCGGCGGCGGGGCAAGCGTCGTCGCCCGGTTCCTCGAACTGATCCCGGCGCTCATCCTCGGCGTCGCCATCGACTCGCTGTTCGCCGGTGAGCAGCAGTTCCAGCTGCCGCTGGTTCCCCAGTCTCTGATCCCGGTAGACCAGTCCGGCCAGTTCTGGTTCGCCGTCGGCGCCGTCGCGGCCATCTACGTCCTCACCGCGACCCTCAACTGGGTGAACTCCTGGGCGTGGAACCGCTTCGCCCAGCACCTCCAGCACGAGGTGCGCGTCGACACCTACGACGTCGTCCAGCGCTTGGACATGACATTCTTCGACTCGAAGCAGACCGGGGAGATCATGTCCGTCCTCAACAACGACGTCAACCAGCTAGAGAGTTTCCTCACCGACGACCTGAACGCCGGCATCCGCATCGGCGTGCTCGTCCTCGGGACGGGCGCGCTGATGGTGTGGCTCAACTGGCAACTCGCTATCGTCGCCCTCCTCTCCATCCCGCTCCTGGCGCTCGCGAGCTACGTGTTCGTCCAGCGCATCGGGCCGAAGTACGGTCGCGTCCGGGGGTCCGTCGGCGCGCTAAACTCCCGGCTGGAGAACAACATCGGCGGTATCGAGGTGGTGAAGTCGTACGGTCGCGAGTCCTTCGAGCGCGACCGGGTCGAGGACGCTTCCGAAGACTACCTCGACGCCAACTGGGACGCCATCACCACGCGGATCAAGTTCTTCCCCTCGCTGCGCATCATCACCGGCTTCGGCTACGTCCTCACGTTCCTCGTCGGCGGCTACTGGCTCCTCTTCGGCCCGCCGCTGGTGTTCTCCGGCGAACTCCAGCTCGGGACGCTCACGACCATGCTGCTGTGGTCGCGCCGCTTCCTCTGGCCGATGCGCCAGTTCGGGAACGTCGTCAACAACTACCGCTACGCCTACGCCGCGGCCGAGCGCGTCGTCGGCCTCATGAACGACCCGGCGACCACGTCCGAACCCGACGACGCGCTCGAACTCGACGACGTCGCGGGCCGCGTCGAGTACGAGGACGTCAGCTTCCGCTACCCCGGCGCCGACGAGGACTCCATCGAGGACGTGAGCTTCGAGGCCGAGGCCGGCGACTTCGTCGGCCTCGTCGGCCCGACGGGCGCGGGCAAGACGACGTTGCTGAAACTGCTGATGCGCCTCTACGATCCCTACGAGGGGACGATTCGACTCGACGGACACGACGTGGACGACCTCTCGCTGTCCGGCCTCCGGAGCCACGTCGGCTACGTCAGCCAGGAGCCGTACCTGTTCCACGGCACCATCGAGGAGAACGTCGCCTACGGCCTCGACGCGTCCGGCGACGACGTCCGCGACGCGCTCCGGATGGCCGGCGCGATGGAGTTCGTCGAGGACCTCCCGGACGGCATCGAGACGACCGTCGGGGAACGCGGCGTGAAGCTCTCGGGCGGCCAGCGCCAGCGCATCGCCATCGCCCGCGCGCTCCTCGAGGACCCCGAGATACTCGTCCTCGACGAGGCCACCTCCCACGTCGACAACGAGACGGAGGTGGTGATCCAGCGCTCGCTGGAGGCGCTCACCGCCGAGCGGACGACGTTCGCCATCGCCCACCGGCTCTCGACCATCCGCGACGCGGATCAGATCCTCGTCATGGACGAGGGACGCGTCGTCGAGAGCGGGACCCACGAGGAACTGCTCGCCGCCGACGGCCTCTACGCCAACCTCTGGAGCGTCCAGGTCGGCGAGGTGGACGCGCTCCCGGAGGAGTTCGTCGAGCGGGCCGCGAACTCCTCTCCCAGGCTCACCGAGACGGACGACTAGAACGGCGGACCCCCGCCGGTCCGGCCGCGGTAGCCACCGTCTACGACCCGTACGGCGGCGCATTACGAGGTGGCTGTCACTCCTCGCCTCGTGTGTGGTCGACGCGTCCCCGACCACGTGAAAGGGTCGCTCAGCCTGGTACGAGCGCCCACCGATCGCGGTGGGTGGCCTTCGTGGCCTCGACGGTTCGAATCCGTCCCCTTTCGTGACCTGGGACGTGGTCGACGGCATCCCGCCGTCAGTCACGAAGGACACGGAAGGATTCGAACCCGGAGCGTCGGAGCGCGACCGCAGGGAGCGCGACCGTCGCTACTCGGTTCGAATCCGTCCCCTCTCGTGGCCTGGGACGTGGTCGACGACGTGACTGCGCGAGGGTAGTGTAATGGCAACACGCGGCCCGTTCCAGGGCCGAGCTGGACGTTCGACTCCTCCCCCTCGCATTCGATACGATTCTCTTCGCGTCGGATCCGCGAGCGGTCCCGCCCAAATTCCCCATCAGGCGCGCTGGTACGCTGGCCGCGAATCGCGGACGCGAAGCCAGTACTCGACGCCGGCGAGCAGGCCGTAGACGAGGACGTACAGCGGTGCCAGGAGGAAGACGAACAGGAACCCCGGCGAGTCGCCCCCGCCGGCGACGGGCGGCAACTCGACCAGGACGTGCCAGAACAGGAGGACGACGCCCATGAACGCGGCCGGACTCCGTAACCGGTAGCGCCCCCACAGGACGACGGGGACGCCGATGGCCCCGAGGCTCGTGAGCCCGGAGAACCCGACGGTCTGCCAGAGAGGGACGCCGACCGACACGCCGGAGATCGGGAGCAGGCTGTACCCGAGGACGACGACGGTGTAGGCGAGGCTCACGACGACGCCGACGAGGAGAGCGACGGGCCAGTCCATCCGGCGGTGGTCCCGTTCGGACGGGTCCCACATACGTCGACAGACGGAACATTCTGATATAAATACACCGAGTCGTGACACGACCGGCGGGGGAGCGGGGGTCGACGCTGGACTGGGCGGCGGTGGCGTCGCTGGCGAACCGATCCACGCGAACCGACGAGAACGCTGTTCGTCCCGCTCACCCCATCCAGTGCCTGTAGAGGCGGTGACCGACGACGCCGGTGCCGAACCACCCGACGAGGGTCAGCAGCAGGTCACCGAGGAGCGGAACGGCGAACAGGAGGGCGAGAGCCACTGAACCGACGCCGACGCTCTTCCCGCCGGCGGACCCGCGACTCCCCGTGAGCGCGTCTCCCACCCAGACGATCGACACCGCGGACCCCACCAGACCGACGAACGAGAGGACGATGGCGCCGGGGATGGCGACGATCAGGCCGACGATGGTGATGGCCAGCACGAAGAGCGCTATCAGTCCGCCGATGCTCACGAGGAGCCCCCAGCCGAAGGCCTCGACCGGGTTCTCGTGGATCTCCGCGACGCACTCGCGCGCGTACTGCGGGCCGATGACGACCAGGAGGCCGCCGAACAGCAGGTTGACGAGCAGTCCGATGGCGAAGCGGATGCCGATGCGAGTGCCGAGGCCGAGTTCCGCGGCGGGACTCGGTGACTGTGCTGCCGCGACGCCGGAGACGGCGAGGACGGCGACGAGACCACCGACGGTGCCAGTTAGCGTCCGAGGGGAGGGCATCGTTCGATCGGTAGTTCCCGGGGACATATCGTTTTCGGACGGTCAACGCACCGTTTACCGTCCCGTACTCGCGGTCGACCGACACCCGGTAGCCCGACGCTCGACGCCGTTCGACGGACGTAAATCCGCCCCCGTCAGACGACCCGCCATGCGCCAGTTCGTCGTCGTCGGCCACGACGCACCCACCACCGCCGAGTTCTCGCTCGACGACCTGCCCGGCGGCGCCGGCCGCCTCGACCTGCTCGCGCGCTGCGTCACGAGCGCGCTCGTCCTCTCGCACGGCATCCGCGACGACGTCCGCGTCCACCTCGTCCTCGGCGACGAGTACACGGTAACGTTCGACGGGAGCGCGCTGCGGAACTTCAACCCCGACGAGCGCTCGACGGCCGCGCGCGTCCGCAACACCCTCGCGGAGCGCGAGGAAGCCATCGGCCACGTGCCCGTCGAGACGTCGCCGGGCGTCTCGCTCACCCGGCGCGGGTTCGAACCGACGGTCGAGGCGCTCGCCCGCGAGGGAACGGTCGTCCACCTCCACGAGGACGGCGACCCGGCGGTCGACGTCGAACCGCCGTCCGACCCCGTCTTCGTCCTCTCTGACCACCGCGAGTTCACCGACGAGGAGACCGCTGTCCTGGACGACGTCGCCGAGCGGCGACTGTCGCTCGGGCCGCGGGCCGTCCACGCGGACCACGCGGCCGTCCTCGCGCACAACTACCTCGACACCGACGGCTTCGTCGACTACTGACCGCCCGTCGTTCGCCCCGACGCAACGAACGACACGAAATCGGCCGTTACTGACGGTCGAACGCGGATGTGCCGTCGGCTACCGCTCGAACGGGAACCCGGCCGCGTCCCCGTGTAGGGGGCCGCTAGTCCCGTTCACCCGTTCATACTAATCACCGTACGACGACTGTTCCGCGGTATGAGGAGAGTCGCCGAATGAGCGCCGCCGTCATCCCCACCGGGCACGAAGCCTCGAGTTACGTCTGCGTCCGGTCGCTGAAGCGCCGGGGCATCGACGCCGTCGTCGCGTCGGAGAAGTCGGGCGTGCCGGCGGCGGCCTCCCGGTACTGCGACGAGTCCGTCGACCTCCCGTCGCCCAAGGCGGACCTGCTCGCCTACCGGGACGCCCTGCTGGCGCTGGCCGAGCGCCCCGACGTGGAGACGGTCGTCCCGATCAGACCCGAGGACGGCTACCTCCTCTCGAAGTACCGCGAGGAGTTCGAGTCCCACGTCTCGCTACCGGTCCCGTCGTTCGACGCCCTCCGCACCGTCCACGACCGCCTCCGTCTCGCCGAGGCGGCCGAGGCGGCGGGAGTTCCGGTGCCGGATACCCGTCGCCTCGCGGACGTCGACGACTGGAGCGACGAACACATCGTCAAGTCGCGGTACAACCTCGTCGCCGACGAGTACGTCGACGGCTACGGCCCCCGGGAGTCGGACGTCGTCAAGGACATCGAGCACCTCCACCCCGGCGTCGAACCCGACGCGGCGGCGCTGCGCGACGCGTTCCACCACGACCCCGTCGTCCAGGAGTTCATCCCCAAGGACGGCGAGTACATGTTCGCGGGCCTGTACGACCACGGCGAACCGCTGGCGACGTTCCAGCACAAACAGATCCGCGGCAACTCCTACACGGGCGGCGGCGGCGTCTACCGCAAGTCGACCGACATCCCGGAACTCGACGCCGTCGCCGACGACCTCCTCTCCCACCTCGACTGGCACGGCCTCGCCTGCATCGAGTACATGCGCGACGAGCGCACCGGCGAGTTCGTCCTGACGGAGATCAACCCGCGGATGTGGCAGTCGCTCCCCTCGACGGTCCGCGCAGGCGTCGACTTCCCGTACTACTACTGGCTCCAGGCGACGGACCGGACCGACGAGATAGACCCGGACTACGACGTCGGCGTCGGGAGCCACCTCCTCCACGGCGAACTGGGCTACCTCGCCAGCATCCGCAACGAGGAGTCGCCGCTCGTGACGCCGCCGTCCCTGGCCGGTGCCGCCTGGGAGGTGGCCGCCTCCATCGTCACCGAACCGTACTTCGACTACCTCTCGCTGGACGACCCCGGCCCGTTCCTCCGGGGCGTCCTCAACAAGGTCCCCCTCGACCGGTGAACCGGGTCGCTTCCCGAGGGTCGACCGGCGGCCGGAGGGTGGTCGCCCCACCGGGACGAGTCGACACGGACTTTCGACTGGCCGTCGAGGCTCCGCCCATGTCCGACGAACTGACCTGGGAGACGCTCGACGCCCGGACCGCCTACACCTGCGAGGGGTTCGACGTCGTCACCGAGGACGTCCGCCTCCCCGACGGCACCGAGGCGGCGTTCGACTACCTCGCCGAGGGCGAGAGCGTCGTCGTCCTCCCGTTCACGCCCAACGGCGAGGTGGTCGTCGTCGAGGAGTGGAGACAGGCGGTGAAACGCGTCAACCGCGGCCTCCCGGCGGGGAGCGTGGAACCCGATGACGACGAACCCGCCGACGCGGTCCGCCGGGAGCTCGCCGAGGAGACGGGGTACGAGGCCGGGTCGGTCGAACCGCTCACCAGCGTCGAACCGACAAACGGCTTCGCGGACGCCGTTTTCCACTACTTCGTCGCGCGCGACTGCGAACCGACCGCCGAGCAGCAGTTAGATTACAACGAATCTATCAGTGCCGGGACGACGACGTTCGACGAACTCGTCGAGCGCGTTCGGACGGGCGACCTGCGGGACGGCCGTGCTGCGACCGCTATCCTCTACTACGCGCTGTTCGAGGACAGTGAGTGAGCCGGCCGCCTGCAGGGCTGTGTGGTTTGCCCCATAGGCTTTTGTCGATAGGGGCGGTACCATCGAGCGACGGATGGGGTCCTACACCACCATCGAAGACTGGCGGGCCGTCGAAGACGGTTACGTCGTAGATGTGACCATCCGCAAGACCACGGACGACAAGTATCCGTGTGGATGGGACTACAGTCTCCACCTCGGGGAAGTCGGTGGCGAGACCATCTGCCGGTACGACAACGCACACGAACGGACGAAAGGTCACGAACGTCACTCCCGAGGCGAAGTCGAAATCGTTGCGTTCCCGGGGATGCTCACGCTGTACGACCGTTTCAAACGCGAGGTCGAAGTGACGTCGCCCGTCACGTGGAACTGGCCGGAGTAGGACACCACCGGGAGGTACCTATCATGCCCACGCTCAAAGTCACCGTCGGTGAACGCGACCGTCTCGATCAGCGTACGCGACGTCGAATCGAGGCTGCGCAGGAGGGCGAGGCTCTCGACGACGCCCAACCGGTCCTCGACTTCGATACGTACGCGGAATTGAGCCGGCTGCTCAGTCCGAAGAATCTCGAACTGCTGGAAGCCATCGCCGAGAACGAACCCGACAGTATCCGTGCTGCTGCCGAACTGGTCGGGCGCGACTACAAACAGGTTCACCGGAACCTCTCCGAACTCGAAGACGTCGGCGTCATCGAGTTCGAAGGCGGCGGCCCTGGACGCGCCAAGAAACCGGTTCTCGGCTACGACGGTCTCGAAATCGACATTCCATTCGGCGGATCGAACGGTCCCGTCGATGCGGCCGCTCCGTGAATCGTCCGCTCTTTTCGTCCGCCCTTCTCGTAAGCAGGTGAGGCCACGTCTCTCACCGAGTCACTCGACCAGCCGTTCGACGCGCTCCGCCAGCCCCTCGCCGATTGCCTCCATCCCGACGTCGCCGGGGTGGAGGAGGTCCGCGCCGAGGCCGGAGAGTTCCAGTAGCTCGGGGCCCTCGACTATCGAGAGGTTGTCGTGGGGCGATTCCGCGACGATGTCCCTGAGCAATTGCCGGTACTCGGCGGCGTGGTCCGCGTCGCCAGACTCGGTCAGGTCGTCGTGGTAGGGGAACAGCGTGACGGGGGCGACCGGTTTCTCCGGGTAGGCCCCGGCGACGGTGTTCACGAACGGCTCGGCCCGCTCGTGGAACTCCTCCGGGGAGAACCCGCCGGTGTTCGCCATGTTCACGGAGAGCGCGAGCGTCGCCACGTCCCAGTCGTCACGCGCCGCGATGTGCTCGGCCATCGACGACTCGCAGTACGCGGAGCCGGAACAGCCGAGGTTGAGCGCGTCGCAGGAGAGTTCGCGCGCGAGGTGCGAGACGTAGTTCAGGTGCGGGGCCGACGACGCCGCGCCCTCGGTGATGGACGTCCCGTAGGCCAGCAGTCGCCCGTCGGGCAGTTCGTCGGCCGCCGGCGGGCGACAGTCGCCGGTCACGTCGTGGAGCGCGATGGCCGTCCGGCGGTCGAATAGAATCCGGCAGACGCGCGGGTCGAACCGTCCGGCCCCGTCGGTCGTCGTGAGTTCGTCGACTCGTTCGGGGACGCCGAGCGTGAGCGTCTCGGTGCCGGGGCCGACCTCGGTCGGTTGCCACGGCTGGAACTCGCCCCAGAACACGCGGACCGGGGTCGGTTCCGGCGCGGAAATCGTGAGTTCGACCTCCTCGCCCGCTCCGGGGACGAACCGTATCTCGCTCCCGGTGGGGTGTCGAACCCGGTCGCGGGCCATGTCGTTCAGCCCCGCGCCGACCGAGGCGGGCACGCGACACAGTCTGTCGCCGCCGTCGGCCCACTCGGCGGGCACCGTTTCGGTGACGTTGTGCAGCGAGACGGACGGGTACTCCTCCGGTTCCATGTGAATGCCGTACCGATCGGGTATCGATCACATGGCTCTGTCGGAACCGTCGCCCCCGGACGTGTTCACTCAGGCGACTGGAACTCGGTGTCCGTGCTGGCCTGTGCGAGGCCGCTCATGATGACGCCGGTGGTGACGCTGAGGTTGCGCCCGTAGTCGAGCGTCTGTGCGTCCTGTTCCGGCCAGTCGAAGTCCCGGACGTTCCCCCAGGTGCCCTCGAGCGACTGGTTGAACACGAAGTCCGGGAGGTAGAAGTTGTAGTACTGGGCGCAGGTCTTGTACAGTTCGAGCCGTTCCTCGTCGGAGTAGCCTGGCTGACGGATCTTGTTGACGACCTCGAACATGTCGACCTCGCGGCCGTCCTGCAGGTCGGGGTCGATGCCCGCCTCGTCGGGCGCCTCGATGGAGCCGACCTCGTTCGGCAACTGGACGTGGACGGGCTTGTTCTGCGTGTCGCGTTCGTCGTCCTCGGTGAGTTCGAAGACGCTGTCCGCCGTGGGGCTCCCGCCGAACAGGGCCTCACCCCACCACGCGCCGCGGTCGTGGTACTTGCCGAAGACGGTCGCCGTGTCCGACCAGAAGAGGCTCGTGTCGAAGTTGAGACCGTTGCCCTCCGGGTTGAGGTTGCTCGACCAGGTCGAGAAGTTCGGGCTCCGGAAGTTCACGGCGAAGCCCCAGTCGGACAGGTTCGCCTTGATCGTCTGGCCGGCGGTCACGTAGCTCTCGTTCGACGACGAGCCCATGACGCCGATAGTCGCGTCGTTACCGTTGGGGTCGGTCCACTGCCCGCCCTGCTTCGTGTACCCGGCCCGCTGCATGTACTCGGTGGCCGTCTCGAGGTCCTGCTCGCGGGAGTACGTGTGTAGCTTGTCGAGGAACTCCTCGGGGAACACGCTCTCGGCCCCGGTGTCCATCAGGAAGGTGTCGTGCTCCAGCACCCGCGCCGACTCCTCGCCCCAGCCGTTCGCGCTGACGGCTTTCCAGTCGATCGCCTCGACGATGGCGCGGCGAACCCAGAGGTTCTGGAGGTGGGGGTTCTGCCAGTTCATCAGGAACTGGCTGCCGGTGGTCGGGCTGTAAAATCGGGTTATCTCCTGCATGTGGTCCGGCAAGCTCTCCCGACCCGGCGACGACTGCGGAGTTATCGCGCCGTCGCTGATGTCGATCTGGCCGCTGTTCTGGAGGGACTGGCGACGGTCCTCCGAAGCCCACTGCATCTCTACCTCCTGGACGTTCGTGTGTGCGGCGTTCGGGTGCGTCGCGTCGGCGTCGTCGTCCCGGAGGCGTAACACGACGCTCTCGGAGCTGACGTCGTCCATCGACCGGATCTCGTACATGCCCGACCCCCACCCGTTCTCGACGAGACGCTCGAGCGGGATGGTGTCGCTCGTCAGGTCGCCGTCGATGGATTCCGTCTTCTCCTTGGTCGTCGCCGCCTCGAACTCTTCGAGGTACGGTTCGGTGTAGTCGGGGTGCATCGGGGGGTTGAACAGGAGCATGGACGCCGCGTCCTCGAGGACCGGCTTCGACACCGGGTTCTCCGTCTGGCCGGACACTTCGCCCTTGTCGAACCAGCCATGGCGAGTCCACTGGTCCGTCGCTTCCTCGTTGAACGTCATCCCCTCGGCGAACTTGTTGCCGGTTCGGAGGAACGTGATGTGGTTGTGCGTCACGAGCGCCTCCGCGTCGTAGGGGTCGCCGTTCCAGAACGTCGCCCGGTCGTCGTAGTTCTGGTACCAGTCGTACGGCGGTTCGACCGAGTAGTCCTCGATCCAGGTCATCACCTCCACTTCCTCGTGGTCCGGTTTGTGCGGCGTCGCCACCGTCGTCCCGCTCAGCGAGACGTCCTTCGCGTCGACCTGGCTCAGCCCGTTCAGCTCCATCAGGAACCGGTCGCCCGTTGTGTTGTCCTGTGGCGTCCAGGGGCTCGCGTTGAACTCGGCCGGCGTGTTGTCCACCCCGACGCGTATCGTATCAGTCACGGGACCGGAGGACCCGCCCGACCCGTCGCCCGTCCCGTCGGACGAGTTATCGCCGCCACTATCCCCGTTGCTGCTCCCCGGACACCCGGCGAGGCTGGCCGTTCCCAGGCCGGCCATGATCTGTGCGTACTGTCGTCGCGAGAGCTGTTTACTACGTCCGTTGTCATCGTGCGGCATACACCGGGACTCTCCCGACTGGGTGATAAGTATGGGGGACGTTTACACGGTACAACGAATGATAACTGGGGTAATCGAACGCCGAAACCGGGAAGCATCGTCCGGTTCGATGGCCCGGACGTGCGCGCTGGAGTTATTTCGTGTGAAAACGAGGGTGGCGGTCGCGTGCTGCGACCGGTCCGAGGCGCGGCCAGTTCGACGCCGCGGTGAACGGCTCGAACACGGACGGCGACAACGCCCCCGGACCGTTCACCCGGTTCGTGCCGTGGGACGCGTCCGGGCCGCAAGCTAGTTACTCGCCTCGAACGACGACCCCGTATGACGACCGACGTCGGACCCCCCGAGGAGCATCGACGGACGCGCCGACTGGAGACCGACTGGCTGTTCCACCGCGGCGACGTCGACGGCGGCGCGGACCCCGCGCTCGACGACGGCGACTGGGAGCGCGTCGACGTCCCCCACGACTGGAGCATCGAGGGCCCCTTCGACCCCGACAACCCCGGCGGGGCGGCGCAGGGCTTCGCGCCCGGCGGCGTCGGCTGGTACCGTCGCGAACTCCCCGACGACGTCGAGGGCGACGCGCGGATCCGGTTCGACGGCGTCTACCGCAACTTCGACGTGTACGTAGACGGCGAGCACGTCGGTCACCGGCCCTACGGCTACTCGACCGTGACGTACGACCTGACCGAGTTTGGCGTCGAGGGCGGCGAGACGCTCGCCGTCCGCGTCGACAACGACGAGTACCCGCACAGCAGGTGGTACACCGGGTCGGGCATCTACCGCGACGTACATCTCACCGAGACCGACCCGGTCGCCGTGACGCCGTTCGGCACCGACGTGCGCACGAACGCCGTCAATCGCCAGCGCGCCGAGGTACAGGTGCTCACCGAGGTGGCAAACGGCGACGAGGGAGCCGCCGCTGTTGCACTGGAGACCGAGATCCTCGACGCCGACGGCGAGGTGGTCGCGACGGCGGGGAGCGAGGCGACCGTCGGCCCCGGCGAGCGCCACGAGTTCGAGCAGCGCCTGTCGGTGGCGGACCCCGAGCGCTGGACGCTGGACGACCCGACGCGGTACGCCGCCCGCAGCGTCGTCTACCGTGAGGGTGAACCCGCGGACGACTACGTCACGCCGTTCGGCATCCGCACCTTCGAGTGGACCGCCGACGAGGGGTTCTTCCTCAACGGCGAGTCCCTGAACCTGAAGGGCGTGAACCTCCACCACGACGCGGGCTGTCTCGGCGCGGCCGTCACCGAACGCGCGCTGGAGCGCCGCCTCGAGACGCTCCAGGAACTCGGCTGTAACGCGATCAGGACCGGTCACACCACCCCCCAGCCGGAGTTGCTGGAACTGTGCGACCGGATGGGTTTCCTCGTCGTCGACGAGGTGTACGACAAGTGGCGCCACGTCGGTGCCGAGGAGTTCTTCGACGAGTGGTGGGACCGCGACCTGGCGGCGATGATCGACCGCGACCGCAACCACCCCTCCGTTGTGCTGTGGAGCGTCGGCAACGAGAACTTCGACCAGGGCGACGACGAGATGATCGAGGACCTGGCGACCCTCACCGAGGCCGCCAGCGAGATGGACCCCACCAGACCGGTCACCTACGGCAACCCGCCCTGGGGCGAAGGGACCGAGGGCGTCGTCGAGAACATCGAGCGCGTCGCCGAACACGTCGACGTGCTCTGTGGCAACTACCAGGAGCACTGGTACGACGACTACCGCGAGGCGGGCATCGACCTGCCCCTCCTGGGCTCGGAGAACCGCCGCTTCTTCCGCGGGTCCGGCGACGACCCCCTCGCGTTCGTCCCGCGCAACCCCTGGTACGACGTGGTCGAACGCGACGACGTCTGCGGCCAGTTCCTCTGGCCCGGGATCGACTACCTGGGCGAGGCGCGGGACTGGCCCAGCAAGGGGTGGCCCACCGGCCCCATCGACACCACCGGCGCGATCAAGCCCGCCGGACGGTTCCACCAGGCCGCGTGGTCGGACGAACCGACCGTGTTCGCCGCGGCGGTCGACCACGAGCGCGAGCGACCTGCCTGCCGACCCGCGTGGAGCGGTCCGCCGCTGTCGGCCCACTGGAACTTCCCCGACCGCGAGGACTCCCAGGGGTTCGTCAACGTCTACACGTTCACCAACGCCGAGAGCGTCGAACTCCACCAGAACGGCGAGTACCTGGGCGAACAGCGAGCCGACGACTTCGGCCCCCGACCGATCGAGTGGTACGTCCCCTACGAGGCCGGGACGCTCCGGGCGGTCGCGAAGGAAGACGGCGAGGTCGTCGCCGAACACGAACTGGAGACGGCGGGCGAACCGGCCCGGGTCGAACTGGACGCGGACCGGGAGACCCTCGCCGCGGACGGGCGCGACCTCGTCTACGTCGAGGCGACGGTCACCGACGAGGACGGCGTGCGCGTCCCGCGCGCGGACCACGAGGTCCGCTTCTCGGTCTCCGGTGCGGGCGAAATCGCCGGCGTGGACAACGGAGATCTCGACAGCGACGAGTCCTGGGTCGGCGAGACGCGTTCGGCGTATCACGGCACCTGCGTCGCCGTCGTTCGGGCGGCACGCGAGGACGGGACGGTCGAGATAGCGGCCGAGGCCGACGGACTCGGCGGCGACGATGTGACCGTTTCGGTCGAAGAAAGGGCGTAACCCGCCGGACCGCTGCCGCCCTCGGTCTTATCGGACGGTGATACCGGCGACGGTCGCCGGTTCCAGTTCCACGGTCAGCGTCCCGCCGTCGACGGCGACGTCGAGGGCCGCGGCGGCGAACTCGTCGGCGTTGTCGGCGCTCACTTCCAGGCCGGGCTCTTGCCCCTCGAACAGCACCTGTGCGTCCACCGTCGAGGCCGTCACGTCTCCCTCGAGGGCGACTTCGACGGTCTGGCTCTCGCGACAGTCCAGGTTGGTCACGGTGACGAACGCCCCGTCGTCGTCGACGGACGCCGACGCGCCGACCAGCGGGAGTTCGTCGTCGTCGCCCACCTCGCGGGCGGGCGCGTCGACCGACGTCCGCACGGCCTCGTTGCCCTGGTGGGGCGCGTAGAGGTCGAAGACGCGGTACGTGGGTCGCGCCCAGGCCTCGTCACCCTCGGTCTCGATGAGGCACTGGAGCACGTTGACGGTCTGGGCGATGTTCGACATCGTCATCACGTCGCTGTGGCGGTTGAAGACGTCGAGGACGGCGGCCGCCGAGAGGGCGTCGATGACGGTGCCGGGCTGTTCCAGCCCGTTCTCGGCGACGGCCTCGGGGTGCCAGGCGCCCCACTCGTCGACGATGACGCCGATGTCGCGGGTCGACGCGGCGGCGTCGATGGCCGCCGCGATACGGTCGACGTGCTCGTCCAGCGCGAGGGCGTCGACGAGGAACTCGTCGTACGCTTCCTCGTCGGCCTCGGCGACGGACGTCGTCCGTCCGTAGTAGTGGTGCAGCGTGAGGTGGTCGAGTGGGAACTCCGGCCCCGTACTGGCTTTCCCGACCTCCTCCATGAACCGCCGGTTCCACTCGTGGTCCGAGAAGCCGCAGGCGATGAGCTCCAGGTCGTGGTCGACCAGCAGGTTGTCCGTCGTCCCGACGTAGGTGGCGAACCGGCGGTACTCCCGGGCGTACTGCTCGGGCGACATCCGCCCGCCGCAGCCCCAGTTCTCGTTGCCGAGCCCCCAGTAGCGGACCTCGTAAGGCTCATCGCGCCCGTTCTCGCGACGCCGGTCGGCCAGTTCCGTGTCGCCGCCGTAGCAGGTGTACTCCACCCAGTCCGCGGCCTCCTGCGGGTCGCCCGACCCGACGTTCGCCGCGAGGTACGGTTCCGCACCGATGCGTTCACACAGTTGCAGGAACTCGTCCGTCCCGAACTCGTTGGACTCCTCGGGCAGTTCCTCGCGGTCCTGCGCCCAGAAGAGGTTGCGGCGGCGCGGCCGCTCTTCGCGGGGGCCGACGCCGTCCTCCCAGTGGTAGTCGTCCGCGAAACAGCCGCCCGGCCAGCGGAGGACGGGGACGTCGAGGTCGTCGAGCAGCGAGACGACGTCCTCGCGATAGCCGTCCGCCTCGACCGACTCGCTGTGCCAGACGCCGTCGTAGATACACCGGCCGAGGTGCTCTGAGAAGTGTCCGTGGACTTCGGGGTCGATGTGGCCGATGCCTGCCTCCGCGTGGACGGTGACGCGTGTCCGTGCCATGTCGTCACGATGCCCCCACCGATCGCATAAGTGAATCGGTTACTCCCGTTCGTCTTCGCCCCACTCGCGACCGGCTTCCGCGACGCGTCGATACTGATCGGCCGACACGCCGGCACCTCGTGTGGCGTCTAGCTGTGCGTCGACGAGGCGATTGAGCTGTTCCCCCCACGTCTCCGGTGGCGTGGACTCGACGTACTCCACCCAGCGTTTGATCTCGGAGAGCCGTTGCTCGCGATTGCGCTCGTGCTTTTCGTCGAGGGCATCACGCTCCCTGGAGTCTCTCGTACTGATCTTCGACGCCGAGTTCCCGTACCCACGTTTCGAGCTTCTCTGTGCTAAGACTTTCCTCGAACAGCGTGTAGAGGTACGCGACCAATGCTCTCCCTCGCCGGAAACCGGTACACTCCTCCCGCTTCGCGTCCACCCCGGAGTATGAGCTACGACCTCTTCGAGACGGAGTCGGGCAACGCGGTCGTGATAGCGCTGGACCACGGCCTCGGCATGGGCGCGCTGGAGGGCTTCGAGGACGCCGGCGCGACGCTGGACGCCGTCCTCGCGGGCGATCCCGACGGGGTCCTCGTCGGGCCCCACTTCGCCCGCCGGTACGCCGAGCGGTTCGACGAGTCGGACGCCGACCTGCTCGTCACCGGCGACGTCGTCACCTTCTCGACGCGACCGGGCCACGACGAGGGGATGGACATCTGGACCCAGCCCTTCGACGTCGACGAACTGCTCGAACTCGACCCGGTGGGCGTCAAGGTCGTCCTCGTGTTCGGCCGCGAGGACAGGGACCTCTTCCAGCGGAACATCGAGGCCGTCGCCGACCTGGCCGAGAAACTCCGCGGGACGGGCGTCCCGCTCATCGTAGAACCGGTCCAGTGGGGCAAGCGCGTCCCCGACGCGCTGGCGACCGACCCCGACTACGCCGCCGACGCCTGCCGGATGGCCTGGGAGATAGGCGCCGATATCCTGAAGGCGCCCTACACCGGCGACCCGGACTCCTTCGCCGACCTGGTCGAGGCCTCCCCGGTTCCGGTGACCATCCTCGGCGGCCCGGCCTCCGGTTCCACGCGGGCGATGCTCGGTGACGTCGCGAGCGCCGTCGACTGCGGCGCGCGCGGGCCGATCATCGGCCGCTCCGTCTGGCAGACACCGGACCCGGAACCGGTCGTCGAGGCCCTGAACGGCGTCGTCCACGAGGGGAAGAGCGTGGACAAGGTCTGGGACTGAACCCGCGTCCCTCCTTTCGATTCCCGCTCGCCATCCCGGTGGCGCCGTCTACTTTCCCCACTCCCGTATCGGCGGGATCAGTTCGAGCGTCGCCGCGGCGAGGTACAGACCGACGGCGATCAGGGCGACGCCGACTGCGACGCCCGTCAGTCCGCCACCGGCGGATCCGGCCGAGGCCAGCACGCCGAGAAGCCCGACGTAGGCGATCACGAACGCGATACCCACCAGGAGGACGGTGCCGATGACGCCGAGGATGGCGTCCTCGACGGCCTTTCTGACGACAGTGTAGAGGACGGCTTCGTCCATCTCGGCGACCGCTCCGCCGTCCGTCTCCGGACCGCTATCCACAGCGCCGGCACCGCTTCTGTCGGGGACCATGTGTTCCGGTGTCTCCGTCGCGCGAAATAAGTCCGAGGGTGACTCTCCAGTCGAGGACCGGCCGACCTGATCGACGGTTCTCACCGGTCCCGACGGACGCGTCCGGGGGAGTGCGGTCGACGTGACAACTTCGTTTCGTCTGGGTGGCGCCGATACAACCTGCTTGCGCCAGCGACGCCGGGATGGTCAAAGGTGTCGAGCGCCTACTGGTGAACAGTATGAAAGCCGACTCCACGCAGACGCTCTACAGGGCTCCGCGCACCGACGTCTCGCGGGACCAGGGGAAGTTCAGGGTGCACTTCAACTTCCCCGGCCGCAACCACCCGGACCACGAGGATCACGGCTACGGTCCGCTCGCGACCGTCGTCGAGTCGTTCATGGACCCGGATACGCTCATCTCGATGCACCCACACCGGAACGAGGAGATAATCTCGTGGGTGCCCGAGGGCGTCATGCGCCACGACGACGGGGACGGGAACAAACTCGTCACGGATTCGGACCACCTGATGGTGATGGGAGCGGGCAGCGAGTTCTGGCACGAGGAACGCACGCTGGCGGACGACCCACCGCTCCGGATGCTACAGATATTCGTTCGCCCGCACAGCCTCGACCTTGAACCGACCATCCAGCACGAACCCATCGATGACCTCGTCGCCGGCGAGTGGCGGCACCTCTTCGGGCCGGAGGACTCCGACGCGCCCCTCTCCGTGCGCAACGAGGTCGATTGCTTCGACGCGCGCCTCGACGAGGGCACGAGTCTCGAACTCCCCGAGATGGCCGGGCGGGACGCGTACTTCTACGTGTTCGGGGGGAGCGTCGAGGCCGGCGGCACGCGATTCGACGAGGCCGAGAGCGGGCTGTTCGTCGGCGACGGGGGACTGACCCTCACTGCCCGGGAGGACGCGCTGGTCGTCGCGTTCCTGATCGACCCCGACGCGCCGGTCACCCGGCAGGGAACGATAGGTCGGTAACGACCCGTCGAACCGCCGAGGCGCGGCGGCCCCCTCGCTTGACCCTCACTCGACGTAAGCTTCGAGCGCGTCCGCGAGGCCCGCACCGATAGCATCCATCCCCGCGTCGCCGGGGTGAAGCAGGTCCGTCGTCAGTCCCGTCGCGTCCAGTAGATCTGGCCCCTCGACCAGGTGGACGTTCCCGCTCTCACAGGAGTCGACGGCCGACCGCAGCGCCGCGCGGAAGGCGGCGGCGCGCTCGCGGTCGCCGTCGCGGACGACGTCCTCGTGGTAGGGAAACAGCGTCACGCAGAGGACGGGTTTCCCGGGGTTCCGCTCTGCGACGGTCCGGACGAACGGGCCGACGTGCTCGCGGAATTGCGCCTCGGTGAACCCCCTGTTGGCCATGTTGACCGACAGCGCGAGCGTCGCGACGTCCCAGTCGTCGCGGTCGGCGAGGTAGTCGGCCATCGCCGGTTCGCAGAAGGCCGACCCCGACGCGCCCAGATTGAGGGCGTCGACGCCGAGGTGGCGGGCGACCCGCGAGACGTAGTTCAGGTGGGGGGCCGACGCGGCCGCGCCCTCGGTGATCGAGGTGCCGTGGAACAGCAAGCGGCGGTCGGGCAGTTCGCCGTCGGTCGGGGGGCGGCAGTCCCCTGCCACGTCGTGGACGGCGACGGGTTCCCAGGCATCGAACCGCAGGCGACAGATGCGCGGGTCGAACGCGCCGGTTTCGACACCGTCGTCGAGTCGGCGTATCCGGTCGGGGACGGACAGCGCGACCGTCTTCGGGACGGGGCCGAACTCCACGGGCTCCTGGCCCTGGAAACCGCCCCAGAACGGCCACACTGTCGTCCTGTTTCGCGCCGAGAGCGTCACGCGAATCGTGGCGTCGTCCGACCCGGGGACGAACCGGAGTTCACAGCCGGTCGGATGCGCCATCCGCTCCCGGGCGTCGACGTTGAGTCGGTCGCCCACGGCGGCCGGCGCGCGGCGGAGGCGGTGCCCGTCCGCGTTCCAGGGTGCCGCGGCCGTCTCGACGACGTTGTGGAGCGCGACGTCGGGGAACTCCTCGTGGATCACAGTGGCCGATTCGCGGGCCGGGATTTAGTGATACTGGCTCTCGCGTCGCCACCCCCCGTCGCCCGGCGACTCCGCCCCGGTCAGACAAGCGGTCGAAGGCCGAACCGACCGAACCCCCGGTCCAGCCCGTAGCGGATCAGCGCCTCGGCGGCCCCCGGTGTGACGGCCAGTCCGAACAGCAGCGGCCAGACGATCAGGTACGAACTCAGCGGGTGGAGATGCGTGCCATAGAGGTGCTGGTAGACGGTGTCCCCGAGGATCAGGCCAGTCGCGGCCACGGGGCTGACGAGCGAGAACCGCGCGAGCAGGTACAGCGGCACTCCCCCGAGGAGGGCGAGTCCGCCCAGGCCGTACCCGAGGCCAACCGCCGTCGTCACGGGGTCGTCGGACGCGAAGCCGAGGCCCTCGGAGAACAGCCACGCGAAGACGGTGGTCGCGTAGACGAGACCACCGGCCCCTGCCAGGACGCGCGGGTCGCGGACGGTACGAGGGAGAGCGGACATACGTGCGGGTTCCGGGGCCGTTCGCCATCAGTCTTCGGCCACGTCCGTCCCCGACGGCCCGCGCTCACGGACCGGCCCACCGCCTAGCGAGCAGTCCGACGCCGACGAGCGCGAGCGCCGCGACGCCGACGAGCACCGGCCTGTCGACGGCGACGGCGTACGCCGCCTCGAACAGCGACCGCTGGCGGCCGTAGTAGACGACGCCCCCGGTGGCCGCGTAGAAGCCGACGCTCCCGACGGCGGTGTAGGCGCCGAACCGGGCCGGACCCATCCGCGCGAGACCCGCCGGGACGGAGACGACGGACCGCAGCGCCGGGAGGAACCGGCCCCAGAGGACCGACGAGCGACCCCACCGGTCGAACCACTCCCGGCCCCGTTCGAGGCGGTCGTCGGAGACGTGGATGCGCTCCCGGATCCAGTCGTTGCGCCCCACCCGCGGGTCGCGGAACACGTAGAAGGGGAGGTAGGCGCCGGCCGTCCCGCCGGCAGTCGCCGCGGCGACGAACAGGGCGAACGACGCGGGGTCGGTGATTATCACCGCGGCCGCGGCGGGGACCACCACCTCGCTCGGGAGGAACGGGAAGAGCATGGACGTCTCCAGGAAGGCGAACGCCAGGAGCGCTATCGGTCCGTACAGTCGCAGGAATCGGAGCGCCGTCTCCGTGAGCGCGACCATGTCGGCGTGACTACGGGACGGCGCCGTAACTCGGTCCCGGTCGACGGGTCGACGTCGGGCGGACCGCCGGGGCGCTCACTCCGAGAACGCTTCCCGGACGACCGACTCGACGTTCCGCTCGGGCGTCCACCCCAGTTTCTCGCGGGCCGCGCTCGTGTCAACCGCGAAGGAGTCCACGAGCGTCTCGTCGTCGGCCCGCGGGTTCTCGACGAGCGTCACCTCGGGGCGGTCGCCCGTCTCCTCGGCGGTGACGTCGGCGACCAGTTCGGCCACCGCGTGGACGCTGGGGTCCTCCTCGCTCGCCACCTCGTACTTCTCGACGCCAGTCTCGCCGGCCGCCAGCTGGTCGAGCAGGCGCTCACAGCTACGGACGTAGGCGGTGGCGACGTCCTTCACGTTGACGTAGTTGCGGGCCTGCGTCCCCGGTTCGTACACGGTCAGCGGTTCGCCGGCCGTCGCGCGGGAGACGAAGAAGTTGATCACCGTCCCCTTCGAGACCGTCCGCCCGTCGACCTCGTGGGAGCCGTAGAGGTTCGATATCATGTACTGGTGGGCCGGGAACGCGCCCTCGGCGAAGGTGTCGACGGCCCGCTCGCCGAGGAGTTTCGTCCGGCCGTACCAGTTCAGCGGGTCGCGGGGCTGGTCGACGGTGATAGGGAACGACTCGGGGTCGCCGAGGACGGCCATGCTGAACGGGAACACGAGGCCCGCGCCCGTCTTGCGGCAGAACCACGCGACGTTGTTCGTCCCCTGCACGTTGACGTCGTAGGCCAGGTCCCGGTTCTCCTGGCAGTCGTCGACGCCGCTGATGGCGGCGAGGTGGAGGACGATGTCGGCGCCGTCCAGCGCACGTTCGAGTTCGTCGCGGTGGCGGATATCGACGTGCTCGACGTCCAGGCCGCCGATGGAGCGGACCTTGCCCAGGTAGAAGTTGTCGATGGCCGTCACCGCCCACTCCGGGTGAGTCTCCTGTATCTCGCGAACGATGCGACTGCCGATGTAGCCGGCCGCGCCGGTGATGGCGATGTGCGGTGTGTCAGTCATTGTGCTTCCGGGTCGGCGGTGAACCGCCGCTGCAGGTCACGGACGCCCTCGCGGAGCGTCCACTCGGGTTCGAAGCCCGTCCCGGCCAGGCGGTCGAAACTGACGTGGTAGGACGGGCCGGGGTGTTCGTCTTCGAGGTAGGTGACGTCGACCGGACCCACCTCGTCGCGGACCAGTTCGGCTATCTCCGAGATGCGGTAGTTGCCCTCGCCGGTGCCGACGTTGTAGACCAGTTCGTCCCACGAGTCGGATTCGAGGGCTGCGTGGGCGTAGGCCCGCGCCGCGTCACGGACGTGGACGAACGGTCGCCAGTTCGACCCGTCGCCGTAGACGGTGAGCGCCCGGTCGGTCAGCGCGCGGAAGACGAAGTAGTTCACGACCAGGTTGAACCGGACGCCGGGCGAGTAGCCGTAGTTGGTCGCCATCCGCAGGGCGGTGCCGTCCATCCCGAACTCCTCGCAGTACGCCGCGAGCAGTTCCTCCGACGCGAGTTTCGACTCGGCGTAGGGGTTGATCGGGTCGGGGTCGGTCGTCTCGTCGAGGTCCGTGCTGGTCGCGCGGCCGTAGACGTTACACGAGGAGGCGAGGACGACGTCGTCGACGCCGAACTTCCCCGCGGCGGTCAGCACGTTCTCGGTACCGTCGTAGTTGACGGCGAACGTCTCATCGCGACGGTCGTGCGTGCTGGCGGCGCCGGTGATGGCGGCCAGATGGATCACCGCGTCGACGCCCCGGGTCGCGCTCTCGACGTCGCCGTACTCGCGGACGTCGCCGCGGCGGAACTCCAGGCCGTCGCCCAGCGTCCCGAGCAGCGCCCGCGGCGACCCGTCGTCGAGGCTGTCGAGGAGGACCAGGCGGTCGACGCGGTCGTCCGCCCGGAGTATCGGGACCAGCGCGGACCCGATGTAGCCGCACGCACCCGTGACCAGCACGTCCATCGTGGCTCAGTCCTCCGACTCCTCGAGGACGCCCGGCAGGAACCGGTCCTCGTGGGCCTCGATGACGTCGGCGTAGCGGGTGAGCGTCTCGAAGATGTCGCGGGCCCCCTCCTCGAAGGACTGGGCCTGCTCGCCGATCAGGTCGGCGTACCGGTCGTCCTCGATCTCCATCTCGTGGGTCTCGTCCTCGTCGCGCGGGTTCTCGAAGTGTTCGACGTCGACGTCCAGGTCGAACTCCGCGCCCACCCCGGCGATGGTCTCGGCCATCTCGACGATGCTGATGGCGCGGGTCACCTGGTTGTAGACGGTCAGTTCCTCCGGCCGGTCGTCGGGGTCGGTCAGCGCGAGCTGGGCGAGCCCCTCGACGGCGTCCTCCAGCGAGACGAACGGTTTGCGCTGCTCGCCCTTGCCGTACACCGTCACCGGGTAGCCGGCGACGGCCTGGGCGGCGAAGCGGTGGCCGACGGTGCCGAAGTAGTAGTCGAAGTCGAACCGGGTCTTGAGGCGGTCGTCGTCGCGCGTCTCCGCGGTCTCGGTGCCGTAGACGATGGCCGTCCGGACGTCCGAGATGGGGACGTCGAACTGCTTGTGCGCAAGCCGCATGTTCGCCGCGTCGTGGGACTTCGTGAGGTGGTACCAGCTACCGGCCATCGCCGGGAAGGGGACGTCGTCGCGCTCGCCCTGGTTCTCCATCGTCGCGCCGCCCTCGGGGATGGGGAACTCCGGCGCGCCGTAGACGCCCGTCGTCGTCGTCTCGACGAAGTGGGTGTCCGTCAGGTCGTGTTCCTCCAGCCCCCACAGCAGGTTCCGCGTCGCCTGCATGTTGTTGTGCTGGGTGTAGTTCGCCCGCTCGCCGTTGATCTGGGAGTACGGGGCGGAGGGCTGGGCCGCGGCGTGGACGACGACGTCGGGTTCGTGGACCGCGAGCAGTTCGTCGACGAAGCTCTTCTCGACGAGGTCGCCCTCGACGAACGAGAGGTTGGTGAGGCCGTGGACCTCCCGCGCCGCTTCGAGTCGCTCGTCGATGCTGGCGACCGGCGTCGCGCTGACCGCGCCCGTCTCCTCGACCCACTCGCGCCGCGCGAAGTTGTCCACGATCAGCACTCGGTCGTCCGTCCGGTCCGCGATGCGCAGGGCGGTCGGCCACCCGACGTAGCCGTCGCCGCCGGTTACGAGGATCGTCATTAGTTACTCGGATTGTGAGTAACACGGGGCGCGTATATATTTTCCGTTCGACTGATCGCTCCCGGGAAGCGCGACGGGTCGCTCGGAGGTGGTACCATACCCCCTCTCGGGATTCAGTCGGTATGAGAGAACGGACCGTTCTCCTGCTTGTCGTCCTGTCCGCGTCGCTTTCGGGGTGTAGCGCGGGTATCGCAGTCGGCCCCATCACGCCGGGTCCCGACCGGACCGCGACGGAGCGGGTCGCGAACGAGACGACCGTCGACCCCCTCGACGTCGTTCTCGTTGTGCCCCTCGATAGTGTGAAGCGAACTTTTGGGTTACCGGGGAGTCCGAACACTGCCCCGTCCAGGCTCCGTCTCTGGAGACAGAGTAACCGCGAGAGTCGAGAGTCCACTGTGGCGCACCCTGCGTATTCGAGCGGCGCGGTTCGCGAGATGGGCCGTCAGGAGTCGCGCCACTTGTGGCCGCACTCGACGCAGGTGAACAGTCGAACCTCGTAGGAACCGCCCGGCTTCGGCATCATCTCGTAGGAGGCCCGGTCGCCGTCGCAGTCGTCCACCGGACAGGGCTCCTGCATCGTCTCGGTGGCGCCCTGGGTCGCGTCGGCCACGTCGGGTGCCCCGTCGTCCCGCTGTCCATCCTGGGTCGTCATCGCCGCTTCCGCTTGCGAGTCCCGCGACTCCTCGTTCTCACAGGAGCGACACACCCACGTGTCGTCCTCCGTGTGCATCATCGAACCACACTCGCCACAGAATTGCATATGAAGGAGGAAGACACGGTCGTCGGATATACGTGTTAACTTCCGATCCGTCGTGGATCTCGGGCAACTGCTCGTGCTGACTGTACTGAGTTATTCTGTATCGCGCAGGGTGACGGCGGACTGACCAGCAGTCGACAAACTCTCCAGAGTTAGATTAATTCGGTAGCGCGTCCTGCGAAGTAATATGGCGAGTTCAGTCGAAATAGACGCGGACACGAACTCTCGCCTGGAGGAAATTCAGGCGGCGGTCCGAGAGCGAACGGGGCGGGAAGTCACGAAACGGGAGCTACTCGAACGGCTCGTCGAGGACGCCTCGGAACCGAGCCTCGTCGATTTGTTCCGAACCTCAACTGTTCCGCTCTCCGAGGAAGAGAAGGAAGCCGCGCAGTCCGGTACGTTTAGCTCTGGCGTCGAAACCGACGAAGAGGACATCGACGACATCCTGTACGGGTGACTCCGTCCGCGGAAGGCGTCACCGCTGTGAGTCGCTGATACTCACTCCAGCAGCCTGCCGACGGGAACACCGTTTCGAGCTTCGACTGTCTGGTCGACCGAATCGAGCCGTTTGCACTGCGATTCGATCTGACAGAACACTTTTGCGTACGTGTACCCATACGAAAGACATGAGCAAGAACATCGCTATCTCCGACGACGTGTATCGGGCGCTGAAACGGGAGAAGGGTGATCGGAGCTTTAGCGACGTCATCAGGGACCGGCTCGAAGACGGCGGAAAGCTCGCGGACGTGACGGGCGCTGGCGTCCTCGACCCGGAGACGCAGGAAGAAGTGAAGGACGATATCGAGCAGCTGAGTCGGGGGACGCTGACGCGGAGTGACGATGAAACTCTGTGACACGTCGGTACTCGTCGACATCGACAGAGGCGGCGTCGACGACCGAGTCGACCGCCTCGACGACGAAGGGCGACACGCTATCAGTACAGTCTCCGTCACCGAACTCCGGTTGGGAGTGAACAAGAAATACAGCGAGGCCGACGAACGACGACAGGAAGCTCTGGACGGCCTCGACCGACTCCTCGCCCGGTTCGAGATTATCGACGCGGATCGAGCGGTCGCGACCGCGGCGGCAGACGTCATCGCGTCGCTTCAGGAACGGGGCGAACCATTGAATGACCTTCACGACGTCTATATCGCGGCGACCGCCCGAACGGAGCAGCTGTCCGTTCTCACTGCGAACGTCGACGACTTCGACCGCATCGACGACGTCACCGTCGTCGATTGGGCGGAGTTCTGAACTCCGTCGATACCGGTTCAGAGAACACAACCCTTAGGCGCCCGCTCGCCCGACACGGACCAATGAGTCACTTCGAGGTTCGCCGGTACGACGCCGCGGGTCGGCTGGGCGAACTGCACGTCCCGCGGCGCGACGTCACGGTGGAGACGCCGGCGCTCCTCCCGGTCGTCAACCCGCACGTCCAGACGGTGTCGCCGGCGACGCTCGAATCGGAGTTCGGCGCGGAGATCCTCATCACCAACGGCTACGTCCTCCACGGGAGCGAGGACCTGCGCGAACCGGCGCTCGACCGCGGCCTCCACGACCTGCTCGACTTCTCCGGCGCGATCATGACCGACTCCGGTTCCTTCCAGCTATCGGAGTACGGCGAGATATCCGTCACGACCGAGGAAATCCTGGCGTTCCAGCGGGACGTCGGGAGCGATATCGGGACGCCCGTGGACGTGCCGACGCCGCCGGACGTCGACCGCGAGCGCGCGGCGGAAGAACTCGCGACGACGCAGGAGCGCCTCGAACTCGCTGAGACCGTCGACGTGGGTGACATGCTCGTGTCGGCACCGATCCAGGGGTCGACGTACCCCGACCTCCGCGAGGCGGCGGCCGAACACGCCCGCGGGACGTCGCTCGACGTGTTCCCGGTCGGCGCGGTCGTCCCGCTGTTGAACCAGTACCGCTACGCCGACATGACGGACGTCGTCGCGGCGGCCAAGCGCGGCCTCGGCGAGGACGCGCCGGTCCACCTGTTCGGCGCGGGCCACCCGATGATGTTCGCGCTCGCCGTCGCGCTCGGCTGTGACCTGTTCGACTCCGCGGCGTACGCGCTGTACGCCCGCGACGGGCGCTACCTCACCGTCCGCGGGACCGAACACCTCGACGGCATGGAGTACTTCCCCTGTCACTGCCCCGTCTGCGCCGAGTACACGCCCGAGGCCCTGCGGAAGATGAGCGACCGGGAGACGGAGGAACTGCTCGCGCGCCACAACCTCCACGTCACCTACGGCGAGATGCGGACGATCAAGCAGGCCCTCCGCGACGGGGACCTGCTCGAACTCGTCGAGGCCCGCGCCCGCGCCCACCCGGACCTCCTCGACGGCTACCGGACGGCCCTCGACCACGCCGACCAGCTAGAGCGGACGGACCCGGTCTCCAAGGACGCCTTCTTCCACCTCTCGACGGAGAGCGCCCGCCGACCGGAGGTCGTTCGCCACCACCGGCGCCTCGACCGCTTCGACCCGACCGGCGACGTCCTGCTCACCGAGGGCGACCGGGACGACGACTTCGACGAGTGCTGGTCGGTCAGGCCGCCGTTCGGCCCGTTCCCGCGCGAACTGGTGGAGACGTACCCGCTCACCGGGGAGATACCGGACCGCCTCGAACCGCAGGCGTACGAGGCGGCCGCCGCCGGGGTCGCCCGACTCGTCGACCTGAACCCGGAGACGGCGTTCACGCTCCGCCACTACGGCTGGCCGGCGACGGCGCTGGCGGCGGTGCCCGATAGCGTCGACTGCGAGGACCTGGCGGAGTCGTAGTCACCGAAAGAAAAGCGGATTCGCGGGTCGCGGTACGCGGTTCGACGCCGGCCTCGTCGTCAGTTACCCGACTGGTTCCCGCCGGTCTCGTTGCCGCCTTCGCCCGTCATCTCGGTCGTCGTCTCGTTACCCGTCTCGTTGCCGCCCCCGGCGGCGCCTTCCGTCGGCGTCGCGGTCTGGGGCTGGCTCAGTTCGTCGCCCTCGCCGGCGGGCACTAGCTGGTACACCTGACCGTCCTCCGCGGAGAGGCGGCCGGTGGTGCTCGCGAGCACGTAGACGTTCCCGTCGGAGTCGCGACCGAACGCCTGGATGAACCGGTTCAGCTGCTGTCCCTCGGCGTTCTCGAACATGACCTCGCTGAACGACCACGGCTGTTCCGACGGCAGTCGGACGTCGATGTCGCCCTGCGTCGGCGCCTCGGTCGCGGTCCGCTCGCTCTCGTTGCCGGTAGTGCCGTTCGTTTCGTTGGCGGCGCCGGCGGCCTCCTGGCCGACGGAGACGTTGCCGATCTCGGTCCCGGTGTCGTTGCCGCCCGTCGCGTTGCCGGTCCCGTTGGCGGCCATCCCGTCGTCGGTCGCCGTTCCGGTGCCCTGCTGGTTGGGCTGTGCGACGAAGACGCGACCCTGGGGCTCGACGAAGTTGACGCTCCAGTCGCCGAAGACGTACTGGCCCGACAGTTCCTGAATCTGGTCGCCCTGGTAGGTGTAGCCGGCGGTGATCGAGATGCCGACGCCGTCGCCCTGGTAGGTGTGGGGGTACTCGGCCACCGGGTCGCGGAGCGGCTGGCCGTTAAACGGCGGCTGGTCGGGCGCGTTCGTCGGACACTGTTCCGGCACCGAGGTGGCGTCCGCGGCGTTGAAGCAGTGGAACCCCTCGCGGACGTTCCACCCGTAGTTGCCGCCGGACTCGACGACGTCGACCTCCTCGAACAGCGACTGGCCGACGTCGGCGGTGATCAGCTGGCCGTCGTTGAACGACATCCGCCACGGGTTGCGCAGCCCCCAGGCGTATATCTCGTCCATGCCCTCGGTGCCGACGAGCGGGTTGTCGTCCGGGACGGCGTAGGGCGTGTTCTCGCCCTCCTGATCCACGTCGATCCGGAGGATCGCCCCGAGCAGGTTCTCGGTGACGTTCTGCCCGTTGCCGCCCTCGTTCCCGTCGTACCAGTCCTCGGCGTGGCCGACGTAGTCGTCGTTGGCACCGCCGCCGTCGCCGAGGCTGGTGTAGAGGTAGCCGTCGGGACCGAAGGTGACCTCGCCGCCGTTGTGGTTGAACTGCGGTTCGGGCACCTCGAGCAGGACGCGCTCGGAGTCCGGGTCGATGGAGACGCCCATCCCGGTACCGGCCCCCATCTGCGTCCCGTTGCCGGCCGCCATCTGGGTGTCGTTGCCGGCCTGGGTCGCGTTGCCGCCCTGCGTCGCGTTACCGCTCTCCGTCCCGTCCGCGGTCGCGGTTCCCGTCCCGCCCATCGACGCCTGGAACTCGGACAGCACCGCGACGTGGTCCCAGCCGTCGGGGAACTCGCGGTCGCCGGGGCCGACGAGGGTGTCGCCGGAGGGCTCCGCCGAACTGTACCGGACGAAGATCCGCCCGTTCTCCTGGAAGTCGGGGTGGAAGTCCATCCCGAGCAGGCCGCGTTCGTCGAACCCTTCCGAACGGTCGTAGTTCCCGTCGGTCGGCGCGAGGATCATGACCCGGTCGCTCAGGTCGAGGACCGGTTCGCTCCGCAACTCGCCGTCCTGCAGGAGGTAGATCTGACCCGGCTGGTCGACGATTGCGTGCGTGTTCTCCATGCCGGGAACCGTCCGCAGGTTGACGGGGTTGACCAGCGGGCCGTCGGCGACTTCCCGGGCACCGACGGTCGGGCCCTCGGGGACGAACCGCTCCTGTTGCTGGGCCGTCCCCTGCTCGGTTGCCGTCGCGCCGCCGCCGCCGACCTCGACGTCACCGACCATCGAGGTGGGGTGGACCGTGCAGATGTACCGGGCCATCTCCTCGCTGGCCGTGAAGGTGAACGACCGCGTCGCGCCCTCCTCGCTCATTATCTCCGTCCCGGTGATCCGCTCCCCCTGGTCGTCCTGGATGACGAAGTCGTGGGGCAGGCCGTCGATGTTCTCCCAGACGACCTCGTACTCCGTCCCGGCCTCTAGCTGCATCGTCGGGTTCACCTGGCCCTCTATCGCGGACGGCGCGCGACCCTGCCAGCCGGCGACCTCGCCGCCGAACCGGTACGTCGTCGGCCCGTCCTGCTGTGCGACGGCGAACCCGCCGCCGACGGTTCCGACCAGTCCGGCGGCACCCGCCGCCTCGAGGAACCGTCGTCGTGACGTCGCTACGTTCCGCTCCTCGTCGCCGCTATCGGATGTATCTCGTGACATGTTCCGTCTCCACGGAGGGTCTCGACGGTCAAAAGAAAGCGCCGGGTAGGTGAGCGGCCGGTTCCCCGGGAGCGAACCACGTTTCCCACCGCAGTTTTCGAACACACGAGAGAAGCAAAAATCGGGCCGTATTCGCCCGGCCGAACGGGAAACGGCGTCGTACGAGCGTCGACCTCGTGGTAAGCCGAGGAAACGCCGGCACTCGCGGCCGACAGCGGCCGAATTCGAACGTGAGTAGCGACCGGTCGCCGGCCGCACGCGCCGCCGCCCGACGGAAAGGCCGCCAGCGACGTCGCGGGGACGGGGTCGGGATGGCCGGGGCTAGGGGCGTCGCGTCCTCCGCTACCCCCATGGATATCGGGTCGCGCCCGGCCCGCGATGGCGGCGGATGACAACATAGTTGCCGCGCCGCGACCCAGGGCCACCATGACCGACTACTTCGAGGTCCACGAGCGCGACGGGGCCGCGCGCGTGGGCGAACTTCGCCTGACCGACCCGGTGACCACGCCCCGCCTCGCCGACGACTACGTCGAGGACGCTGGGAGCCTCTGGCCCGAGGACCGCTCGCTCCCCGAGGGGGACGAGTCGGTCCTGACCGTCCTCCCCAGTCGCGGGTTGCCCGCGGGGACGCCCGACGAGGTGGCCGACGCCTTCGCCGTCGACTACCCGGACGTCGACTACCCGAGCGCCGCCGTCGTCTCGCCCGATACGGCGACCGACCACGGGGCCGACGCCTACGTCCTCTCCGGTGCGACCGGCTACGTCGGCCACGCGAGCGCCTTCGTCGACGCGGTGACGACCGTCCGGGACGCCGTGCCCGCCGACACCGCGCTGTACCTCCCCGGCGTGGCGACGCCGCGGAACGTCGCCACGCTCGTCTACGCCGGCGTCGACCTCGTCGACACCGACCGCGCCGTCGTCCGCGGGACGCAGGGCCGCTACCTCACGACCGACGAGGCGTACTTCCTCGAGGACCTGGACGAACTCCCCTGCTCGTGTCCCGCGTGTCAGGTCCCCGTCGAGGAGTTCGACCGCGAGGACTGCGTCGACCACAACGTCAACGCCCTCGCCGCGGAACTCGCTCGGGTCCGGCGGCGCGTCCGCGACGGCCGCCTGCGGGACTACGTCGAGGGCCAGGCGCGCCAGGACCAGTGGCTCACCGCGACGATGCGCCGCCTCGACCAGGGGTACGCCTACCTCGAACAGCGCACGCCGGTCCGGCGCCGGGCCGAGATAACCGCCGCGACCGAGGACACGCTCCGTCGCGTCGAGATACAGCGCTTCGCCGAACGGGTCACCGGCCGCTACCGCCCCCGCTTCGACGAGCAACCGCTCGTGATCGTCCCCTGCTCCGCCCGGAAACCGTACAGCGACTCCCAGAGCCACAAACAGCTCCACGACGCGATACAGTTCCGCGGCCACCTGCTCTCGATGACCTCCCCCATCGGCGTCGTCCCGCAGGAACTCGAACTCACCTACCCGGCCCAGCACTACGACTCCGTCGTCACCGGCCGGTGGACGGCCAACGAGGTGGAGTTCGTGAGCCAGGTGCTCGAACGCTACCTCGAACGCACCGACTACCCCGAAGTGATCGTCCACGTGCCGGGCGAGGGGTACCGCGACGTCTGCGAGCGCGTCGAGGCGTCGCTCGACCTGTCGTTCACCTACACCGCGGTCGACCACCCGACGACGAGCGACTCCCTCGCCAACCTCGCCGACGCGATGGACGGCTATCCGAAGTACCTCAAACGGGACCGGCAGTACAACACGCTCCGCGCCGTCGCGGACTACCAGTTCGGCGACGGCGCCGGGGACGAACTGTTCCCGGCGGGCGAGCTCACCGCACAGGGCCGCTACCCGCAACTGCGAGCCCACGACGCCGACGGCGAGCAACTCGCCGCGCTCGCCCAGGAGTACGGCCTCCTCGCGCTCACGCTCGCCGGTGCCCGGCGCTGGGTGGACGCGGACGTCCCCGTGAAACGGGTCGAGATAGACGACTTCGTCCCCCACGGCAGCGTCCTCGCGCCGGGCGTCGTCGACGCGAGCGACGACGTTCGCGTCGGCGACGAGGTGGTCGTCGAGGGTCCCTCGGCGTTCGCCGTCGGCCGCGCCCAGATGTCGGGCCCCGAGATGGCCGAGTCGACTCGCGGCGTGGCCTGCCAGGTGCGCCACAGCGAGGAGCGGTAGCGACGTCAGCCCCTTCCCGCGCAGTAGGCACTGCTTTCCGCGCGAATCGGAAAGATATCGGGCTCTCACCCGCCTTGGTTTCCGACGGACCGGGTCGGTCAGTTTCTTCTCCACGAACCTTCCGCCGATAGTGACGGGCCGCCGCTCGTCCGGGGGACCGGTATACGCCGAATTCTCAAGTCCCGTCGCGGCCAACGCCGACCCGATGAACGTCAGTATCGTCGGGAGCGGTTACGTCGGCACGACGCTCGCCGCCTGTCTCGCCGACGCGGGCCACGAGGTCGTGAACGTCGACGTCGACGAGGACGTCGTCGCCACCATCAACGACGGCGAGGCCCCCATCCACGAACCGGACCTGCCCGAACTGATCGACCGGTACGCGGGCGACCGACTCCGGGCGACGACGGATTACGGGGCCGTCCGGGAGACGGACGTCACCTTCCTCGCGCTCCCGACGCCCTCGCGCGAGGACGGGAGCATCGACCTCTCGATCATGGCGGCCGCCGCGGAGTCGCTCGGCGAGGTGCTCACCGGCAAAGACGGCCACCTCGTCGTCGTCAAGAGCACGGTCGTCCCGGGGAGTACCGAGGGGACCGTCGTCCCCGCCATCGAGGCGGGCGGGGACCTGACCCGCGGGGAGGAGTTCGACGTCGCGATGAACCCGGAGTTCCTCCGGATGGGCTCCGCCGTCGCCGACTTCACTGACCCCGACAAGGTCGTCTTCGGGGCCGACGAACCGTCCGCGTACGAGACCCTCAATGCCGTCTACGAACCGATCGTGACGGCGACCGGCGCTCCCGTCGTCGAGACGGGGATCCGGGAGGCCGAGATGATCAAGTACGCGAACAACGCCTTCCTCGCCGCGAAGGTCAGCCTCGTCAACGACCTGGGCAACGTCTGCAAGGAGTACGACGTGGACGCCTACGAGGTCGCGGACGCGATGGGTCTCGACGACCGGATCAGTGAACGGTTCCTCCGCTCCGGGCTAGGCTGGGGCGGTAGCTGTTTCCCGAAGGACGTCGACGCCATCGTCGCCGCGGCCCACGACGCCGGCTACGAACCCGAGATGCTGGAGGCCGCCGTCGCGGTCAACGACCGACAGCCCGAACGGCTCCTCTCCCTCCTGGACGACCACGTCGACGTCGCCGGCCGGCGCGTCGCCGTCCTCGGCCTGTCGTTCAAGGCCGGGACGGACGACGTCAGAGGGACGCGCGCCATCCCCGTCGTCGAGGGGCTGCGGGAGCGCGGTGCCGACGTCGTCGCGTACGACCCCGTGGCGGTCGAATCGCTCCGGGAGTACGCCCCGGACCTCGAGTTCGAGGCGGCCGAGAGCGCCGCCGCCGCACTCGACGGCGCACACGGCGCAGTCGTCGCGACCGACTGGGACGAGTTCGCCGCCCTCGACGACGAGTTCGACGCGATGGTCGAACCGGTGGTCGTCGACGGGCGACACGTGGTCGAGCGCTGCGACGGCATCACGTACGAGGGGCTCACGTGGTGAGGTCGCCACGGGGCCGACGTAACGCCGGCCTGTCACGGAACTAGGGCTCCGCCAGCCGACCGATCGTCCGAGCTTACCCCGTCGCAGTCTGCGAAAACAGCGGGCTATTCGAGAATACTCGCCGGCTGTTTTTGTCTACCAGACAACTATTAGGGCTATGGAGTCCTCGGACGCGTTCGACATCCCAGCACCGACCCGTTTCTCACTGGCCGGCGGGTTCGCGATGGCCGTCGTGCTCGCGTCGATGATGCACGCGCCGTCCGACCCGTTCGCGAAACTCGGCCCACTGGGTATGTTCGGCGTGGACAAGTGGGTCCACGTCGGGAGTTACGCCCTGATCACGTACCTGCTCGCGTACGCCTACCTCGCGCGGACGGCCCGGTCCATCGCCGCCATCGTGGCGGTGTCGGTCCTGCTGGGCGCAGGGGTCGAACTCATCCAGAGCACCATCGTCTGGCGGAACATGGAGGCCGCGGACGTCGTCGCGAACACCATCGGGACGCTCGGTGCCGTCGCCGTCTGGGAGGTCACCTGGCGACGCCTCCCCCTCACCGACCCCCAGGACGCCGACGGGAACGCGTCCGGAACCTGAGTCGCGGCCGTCGACCCGGCGACCCGAGCGAAGCCGCTATAGGTGCGCACCCGCTTTCCCCGGGTAATGAGCGAGCCCAGTCCCGAAGTGTACGAGCAGGGGAAGGGGATGGACGCCCACAACAAGGTGATGCGGGAAGTCCGGTCCCGGAACGACGCGTCCTACGACCCCCGCGAGCCGACCCGCGTCTGGCTGGACGAGGACAACACGCCCGACGGCGTCCACCGGAGCCTGACCATCATCCTCAACACCGGCGGCTGTCGCTGGGCCCGCGCCGGCGGCTGTACGATGTGTGGCTACGTCGCCGAGAGCGTCGAGGGCGGCAGCGTCGCCCACGAGGACCTGATGGCCCAGGTCGAACACTGCCTCGACCACGAGGCGGAGAACGCCGACGAGGAGGCCGGCCTCATCAAGATATACACCTCCGGGAGCTTCCTCGACGAGCGCGAGGTGCCCGCGGAGACCCGCGAGGCCATCGCCGAGACGTTCGCCGACCGCGACCGCATCGTCGTCGAGTCGCTCCCCGACTTCGTCGACCGCGAGAAGGTCGCCGACTTCGTGGACCGGGGGCTCGAAACGGACGTCGCCGTCGGCCTGGAGACCGCCACCGACCGCGTTCGCCGGGACTGCGTGAACAAGTACTTCGAGTTCGCGGACTTCGAGGCCGCCGCCGCGGAGGCCCGGGCCGCGGGCGGCGGCGTCAAGGCCTACCTCCTCATGAAGCCGCCCTTCCTCAGCGAGTCCGAGGCCGTCGCGGACATGAAGCGCTCCGTCCGTCGCTGCGCCGACGTCGAGGGGTGTCACACCGTCTCGATGAACCCCTGCAACGTCCAGAGCTACACGATGGTCGAGGGGCTGTACCACGACGGCGGCTACCGCCCGCCGTGGCTCTGGTCGGTGTGTGACGTGCTGGAATCGACGGCGGACGCGGACGTCATCGTCGTCTCCGACCCCGTCGGCCACGGGAGCGACCGCGGCCCGCACAACTGCGGCGACTGCGACGACCGCGCCCAGCGAGCGATCAAGGACTTCGACCTGCGCCAGGACCCGAGCGTCTTCGAGCAGGTGTCCTGCGAGTGCGAGCGGACGTGGGAGGTCGTGCTGGACCGCGAGACGGGCTACTCGATGCCGCTGGCGCGCTGAGCAGTTCTCCATCCGCCGATTCTATCGTACTCTAGGCAGCTAGGATAACGGTCGCCTTATTAGTACCATCACATTTGGACGATCAATTATACGTGCTGGGTGGGAGAGTAACGGTTCGTTCGCTTCAATGGGGAATCAGGAACCCACCTGGTTGGGGGGGTCCGGCCTTTCACGACGGGATTTCGTGAAAGCGTGCGGGGCCGCTGGACTGGGCACGGCCGCGATCGGTACAGCAAGTGGTGACACGGGCGACGATCCGTGGATCGCTCAGCACGAGAACTGGGCGAAGGGCGTGTACTCGGACGTCGGGCAGGACCACTCGGACGTCTTCTTCAAGTCGCTGCATCGGTTACACTACCTCGGCGCGAACTGGGCGCCGTACACCTCGCCGGGGGATAGCGACGGGAGCTGGCAGCACACGTTCCTCATCACCGGACTCGGGATGTCCGTGGGCTGGGACGTGAACCAGGACTTCGAACGGACGGACTTCGGACCGTCCCCCAAGGTCACCGGAAGCACTGTCGGGGTCGAAGTCCCGGAGGACGGAAACCTCGAGCAGATCGCCGTCGCGCCCCGGCGCGACGATGACCTCTACTCGTTCATCAACCCCGATTACCTCGAGGCCCGTCTCGAACGTAACACCGGAACCGCGGGAGAGGAGGAGGCCTGGAACGCACTCTCACAGTCGATCTCGGGATCCTGGGGAACGAACAGGACGCTCGAACCGGGGACCGTCGAGGACTGGCAGGAAATCTTCGTCGAGGACCGGGAGGAAACGGAGAACGAGCGGGCGATCACGATGACGTTCCTGACGACTGCCATAAGCCGCATCACCAAAGGCGCGGCCGACACGCTGCTCGACGCCATTGACGTCACCGACCTCACGCTCAGCCTCTCGGACCTGCAGGTCGACCCTCGCAGGGTCGACGAGGGGTTCGAACAGCAGGTCAGGAACGTGACCGGCGACACTCCCGCGAGCCGCTGTGGATCCGGTCACACGCTGATGTTCGACGTGTACGTTCCGCCCGGGGAGTACGGCGTCGTCAAGGTCACGAACGCCGTCGACGTCGACGACTCCAGCGGTGGCTGGGAACGGGAGGACCCCTGGGAGGAGCAGCCGGTCTGGGGGGTGGAACTGCACCGACTGGACGCGCCGGACTCGACCCCCGACCCGTTCGACAACACGCTCTCGTTCGGTGCGTCGGTCCAGGATCAGGAGTATCACACGAACGTGCCAAAACACGTCGTCGGGCCCGACACCTCGTCGCCGACGGCCGCCTTCGAGTTCGGCAACGGCGAACTCGGGGTCGAGGAGCTCACGGTCGACGAGACGTTCAGCGTCGACGCGAGCGACTCACAGACGGCGGAGACGGGCCTCGACATCGAGGCCTACGAGTGGTCGGTCTTCCCCGTCGACCCCGACGTAGCGGAAGCAGAGCAGGCGCCGACCGGCCCCCCGGTGGACGCCGGCCTCAACACCGACGAACTCGACGAACAGGCCGAGGGGACGATGGCGGTCGAACCCGCCGGCGTCGAACGAGAGTACGCCGTCGGGCTGACGGTCCGCGACGAGGCCGGTCGGACGGATTCGACCCAGCAGTCCGTGACGGTTCCCGCCGCGCTGCCGGAACCCCATCTCACGCTCGAACCGAGCGACCCGGAGTTCGGCGAACAGGTCACTTTCGACACGTCGGAGTCGATCGTCGAGGACGACGATCCGGCGTACAGGTGGACGGTGACGTTCGACGAGAATGCGACGGACCCGCCGGCTGGCGCAGGCCTCTCGGCCGTCCGGGACCCCGGCTGGGACCTCCGGGGCGAGCAGCCCCAGCAGGAGGTCGGGGAAGTCCCCGTTTCGTACGAACGCGTCTACGATATCACCCTCGAGATCGAGAACGACGCCGGGACCGCCGGGTCCGTGACCGAACGGCTGACGGTGGGGGCGGCGGACAACGTCGTCCCGACGGCCGTCCTCGACGTGGACGAGGAGATATACGACAGCGACACGGTGTGGTTCGACGGGTCGGATTCGGCCGATCCGAATCCGGCGTCCGGCAGCCTGACCTACGAGTGGTTCGTCGAGAGCGGCGCCGAACCGGGCGCTCCCGACTACGATCCGGGTGGGGCGGTGGCGACGGGCGAGCAGGGCTCCTAGACGGCCCCGGACGTCGACGAACCGACCGACTACACCGCGTGGCTCGTCGTGACCGACGGGGAATCCTACGACGGGACGATCGATACGTCGGATCCGAACGTGGCCGTCGGCGCGTTCACGGTGCTACCGAACGAGCCGCCGGCCGTGGCCATCGAGGTGGACTATCCCGGGAAGGGCAGCGGTGACCTGCCCGAGGCGGGCGAGGACCAGGTGACCTTCGAGGCGGTGGCGGCCGATGGCGCCGACGCCATGGACGAGGTGGGAGTCGAGACGTTCCGCTGGCACTACGTCGAGGAACGGACGGACGGCACCCGGACCACGAAGGAGTACGAGGGGAACCCGTTCCCGCACACGTTCACCGCCGCGGGCGAGCGATCGGTGGAACTCGAAGCCACCGACGTGCACGGACTCACTGCGGTCGAGACGGCGTCAGTCGTCGTCGACGAGGGCGAGCCCTCGGTCACCCTCGACGGCCCGTCGCTCGTCGAGCCGGGAGCGACGGAGACGTACGACGCCACGGTGGACGCCGACGGCGAGACGATGACCGGCGAGTTCGCGTGGGAGGACCCCGACCACGACGGATCCCACGCGACGGAGAGCTCCAGCCACGACGTCACCTTCCCGTCGAACGAGGGGTCGGTCTCGGTGAGCGTGACGGTCGAGGACGACGACGGCGAGACCGCCTCCGACAGCGTGTCGGTGACGGTCAACGAACCGCCGTCGCCGGGCATCGACGGGCCGACCGAGGCCGACGTCGGGGCGTCGATCCTCTACGAGGCGACCGGGGTCACCTCGACCGGGTACGACCTCGAGTGGCACGTCAACGAGGTGTTCGACGACGGCAGTACGAACGAGTACTACCACACCGGAACCGAGCACCGACAGGAGTTCACCGCCTCGATGGGTTCCGTCCAGATCAACTTCTCGGCCGTCGACGAACAGGGAGCGGAGGGGGTGGCGACGAAGACCGTCACGGTGACCGGCGACGTGGCCACGCCGACGGAGACGCCGACCGAAACCGACACGCCGACCGAGACGGCGACCCCGGACCCGGTCACGCCGACGATCAGCGGGCCCGGAACCGCGACGCAGGGCGAGACGGAGACGTACACCGCCGGCGTCGAAGGCGGTAACGACGGCGACTACAACTACGAGTGGACGATCACGGAGAGCCACCTGGACGGCGGCGAACCGGAGGAAGACCACCACGGTGAGACGTACGTCCACTCGTTCTCCCAGGACCAGGTCGCGCTCGCGCTCACCGTCGACGTCACGGACGCGCCCTCGACCGGATCCACCTCCAAGTCCGTCACCGTCGAGAGCCCCGACACGCCGACGCTGACGGACGAACCGGACGACGATTCGAACGACGATTCGAATGACGACTCGAACGACGGATCGAACGACGATTCGAACGATGGATCGAACGACGATTCGAACGACGGATCGTCCGAACCCGACTGTGATGAAATCGGCGGGCCCGAGTACGACGTCTGTGAGTACGAGAGCACCGTCGTTCCCGAGTCGATCGGTGGCCTGGCGGCCCTCGTCGGCGGTGGTCTCGCCGTCCTGCGCTCGCGGACGGAGCGCGCCGGCGTCCGGACCGCCGACGGCGGGCCCGATGCCGGCGACGTCGACGAGGCGGGGGAGGCGACAGAAGGACCGACCGACGGAGACGCCGACGCGACCACTGGAGGTGACGACCGATGACAGAGACGCCACGGGCCGGAGACGGTCAGAGCTACGCCGAACTGTGCGGGGAGATGACGCGCCGCCGGATGCTGCGGGGCGTGACGGCCGCCGGACTCGGCCTGGCAGTGGGCTCCGGCCTGCCGGAGTTAGCGGCCGCGCAGTCGAACGAGCGGGGCTGGGCGAGTGCCTACGTCGACGTGACGGCGGATCCGCCCCTCCACGAGAAGGAGACCTGTTCGGACGAACGCTACCAGGGGAGCATTCTCGGAACCACCCACTCCCTCGAGTACCTCGGCGCGACGTGGGTCGACTTCGGCGACCCCGAGGACGGGAGCGGCGGCGCGTGGAAGCACACGTTCGTCCTGTCCGGCACCGGTGCAGTGGCCGAGGTCGAACGGGACGGCGGACCGGAGACCAGAGGCCAGGACTGCGTCGAGGGCGACGTCACCTTCTCCGCGGGCCACGCGTTCGACGAGACGTCGATGAGCGTCGAGGTCGCGGACGACCGCAGCGCCGACTACCTGGCGGTGTCCGAACGCCGGGACGCGAGCCTCACGGGGTTCGCCAGCTGGGCGAACATGGACGGGTTCGTCGAGAACATGTTACCGGTCGGCAAGCAAAAGGAGATATCGTACGGGCAGGCGATGCGAGAGGGGGTCCTCGGTTCGAGCGAGCAGCTGTACGGTGACGCGCTCGCCCAGAGCATCGACGACCGCAACGCCTACCGCGAGCAGGTCGACAACCGGAACGACTGGGTCGTCGGGGCGGTTTCGCTCGGGCTGGGCGCGGTCCTCGGGGCTGCGACTGGTGGAACGGCAGTCGTATTGGGTGCGCTGGCTATTTCGGCGGTCGATCTGGCCATCGAACTGCTGAACGACGTCGAGTTCGTGGAGTCCGAAGTCGAGTACGACAACGGATTCCACTTCGAGTACATCGACGACAACACCGAAGTGGCCTACCGCCCCGGCAGTGGGCACTTCGCCACCTTCGACGCGTACGTCTCGCCGGCCGCGGGCGACAGCGACGAACCCGGCACCGTCTCCTTCGACGTGAACTCCCGACACCACGCCATCCAGAACTCCCACGCGTTCGAGCCGGGGGCGACGTTCGACGAGGAAGACGTGCGAGAGTACTACGACTTCTACCCGGAGGTGACCTGGACGGTCAACATCGAGCAGGTCGGTCATCCCGACGACATCCCCGGGGAGACGAACATCCACCAGGCCAGAGTCGAGGAGTGTAGCCGGCCCGAGGCCAACAAACCGTCCTCGATTGGGCAGCGGCCGAACGCGCTCTTCTCGATCGAACCCCGCCCAGGGCTGACGAACGGGCCGATAACCTTCGACGAGTTCTCCTGGTCGCCAGGCGATACCGAAATCCTCGAACGAGAGTGGTCGCTGTCGGTGGTCGAGAGCCAGTCCGGCATCGACGACGCCGACCTGCCCAACGGCGGGGAGTGGTCCGGTACTGAGCAGGTGGAGGTTGGCGCGCTGACTCCGGGCACGTATCGAATGACCCTGACGGTGTACAACGAGAACGAGAGCGACGAGATGAGCAAGACCTTCGCCGTGACGCCGAAGCCGTCCGCCGAAATCGAGATCGGTGACTCGGGTGACGGTGCACCCGACCCCGGTGACACCGTGACGCTGGACGCGAGTGGCTCCAGCGACGTCGACGGACCGATCCAGACTCGCTTCTGGCGGATCGTGGGTCCAGAGCAGGACGTGGAGAAGTGGGGCGAGGTCGTCGACCACGAGTTCCCCGCCGCCGGCGAGTACTCGGTATCGCTCACGGTGACGGACCAGGCGGGAGCCAACCACACGGCCACCGAGACGATCACCGTCGGTGACGCGAGCGATGACGGCACGACCGGTGACGGCGAAACGCCGACGGAGGGTGACACGACCGACGGGTCAGACACTGAGGATGGCGGAGCCACGCCGACGGACGCACCGACCGCCACCGATGAGCCCACTGCCACGGCGACCGATTCGCCGACTGCCACCGCGACCGACTCGCCCACCGCCACGTCGACCGAAACCTCCGAATCGGACGGGGGCATTACCATCGGGGATATCGTGGACGCCATCAACGAGTTGTTGTAGGGGACTCCCAGCCTCGACCGGGGGATGCTCCACGTCCGTCCGGTCACAGCCTCCCGTCGGGCCGTGCTCCCCGGCCATCGACGCCGTCTCGTCGGCGTCCCGTTCGACCATCTCGGGGTCGTTGACGCTGCCGGGGTCGTCCGGATCGACCACTACGGAGCGGTGTACCGGAACCCATCGAACCTGCAACCACCGGCAAATCGCCGTCGGACGGCCGTCAGACGCTGTTTTCCAGCCCAACTGGGGCGTATATAGCGGATTCGGCCGTTGAACCGGACGTTTTTGGTGTTCCGGAGGAAATGACTCCCTAGGGGTCGCGGAACCTGTCACACGCTCCACGACCCCCCATTCATTCGCGGTTCGATCGGTCAGACGACGGCTCGCGAAGCGCGGGTCAGCAAAACTGAAACGCCCGATTAGCGAGCGAACCCCTGCAACACGCCCTGTCCGTCGACGGGACCGACGTCCGGCAGCGTCGCCCGCTCGGGATGGGGCATCATGACGGCGACGTGGCCCTCCTCTCCGGTGATCCCCGCGACGGCGTGTTTCGACCCGTTGGGGTTCGACGCCGGGGTGATCTCGCCGTCCTCGTCGCAGTACCTGAACAGGATCCGGTTCTCGGCCTCGAGTTCGTCGAGGCGGTCGTCCGGAATCTCGTATCGCCCCTCGCCGTGGGCGATGGGGAACTCGACGACCTCGCCCTCGTCGTAGGCCCGCGTCCACGGCGTGTCGGCGTTCTCGACGCGGCAGTGGACGTGCTCGCACTGGAACCGCGCGCTCTCGTTGGTCGTGAACGCCCCCGGCGTCAGCGACGACTCGCAGCCGATCTGTGCGCCGTTGCAGACCCCCAGCACCGGGACGCCCTCGGCCGCCGCCTCGCGAACCTCGTCCATGACGGGCGACCGCGCGGCCATCGCGCCGGCGCGCAGGTAGTCGCCGTAGGAGAACCCGCCGGGGAGCACGATCCCGGAGACGTCGTCGGGCAGGCCGTCCTCGTGCCAGACGAGTTCGGCGTCGACGCCCAGGTGCGCCAGCGCCTGCACGGAGTCGCGGTCGCAGTTCGACCCACCGAACCGGATCACCGCGACGGTCATTCGGCCTGCTCGACCTCCACGTCGTAGTCGTGGATGGTCGGGTTCGCCAGGAGTCGCTCGGCCATCTCGCCGGCCCGCTCGGCGGCGTCGTCGGCGTCCGCGGCGTCCAGGTCGATCTCGTAGCGGTCGGTCGAGCGCAACGCGTCGAGTTCGAAGCCCAGGCGGTCGAGCGCGCGCTTGGTGGTCTCGGCCTCGGGGTCCAGCACGCCCCGTTTCAGCCGGACGGTCACCGTCGCGGTGTAGCCAGTCATTACGTGTGTGGCGGTGTGCGCCGGAGAAAACGCTTGTGTTCTAGCGTGCTATACGGCTTCGGGGGAAATTGACTATTAGCCCCTGATTGACCAGAACCTACCCGGATAGCTAGGCCCCTTCGTATTCCGAATATGCTGGTCCACTTTCTAACGTCTGGACATACCTGAAGAAGTAGTTGGTAAAGCTACTTTCTCCAGTACGATACTTGTTCATAACCGTGTAGTTAGTGTGACCGCGCCAGTATACCTGCTCAGTCTTCGGATCAAGTGCCGTTACATTCAATCGGTTTGGAATCCACGTTCTATCAAGCTCATCATGATCTCCGCTAATGTATTCGTCCGCTGCTGATGAATAGGATGTGAGAATATGGACTGTTTCTTTTCTACTTTTACTGGCATTCGAAGGGTTCTGCATTGTATATGTAAAGTTGATTGTCCCGTTTTCAACTGTTGAGGTCTGTCCATTCACATCATTTGCCACGATCTCCTCATAATCTTCTGTAAAGTATTGATGCTTTCTGCTCTGGGACCAATTCTCTGAAGTCAGCTCTGTTTTTGTCGATTTGATCTCGGTTGCTGTCGTTGTAAATGAACCTGTTTCTGTTGAATTATTTGGTGAGGGGACAGCTGGCCCGGTATTAGAATTCAGGCCATTGCATCCTGCTGCTGCTAACATGACAATTATAATGCCAACCCGAAGCCATGAATAGAACTTCTGCCTATCACATAATCTGATCTGGCAGATTAAGGCAAAAATACCATTTTCTCTATTGATAATTTTATATGGGGACACTTTATCGATGTACTGGACACTAAATCTCATCTGTTAGTATATCTACTTGGTGGGCAATTACCGTAACAGTCGCCTCGGCTAATACCATCTACTGGTCCATTCGATGATTCTGTAGATTGCTTAGGGCTTCCGTTATTCGTGCTTACTGGCACTGACTCTGGATCAGTGATTATCGAGTCTGCATCAATATCTTCAATTATCGTTGCGTCACCACCTGCAAGCTTAATCTCAGAAACTGTTAACCACCCATCGTCTTGCATAAGTCGCTCTGCATCATCCCGGCCCATCGTGTACAGCGTGCCCTCGTCTCGGTACCGGACTTGGTCGGGATTGGCGGCCGGAATAGTAATGAGGCGGTTGTTGTTCGTCTCGATAGCGGTTTCCCGGCAGGTGACGTACTGGTCCCTGTCGCCCCAGCGTTTGGGCAGCGCACCGTCCTCGCAGGGACTGGTGCTCTGGCCGCCGGCGCTCCCGTCGTCCACCTGGACGGTCAGCGAGTCGCTGCCGCGGTAGGAGCGCTCGTCGTCGACGGTGGCGCGAAGGCGGTAGCGGCCGGTGTCGTCGAAGGTGCGCTCGAACTCGACGGTGGCGGTCCGGCCCGACAGAGAGCGGGACTCCTGGTGGGTGCCGTTCCGGATCCAGCGGATTTCGTCGAGGTCGACGCCGTCGGCGGTGACGTCGACGACGAACGTCGTCGGGTCGCCGCTGGTCGTCTCCGACGGGCCGGTGAGCGTGACTTCGGGGCCGCGTGCGGCTTCGACGGTGACGTAGAGGGTGTCGGTGCGCGTCGCGCCGTCGTCGTCGGTGACGGCGACGGTGGCGTTGTACGTGCCGGTCCGCGTGGGCGTAAACCGGGTCTGGGCGCTCGTCTCGTTCGCGTGGGTGACGCGCGCCCCGTCGGGGTCGGTTATCGTCCACTCGACGCTCGCGACGCTGCCGTCGGGGTCGGTCGACCCGCCCGCGTCGAGGTAGACCGTGGTTCCGTTCGGAACGTGCTGGTCCAGCCCGGCGTCGGCGTTGGGCGGTTCGTTCCCGTCGGCGGCGCCGGGTCCGGCGAGTACCACCAGTCCGAGGACGACCAGCAGTAGCGTCGACCACTCCTTGGGCATGCTACGACAGATTGGGTCCCGGACGGGGTATAAAATTTCGGATTAATTCGGGCAATAAAACGTTTCGAGACGGCCGAGCTGGATCCGTCGGGACGACGGGCACTGCCGCGACCGGAACATCGGTCTCTGTCAGGCGTCGGCGACGACTTTCGGTCGAGAGCGGAAGCCATCCGACTGTTTTCTCATACACGACGATAATTTTTTACACCTTGGACAGGAATAAACAATCGCCATGTCTGGAAATCATGGCTACACGACCGGAAACGAATCGTCGGCAAACCGTCGATCGATCCTGCGCAAGATGGCGGCTGGAACGGCCGGTCTCGTCGGTATCGCGACCGGAACGGGTTCCGTGTCCGCCCACCAGGACTGCGAGTCCGAACTGTACTGCTCGCGCGGTCGCCAGTTCGTCAGAGTCTGTTGCGAGGACGGACACTGTCCCGTCGATACGCAGGTCGGCTACTGCTGACCGAGCGGACCGCCGAGGATCGATCGTCGCGGTGCGGGGGGCCCCCGCACGCTTCCGGAGCGGCGGCCAACGATCGACCGTGCCGGCCCGCGAAACACGAAAGTTTTTGCCTCGCGCTGCCCGATTCCGGAACAATGACCGTCCGTCTTGCTGCGGGGTGCTCGCGATGACGCGCCACCTCACGGAGATCACCGTCGTCGGCGAGGACGACACCGGCCTCATCGCCAGCGTCACCTCGCTGCTGTTCGAGCGGAGCATCAACATCGAGGACCTGGACCAGGCCGTCCGCGAGGGCGTGTTCCGGATGACGATGCGCGTCGACACCGAGGAGATGGTGTGTACGGAGGAGAAACTCCGGGCCGACCTCCACGAACTCGGCGACGAACTCGGCGTCGACGTCCAGGTCCGGTTCCCGGCCGAGCGCGAGACCCAGTCCATCGCCGCCCTCGTCACGAAGGAGAGCCACTGCCTCGAGGCGCTGTTCGAGGCGTGGGCCAGCGGCGACCTGGAGGCCGACGTCGACGTGGTCATCGGCAACCACCCGGACCTGCGACCGCTCGCCGAGAAGTACGACGTCCCGTTCCACGACATCGGCGACGAGAAGGGGACGCCGGACGAGGAGGAGTTGCTCGACCTGCTCGCGGAGTACAACGTCGACCTGATCGTCCTCGCGCGCTACATGCGCATCCTCAGCCCCGACGTCGTCTTCCGCTACGAGAGCCGCATCATCAACGTCCACCCGAGCCTGCTCCCCTCCTTCCCCGGCGCGTCGGCGTACATGCAGGCCATCGAGGAGGGCGTCCGCATCGCCGGCGTGACGGCCCACTACGTCACGACGGACCTTGACCAGGGGCCGATCATCACCCAGCGCGCCTTCAACGTCCCCGACGATGCCTCCGAGGAGGAGCTCCAGCAGATCGGTCAGCCGCTGGAGGCGGAGGCGTTACTGGAAGCCATCCGACTCCACCTCGCCGACGAGGTCAGCGTCCACCGCGGTCGCACGAAACTCCGGGACCCCGACGACGTCGACGCCCAGCTCGGTGCGCCCGAGGAACTCGACGACATCAATCCCGACCGCCCCATCGACGGACTCGGCGAGATAGTAGCGGAGCAGGAAGAGGAGGCGGAGGCCGAGGCAGACGACTAGGCCAGCGAGGACCGCTCGTCAGAGCGGGTACGAGTCCGTAGTCGGCGGCCTCGTAGAAGCGGACGACTAGGCCAGCGAGGCCGCTCGCCAGAACGAACTATTCCTCGACTTCGAAGTACCGGTCCCGGTGACGGCGGCACCCGGGGTTGAACGCCGCGCCGCAGTCGGGACAGGCGTCGTCGCAGTCCAGGTAGGCGTCGACGGAGAGTGTCGACCCGCAGCGTCCACAGAGAACGGCGGCCTCGTCGAACTCGTCGGCCGGGAGACGCTCCGGTTCGTGGTCAGCGACCGCGGCGTGACACCGGAAACAGGGGTAGTAACGGTCGCAGCACGGGAACCGGATGGCGACCACGTCGCGCGTCGAGGCGTAGTGGTCGCACCGCGTCTCCGCGTCGACGGCGACGCCGCACAGGGGGACGGGAAACCGGCCGTCGGTCTCCAGCGGCGTCACCGTCCGGCGGTCGTCGATCGGGGCGTTCTGATCTCTCATTCCGGCGTGGGCGTCGTCGCTGTTGGGCGCGGTCGGTTACAGGTCCCGGACGGTCGCGACGGCCTCGTCCAGCGACGGGGCGTCGAACGCCGGGCGACCGACGTAGGCGTTAGTGCCGGCGCAGTAGAGGTCGCGCGCGGCTTCGATAACGTCCTCGTCGAGCGGTTCGGGTGACTCGTCGCAGAGCGACTTCCAGTCGGCGACGCCCTCGGCGGTGGCCCGTTCCTTGGCCTCGCTCACGGCGGCCACCCAGTCCGGCTGGGTGCGCTTGTGGTACTGGCGGACGACCTCCTTCGAGACTTGCTGGCCGTCGTAGGAGAAGCGGTTCTCGTCGAAGGTCCCGACGACGTCGGCGACCAGGACCTCGCCCTCGTGGTACAGGCACTCGATCTTGCCGTCCTCGTGGACGAAGCCGGCCTCCTCGGCCCGTTCGGTGACGACCCGGTTCACCTCGCGGGCGACGGCTTCCAGATCCTCCACGTCGACCGCGCCGGCGATCCGGTCTGCCGCCTCGCGGTCGAGGTAGCGGTCCTGTTCCTCGTACTTCGTCGAGAACTCGACGACCGGTTCGTCGAGGTGGACGACGTCGTCCGGCCACGCCGCGAGGTCGAGGCCGTGGTCCGCCGGGTCCGTCCGCTTCCGGAGCGAGGACCCGACGCCGACCCGGTTGCGGAACACGATTTCGAGGGGGATCAGGTAGTTGTCGCCCGCCGCGGCGTGGTAGGCGTCGTAGTCGTAGGACCCGCCCTCGAACGGGAGGTCGGGGACCTGCGTCAGCGCGATGGCCATCTCCCGTGGAGCGACGCCAGCGTCGAGCGCGTCGTCCAGCGGGACGGTCTCGCCGTCGGCCACGACGCCCTCGTAGTGGGTCGCCACGCCGGCGTCCTCCAGCAGTTCGAAGTTGAACGCGCCCATGGTACACAGCGACGCCCCCTTGTCCGGAATCTCGTCTGGCATCTTCCCCCAGTCGAACACCGAGTAGTCGTCGGTGAACGCGAACGCGCCGCGACCCAGGTCGTCGGCCGTGGCGGGTTCGTCGACGCGGAACTCCTTGACGCTCGTCATCGCGTGGGCGTTTCAGCCCCGCGACCAAGAGGTTTGCACATCTCGGCGGGAAACCTGGGCTTTGTCGCCGCTAGGCAGGCGTGACGGCTCGCCGTCTCGCGTTCTCCGCCGCCGGCAGGGGCCCGCTACGCGCGGTTCTCCCCAACGCACCCGCTAACAATACGTCGCTACCCCCATCCGTCGGTATGGAACTGACCAGACCGGCGGTCGTCGCCGTCGCCGTGTTCCTCGCGACGGCCGTCGCCGTCCCGGCGCTGTTCGCCGGGTCCGTCGGCGCACAGCAGGCACAGACGGTCGACTCCTGTACGACCATCTCCGAGTCGGGCACGTACGAACTGAACGGCTCCGTCGGCGTCGCGAACGCGTCGGCCGCGAACGCGACGGCCGACGCGGAGAACGCGACCGGGACCGAACCGCCCGGTGCCGGCGCGGACGGGGTGAACGAGTCCGAGGCGCTCGCGAACGATACCGCCGTCGACGCCGAGGACGTCCCCTCCTGCGTCGTCGTCGAGGCGGACGACGTCGTCTTCGACGGGAACGGCTTCGTCCTCGACGGCGGGAACGTCTCGGCGCTGAACCTCTCCGCGGACGAGGCGGCGGCGAACGCGACCAATGTCTCGGCGGACGAACCCGCTGCCGTCAACGGCATCACGGTCCGTCCGGCGAACGGGACCGACACCGTCTCGAACGTCACTATCCGCGACGTCACCGTCCGGAACTGGTACGTCGGCGTCTCCCTGCAGAACGCCACGGACGTGACCCTGGCGAACGTCACCTACGAGAACAACACCGTCCCCGGGTTCCGCGTCGACAACACCACCAACCTGCAGATCCAGTCGGGGAACGACACCGCGACCGCGGCGGAGTGACGCCCGCGGAGTGACGCCCGCGGACTGACGCTCGCGGAGTGAGGACCGGGAGGCGTTCCCGTCCGCTGTCCCCCCGCACGTTTTTTAGCTGGTGGTCGTAGCCAGGGGTAGATGTCCGACGCTTCCCGGTCGCCGAACGTGCCACGTGGCGAGTTCGACTTCCGCCACCGTCCCGTCACGGACCAGTCGTTCGAGAACGCGCTCGCGAAGGCCCGCGACGGGGAGCGACTCGCCGTCGACGACGCCGTCGAACTGCTGACCACGGGGAGCGACCGACCCGAAATCGACGCCGGGCGGAAGGAACTGGTCCTGGAGGCGGCCGACCGGCGGCGCGCCGAGGTGGTCGGCGACGAGGTGACGTTCGTCGCGAACCTGAACAACAACGTCACCACCGCCTGCAACACCGGCTGTCTGTTCTGCAACTTCAAGGACCGCTCCGAGAAGTTCCGGTCGAGCAACGACGAGACCCACGACGGTTTCACCAAGACGCCGGCCGACTCCCGCGATATCGTCGAGGGAGCCCTCGACACGGGTATCTACGAGGTGACGTCGGTGTCGGGCCTCCACCCGGCGTTCGCGCTCGACGACGAACACCGGGAGACGCTGGAGGCGAGCGACCGCGAGGACCTGAACTACCGCTCGCCGGGCGAGTACGACACCGACCCGGGCACCTACTGCGAGCAGATGGCGGCGATGTCCGTCGGCGACGTCCACCTCCACTCGATGACGCCGGAGGAGGCCTACCACGCCCGCCGCGGGACCGACTGGAACTACGAGGAAGTGTACGGCCGCCTCGCGAACGCCGGCCTCGACAGCGTTCCCGGGACGGCCGCGGAGATACTCGTCGACGAGGTGCGCGAGGTCATCTGCCCGGGGAAGATACGCACCGACGAGTGGGTAGAGGCGATGGCGGCCGCCGCGAACGTCGGCCTGCCCACGACGGCGACGGTCATGTACGGCCACGTCGAGAACGAGATGCACCGGGCGATGCACCTGGCGCGGATCCGGGAGCTACAGGACCGGACCGGCGCGATAACGGAGTTCGTCCCGCTGTCGTTCGTCCACCCGGAGACGCCGCTGTTCGAGCGCGGGATGGTCTCCAGCGGCGCGACGACCGCCGAGGACGAACTGATGATCGCCGTCTCGCGACTGTTCCTCGACAACGTCGACCACGTCCAGTCCTCCTGGGTGAAGTACGGCGACGAGCAGGGGCTGAAGATGCTCTCCTGCGGGGCGGACGATTTCATGGGGACCATCCTCTCGGAGGAGATAACCCGGCGCGCCGGCGGCGGCTACGGCGAGGCCCGGTCGTTCGCGGAGTACGTCGAGATGATATCCGCCATCGGCCGGACGCCCGTCGAGCGCTCGACCGACTACGAGCGGCGTCGCCGGATAGACCCCGACGACCCGCCGTTCGGTCCGGCACTCGGTCCGCGGGCGGACGGGACGCCGCTGGTGGAGTGACGGAGCGCGGCGAGCACGAAAGGGGGGCCACCGCTTTCAGCGGGTTGGAGGGCACCGCCGGGGACAGACCAGACCCGGCGGCGACAGGACCGACGTGGACCTGGCGGGGAGACGTTCGAACGCTGCCGGTGCCCGAGGGATCAGAGGCGTCCCGGGCACTCCCGCGTTCGCCCCCACCGGAGCTAACGGTTGGGGCTCACATGCGACATTCTTTTTACGACGGCGCTTCCCCGAACGAGCGTGCGCTACGTCGTCGTTCGGCTACGGGCCACGGAGTCGTCGTTCCAGGCCATCCCGGCGGAGGCAGCGGCGTCCATCGGCGTGGAACGGGGGGCCATCCACCACCTGGAGTGGCTCGCGGACGGCACCGTCGTCCAGTTACGGTCGGTGGCGGGGGACCTCGACGCGTACCGGTCGCTGCTCGACGAGACGGCTACGTGTCGCTCCGCGATGGTCTCCGGCGACGAGTCGGGACTGGCCTACGCCCACTTCGAACCGACCGAGGCGGCGCGGGCGGTGCTGGAGTGGCGCACCCGGTCGCCGGTCGCCCTCGACGGCGACGTCGAGTTCGACGGCGACGACCCCCTCTTCACGCTCGTCGGCGACGAGTCGGCGTTCGGTCCCGCGCTCGCGGACCTCCCCGACGCGGTGACGTACTCGGTGGTCGAGATGGGCGAGCGACCGTCGTCGACGGGGGGCCTCTTTCGCGCCCTCACCGACCGGCAGCGGGAGGTGCTGTCGACGGCCGTCGCCTGCGGCTACTACACCAACCCGCGCGAGGCCACGCTGGCCGACGTCGCGGCGGAACTCGACGTCGCTCCGGGGACGGTCGGCGACCACCTCCGGACGATAGAGGCCACCGTCTTCTCCCGGTTCGACGGCGGTGTCTGACGGGGCCGGTCGCCGGTCGGCGTCCCGACGGCGGTCAGTCCCGACGACGACTCGTCCCGACGGCCAGATAGTAGCAGTTAATTGACGGGCGTGCGAACCCGTCGACCGATGGCTGACTCCGTCCCCGCTGCCCTCCGCGAGCGAGCGACGACGCGATCGGTAATCGGCTGGCTCGTGGTGGTCGCGTTCCTCTACGCCGTCCTCGGCTCCTCGCCGCTCCAGCTAGCGACGTCGCTCGTCACCGGTGCCGTCGTCGGCCTCGCGGGCCTGCTCACCGAGGTGTACGACCTGCGCTCCGAGGTCGAGTCGCTCGGCGTCGGACTGGTCGCGCTGATCGGCGGGACCGCGCTGACGGTCCTCGACGGCGGTCCCGCGTCGGCCGGCGTGAGCATGCTGCTCGTCGGCGGCTGGCTCTCCCTCGACGCCGTACAGGTTCTGCGCCACGAGGGGATGCGGGAGCCGACCGCCGAACGGGACGGTCACGAGGTGTACCGGGCGTACGTCACCCGCCGCGTCCACGAGACGCTCCGGGACGAACCGCGGACGCCGCGGGAACTCCGCGAGTCGCTGGAAGCGGACGCGGACGTCGTCGACGAGGCCGTCGAGGCGCTCGAACGCCGCGGAACCGTCGTCTCCGCCGGCAGCGAACTCCGCGTGGCCGACGCCGAGGAGACGACGGAGAGCGGCCCGCTGGCCCGCACTCGCTCGACGGTCGCCGGCTGGATCCGCCGCCTGTTGCGCCCCGTCACGATGGAATTCGAGACCGACGCGTCGCGGGCTGACCGCGTCTCCTGAACTGAGCGGGCGGCTCCCGGCTACGGCGTCACCGGGTTCTCTCCGCGCCGGAGCACCGACCGGAACCGCTCGCCGTGGACCGTCTCCGCGTCGATGGCGTCCGTGATACGATTTGACACCCACTGATCGCCGTCGACGAACCGCTCGTACACCGGCAATCGCTCCCGGAGCGGCACGCCCGCTTCGTCGGCGATGGCCTCCAGTTCCCGCAGCGCCGGCCACCCGTAGTCGGGGTTGATGTGGTCGTCGGTCACCGGCGACACGCCGCCCAGGTCGTCGATACCGCAGTCGACCAGGTCGCGGGCGGGCGCGAGGTTCGGCGGCACCTGGACGCTCACCTCGTCGGGCAGTCCCGCACGGGTCATCGCGGTCACGCGCCGCATCGTCTCCAGGTCGGGCGTCCCGCCACTCCACCGCTCGTTCTCGACGACGGGCTGGACGATCACTTCTTGAACGTGCCCGTAGCGCTCGTGCATCTCGCGGATAGCGAGGAGGCTCTCCGCGCGGTCGGTCCAGTCCTCGCCGAGGCCGACGAGGATGCCGGTGGTGAAGGGGACGCCGAGTTCCCCCGCGACGCGGAGGGTGTGCAGTCGCTGGCCGGGGTTCTTCGCCCGCGGCCCGCCGTGGGCCCGCACGTCCGCCGTCGTCTCCAGCATCACGCCCATCGAGGCGTTGACGTCGGCGACGGTGGCCATCTGCTCGCGCGTCTGGTCGCCGGGGTTGGCGTGGGGGAGCAGCCCCTCGTCGAGGGCTATCTCGCACGCCTCCCGGAGGTAATCGTGGATGGAGTCGTGGCCCCACTCGGCCAGCTGGTCGTGGACGGCGGTGTACCGGCCGTCCGGGTCGTCGCCGAAGGTGAACAGCGCCTCCGTACAGCCCGCGTCCGCACCGCGAGCGCAGACGTCCCTGACCGCCTCGGGCGACATGAGCTCCGCCTGCCCCGGCGAGTCGTAGTAGGTGCAGTAGGTGCAGGTGTACCGGCAGGCCGTCGTCAGCGGGACGAAGACGTTCCGCGCGAAGGAGAGTTCCGGGGCGGCGTCGACGTCCCCCGGCCCGACCGCGAGGAGTTCGTCCACGCGCTCCTCGTCGAAGGTCACGTCCACGTCGTACTCGTCGGCGCCGGGGATCACTGCCTCGTCCTGGGAGCGGCCCGGGCAAAAGGATTCCCCGATTATCGTGGGCAGGTGTGTCTAACTATCGTGTAGCTCTGTTGGCTTCTCCTGCTTCATACGCGACCTGTCGTGAACTGCTCGCTAGCAGTCGATTTCGATACCGCGAACGAAGGAAAGCCCTCGGCGCGCTCGTGGCTCCGCGTCTCGCTGCGCGCTTCGCTCACTGCGTTCGCTGCAGTGCTTGCGTCGCCGGGGAGCCGACGAGCGGCCCTCGCCCTTTCAGTCCACCAGGATCCGCAGGCAGCCCTGCCCTTCCCCGGGTCGCGCGCCGCTCGCATCTGCTCGCGGCCGCGCTCCCGGCCCCGCGGTTGCGGAGCGGTCAGGAAGCGGTCGCGCGGACGGTCCCGCGCGACCGGGGAGGAGTGGTGGAGTCACTCGCGAGCGCGGGCCGAACGAAGTGAGGTCGCGCGAGCTATGCTGCCTGGAGGACTGAAAGGGCGAGGTGTGCTCGCGTGGGCTGAGCGGGCCCTATCCGAACGCAGTGAGGATATCCCGCTCAGCGCGCGTCGAGCGCGCCGAGGGCTTTCTGGTTGTCGTCGGTCGTTTTTCCGCTTTTAGAGAGCGCGCCGAGGGCTTTCGACGTCTCTCACTTCCTGTTAGCAGCGACAACTCTCAGGTCCGCTCCACGCCGACGCGCCCGTCGTCCACCGAGAGTTCGAACCCGGCGTCGCGCAACCAGTCGACCGCGCCGCCCTCGCCGTGGAGCAGCACCTCGGCCAGGTCGGTGGGTTCGTCCACGTCGGTCGCCAGGCGGAAGGAGTCCACCTCGACCACGTCGTCCGTCAGTTCGCCGGCGATCCGCCGGTGGTCGCGGATGGAGGCGTCGTGGTAGTCCACCCGGAAGTCGGGGTGGCGCGCGACGAAGGCGTTGGTGCCGCCGCCGCGACCGGGCGCGAGGACGACGTCGGCGTCGGGCGCGAACAGGCGCGCCAGCGCGTCGGGCGTGACGAGGGCAAGGTCGGCCATGACGACGGCGACCGGGCCGTCGGTGCTCGCGAGGACGTCGTCGATCGCGTCGTCGAGCGGCCGGTCGTCGACGGTGACCGGCGCGTCGGCGTCGACGGACGCCGTCGCCAGTATCTCGGGGTCGCGACCGACGTCGCGGAGCGCGTCGAGGACGTCGTCGAGCATCGCCCGCGCGAACTCGCGGCGCTCGTCGGGCGTGAGAACAGAAGAAAGGCGCGTCTTCGGTGCCGAGACGGCGAACGGGACGACGGTCCGCATCTACAGTCGGCTGTAGTCGTCCTGCTGGGACCGCCAGTAGTAGACGCCGCCGCCGACGAGCGCGAGCGCGACGACCGCGCCCGCGCCGAGCAGCAGCGTCGTCGTGGTCTGCTGGGACTGCTGTGCCTGTTCGGCCTTGTTCCGGGCCTGGTTCGCCAGTTCGACGGCGTTCTCGAAGTTCTCGGCCTCGTACGCCGAGACGGCGCTGTCGACGAGTTGCTCGCCCTCGTCGTGGCCGCCCGCGTCGTCGATGGCCGCCTGCGCGTCCTCGATGGCGGTGCGGGCCTCCTGGCTCTCGACGGTGTAGTGGTGAGCCGAGGCGTTGGCGAGTTCCTCGGTGTTGGACCCCGTCGTCTGGTCCAGCGAGGTGACGCGGTACGTCTCCTCGGGGCTGTACGTGTAGTTGTCGACGGCGGGCGTCGTGCCGTCCAGTTCGACGACGACCTGGTCGCCGTTGTTGCCGATCTCCAGGGAGTGGTCGAACGTCTGCTCCGTGTACGTCTGCTGGCTCACCTGGCTGCCGGCGCGCATGACAGTAACGGTCCAGCGGACGTCATCGAGTTCGGTCTCGCCGTGGAGCGTCCACTGGTTCGGCGCGTCCGTGAACGGGTCGTCGATGGTGTAGCTCACGGTCACGTCCGTGCCGACCTGGGACGACCCCGGCACGCCGCTCGAGGAGACGGAGATGGCGGCCGCTGGACCGGCCGCGGCGACCAGCACCGCGACGAACAGCAGCGCCGTCGTCGCCCTAGAACAGCGGATCGAGCTCATCCTCGTCATCTTCGACCAGCTGCTCCAGGTTGTCCTCGCTCTGCTGGCGGATGTCGTCGATGTTGTCCTGGGCCTCGATGG
>CAZMGU010000003.1:0-55177 GCA_964565905.1 uncultured Halobacteriales archaeon
GCGGGCGTAGCGCTCCCGCTCGTCCGGGTCCGCGACGGGTTCGAGGTCGGCCTCGTCGACGTCGATGGCGGCCGTCACCGGGACGTTCCGCAGCATCGTCGACGACCGCTGGCTCGTCTGCTGGCGCTCGCCGTCCGGCGTCGCGTACACGAGCGTCACGAGGTTCTTGTCCCAGTAGTCCCGCTCGACCAGCCAGCACCGCGTCTCGCTCATACGTCCGCTCCTTGGCGAGTGACCGTCTTGTAGGCTGTGCCATCCGGTCGCGCGGCCGGCTACCCGGAACGTTCGTCACCGGCCGCCGCCCGAAGGTGAGGTTTGAAGCACCCGCATCGACATGGAAGGGTAATGTCGCGCTGGCTCGACCGGGTGGACGACCTGCTGTACGACGGCGAGCACGTGGCGTCCTCGTTCGACGTCGGGGAGGGCGGCGTCGTCATCACCAGCCATCGCCTGCTGGCGTTCACGCCCGACGGCGAGGGGGCGAACTACCGGTACGTGGACCGGCCGAACGTCGTCGGCGTCGAGCGGACGACGCGCGGGTCAGGCACGTTTCTGACGCCAGCGGTCAAGGCGCTCGTCGTGGGCGCGATACTGCTGATCGCCGGACAGGTCGTCAGTCTCGACGACATGGTCGGGACCGTCGAGATAGAGTCGACGGGCGCGATGGGACTGGGAGGGTTCTTCGGACTGATGCAGTCGCTGCTGACCGCCGTCGCCATGCTGGACGAACTGATGACCCTCCTCGGCGCGCTGGTCCTCCTCGTCGCCGTGGCCCTGCTCGGACTGTACGCCCGGACGAGGACGGACCTGCTCGTCGTCGAAGTCGCGGGCGAGGACGACCTGGAACTCCCGGCCGGTCCGGACGACGGGGACGTCGCGGACCGACTGGACCTGGCCGTCCGCCCGGACGCGCCGACCGAGGGCGACGGGGGGACGGGGTCCGGCGGGGACCCGCCGGCGTGAGCGGGCCCGCGACCGTGGCCCTCAAATCCGTCCGGTGCTAACCCCGCCTCGATGGACGCAGCGACCCTCCGGGAGCGGGCCAGCGAGTTGCCGCGCGAGCCCGGGGTCTACCACTTTCACGACGAGGACGACCGGGTCCTCTACGTCGGGAAGGCCGTCGACGTCCGGAGTCGCGTGCGGTCGTACGCCGACCCGCGGTCGGCCCGCATCGCGAAGATGGTGCGGCGCGCCGTCGACGTCGACTTCGCGGTGACGGACACGGAGACGCAGGCGCTCCTGCTGGAGGCGAACTTCATCAAGCGCCACCAGCCGCCGTACAACGTCCGGCTGAAGGACGACAAGTCCTACCCGCTGGTGCAACTCACCGACCACGACGTCCCGCGCATCGAGGTGACGCGGGACCCCGAGGAGGGGGCGACGGTGTACGGCCCGTTCACCGACAAGGGACGCGTCGACACGGTCGTGAAGGCGCTCCGCGAGACGTACGGCGTCCGCGGCTGTTCCGACCACAAGTACGCGACGCGGGAGCGGCCGTGTCTCGACTACGAGATGGGGCTCTGTACCGCGCCCTGTACCGGCGAGATAGGCGAGACGGAGTACGCCGCCGACGTCGAGAGCGTCGAGCGCTTCTTCGAGGGGGAGACCGGCGTCCTCGCCGACCCGCTCCGCCGGGCGATGGAGGAGGCCGCCCAGGCCGAGGAGTTCGAGCGAGCGGCCAACATGCGGGACCGCCTGAACGCCGTCGAGGCGCTCGGCGGCGACAGCGACGCGGCCGTCAGCGACACGAACAACGAGCGAACCGTGGACGTCCTCGGCGCGGTCCGGGAGGGCGAGCGGGCGACCGTCGCCCGACTCCACGCCGAGGACGGCCAGCTGGTCGAGCGGGACCGCTACCGCCTCGACGCGCCGGCGGGCGACGGCGTCGGCGAGGTGTTCGCCGCCTTCGTCCCGCAGTTCTACGCCGAGCGGGAACTACCGGACGCCGTCCTCTGCTCCGAACACCCGGCCGACGAGGACCTGGACGAGTGGCTCGCGGCCGAGGGCGTCGAACTCCGGGTCCCCGGCGCCGGCCGCGAGGCGACCCTCGTCGACCTGGCGCTGAAGAACGCCCGGCGGGGCGGGCCCGCCCGCGACGACACCGCCGCCCTCGCCGACGCGCTGGGACTCGACTCCGCCGACCGCATCGAGGGGTTCGACGTCAGCCACGCGCAGGGGAAGTCCGCCGTCGGGTCGAACGTCGCCTTCGTCGACGGGAGCGCGGAGAAGCCGCATTACCGGCGGAAGAAGCTCACCGACGAGAACGACGACTACGCCAACATGCGCGCGCTCGTCCGCTGGCGAGCGAAGCGGGCCGTCGAGGAGCGCGACGACCGGACCGACCCCGACCTCCTGCTGATCGACGGCGGCGAGGGACAACTCGGTGCGGCGCAGGACGCCCTCGCCGAAGTCGGCTGGGACGTCCCCGTCGTCGCGCTGGCGAAGGCCGAGGAACTCGTCGTCACCCCAGATCGGACGTTCGACTGGGACGACGACGCGCCCCACCTCCACCTCCTCCAGCGCGTGCGCGACGAGGCACACCGCTTCGCCGTCCAGTACCACCAGACCGTCCGCGACACCGTCGACACCGCACTCGACGAGGTGCCGGGCGTCGGCCCCGCGACGCGGACGCGCCTCCTCCGGCGGTTCGGGAGCGTCGACAGCGTCCGCGAGGCCTCCCGCGACGAGTTGCGCCGGGTCGACGGCGTCGGCGATGAGACGGCCGCGACCCTGGAACGACACCTGACCTGAACCGTCACGGCGTCCGGAACGGCGACGTCCGCGACGGCCGCGAACCGGCCGCGTCGCTACGGAGAGGGACGCCGTCGAGAAGGCGGATAAAACGGGGTGGGTCACCCCGCTGGTGGTGGGTGTGAAGGCAGGGGTTGGTGTGAGCGCGGTTGGGCCCATCACGGGGTCCACGGTGGAGCCGTGACGACCCACTCGAACGGTGGCACCCACGGGAGTTCATTATACGCGAGATAACCGCGACGTTCCGGCGACGAACGTCGACTCCCGTCCGGTAGCACGACGCCCATCACCGGAGCCGACGGCCGAGTGCGACGGCGACCAGCGCGTGGACGGCTGTCAGCGCCGGAAGGCCGTACGACAGTGCGGGGGCCGCGCCGGACATCGCCGCGCCGAGGACGACGGCCGTCACCGCGCTCGCGAGCAGGTAGTACCGCGTCGGCGTCCCGGCCGGCGAGCGAGCGGGGTCCGCCAGCAAGTGCCGTTCGACGACCGGGAACGTCGGCCCCTGGCCGACGGTCTTGTCCGCGTCGTCGTAGTCGACGACGCCGGCGTCGTCGAGTTTCGGCAGGTGGTTCTGGCACAGCGAGATGTAGACGCTGTCCCGTATCTCCGCGGGGGAGTTCCCCTCGTCGCTCACGCGCACCGCCACCTGGCTGGCCAGGTCCTGGACCGTCATCGTCCCGTCGACGGCCGCGAGACACTGCAGGCACGACCGGCGGCGCTCGTTGCCGAGGAGGTCGAACAGTCGCTCCTCCCCGAGCACGTCGGCTTCGCTGGAGGGAGTCGACGTCGCGCCGGACTGAGCGCCATTCATACCGGCCAAGGGGCCGGTTCGATAAAACCTATGGACCGCCTAAACTATCGTTTCGTGGTGCGCCAGTGGCCACCACGGTCCCGGTCACGCGTCCGCCTCGGCCGTGGACCCGCGCCCGTAGCGGTCGGCGGCGACGGCGGCGACTAGCGCACAGGCCACCGCGGCGACGGCGAACGCCGTCGCGACTGGCGGCAGCAGGTCGACGTAGACGCTCAGCGCCAGCGCCACGCCACCGCCCGCCGCGACGAGGGACCGGCGTCGCCAGTCGGCGTCGGCGTCGACTCGCGTCGCCGTCGTCCGGTCCGAATCGCGTTCCGGCGCGTGTTCCTGCTCCGTCGGCTCCGCGTCGTCGGTGGACTCGTCGGGCAACAGCGTCGGTTCGTTCACGAGGTAGGGGTCGAACTCGACCGTCCGCTCGGTGCGCCTGACGACGCCGCGGTTCTGGTCGTACTCGATGATGCCCGCACGGTCCATCTTCGGGAGGTGAGACTGGTAGAGGGCGATGTACACGCGCTGACGTTCCTGCGACCGGAGCTGGGCGACCGTCGTGTCGTTCTCCACCGCCGCGATGCGTTCCGTGACGTCGCGCATGTCGGCCGGTCCATCGTGTTCCTGGAGGTACTTCAGGACCAGCCGACGGCGGCGGCACTGGAGGATGTGGAACACGTCGTCCCGGTCCAGTGGCTCGTCCGGCGTCTCCGTCTCCGTCAGCAGGGTCGATTCGTCGTGTTGGGTGGACATGTTCTCCGTTGACCCCTGGTGGCTGCCGGGGTATATACCGGGTCGAACGTTCCCCCGATGTAACGGTCTTAATCCAGTGTAGGACCGTTTCACGGCACGATTTCGGTGATTTCACCACGCTTCCGCCGCGGGTTCCGGGCCGTTCCAGCGGGGTCGGTGAACGGGCAGCGACGGACGCCGAACGACCTGCGGACGAGCGACTGGCACGAGCGACTGGCCGTGCGGGCGGGGGACTGGCCCGGTGCCGCTCGAACTGGTTTCACTGGCTGCCCGGAGCGAGGACTGCCTGTCCCGAGCGGTGACTGGCCGTTCGACAGCGTCTCTGCCGCGGCGTCGGTGACGCGACCCACCGTCAGAGGCGGTCCGGAACGGCACGAGCGAGGCGGTAAAACGACCGAAACAGTGTCGTCGACGCGGCCAGGGCGTGGTCGAGACGGTCGAGCAGGGGTGACGACCGGGAGAACGGAGCGGGTGACGGGGTCGACCCGTCGGTCGAGACGCACCGGGTGGAGCCGCGGCTGTCGGTGCCGCGTGGCGTAGCGTCGACGCGGCCGGTGGAGTCGAACTCGGAGTCGAAGCGCCTCAGCCGCCCGTCGTCGGACTCACCAGCCGACCGGCGGACCGCGCCGCCCGGTCGGTGGTCCGGGCCGATTCCGGCGTCTGCTCCGGGAGGCAGATGAGGTTCTCCCGGCCGATGGACACCTTGACGACGTCGTCGTCGTCGGCCATCCGCGAGAGGAGTCGGCTGACCTTCGCCTTCGACCAAGACGTGGCGTCGACTATCTCGCTCTGTTTCAGCTGGCCGCCCTCCGCCTCGAGCATCCGCACCGTCCGCTCGGCGTCGGTGACCAGCGCGTCCTGGTGGCGCTCGAACACGTCCCGCGCGGTCGAACCGCGGCCGTCGTCGGGTTCTCCGTCGTCGCCCGGTTCGGCACGGACGGGTTCCGCCGGTGCCGGGTCGTCGGCCGGTTCCTCGGCCGCCGACGCCGGTTCCGGCGTCCGCTCCGCCGAGGACCGGAGCCACGCCAGCGGACCGACGTCGGTGGCCGAGACGGCGACGGCGATACCGAGCAGGAACCCGACCACGCCGCTCCCGTACAGTCCGGGGGTGTACGTGTTCGTCGGGTCGAAACCGAGGTCGGCCTCCGTGCCGTCGGAGAGGAAGTCGCCGTCGGTGTCGGCCGTCGTCGGATCCGTCCCGGCCGCCACCTCGTCGCCGTCGTCGAGGCCGTCGCCGTCCGTGTCCGCCACCGTCGGATCCGCACCCAGTTCGAGTTCCCGGCCGTCGTCGAGGCCGTCGCCGTCCGTGTCCGTCGCGGTCGGATCGGTCCCCAGTTCGACCTCGCGGGCGTCCGCGAGGCCGTCGCCGTCCGTGTCGGTGGCGTCGGGGTCGGTCCCCAGTTCGACCTCGCGTGCGTCGTCGAGGCCGTCACCGTCCGTGTCCGCCACCGTCGGATCCGCACCGAGTTCGGCCTCCCGGCCGTCCACCAGTCCGTCGTCGTCCGTGTCCGCCACCGTCGGATCCGCACCGAGTTCGAGTTCGCGGCCGTCCAGCAACCCGTCCCCGTCCGTGTCCGCCACCGTCGCGTTGGCGTCGAGCGGAACCTCGCGGGCGTCGTCGAGGCCGTCACCGTCCGTGTCGGCTGCGGTCGGATCCGTCCCGAGTTCCGCCTCCCGGGCGTCGTCGAGACCGTCCCCGTCCGTGTCGCGCGTCGTCGGATCGGCACCGAGTTCGAGTTCGCGGCCGTCGTCGAGGCCGTCCCCGTCCGTGTCCGCCACCGTCGCGTTGGTCCGGTCGTTGCCGAGTTCGCGCTCGTCGCTCAGTCCATCGTCGTCCGTGTCGCTCAGGACTAGCGACGTGTCGGCCGCCGCCTCGCGCTCGTTGGATACGCCGTCCCTGTCCAGGTCGTGTTCGCGCGCGATGCGCCAGACGGACAGGGTACCCTCGTCGACCGTCTCGCCGTCCGGCCCGCGCAACGTCACGTCGACCGTCGTCCTGTTGTCCGACCCGACGGCGTCGGGGAACGACACCGTCCGTGGGCCGCTGCGGTTCGGGACCGGTTCGCACGCCGTCTCCCCCAGACAGACCACGTGGCCGTCGGACGCGCCCCCCGAGAGCGCGACGTCGACCCGGTGGCCGGTCGCGTCAGAACCGTTCGCCCCGCGGAGCCACACGAACGCCGTGTCGCCCGAGCGGAACACCGATCCGTCGACGGTGACGCCCCCGAGCGCCACCGCCCCGTTCGCTTCCGTCGCCTGTACCCCCTGACCCGTTTCGGTGATAGACCCCGCTTGATGCGCACTCCCCACTGCCCCCGCAGTAAACGGAAGGACGCTCAGCCCCAGGACCAGCACCACCAGCAGAAACACGGGGCGTATCACCTCCCATGGTACTCTCATCTGTCTCATATATCGCCACGCCACCACATAATATATACTTTTTTACCCCGTATTCTGTTATTAACTTCAACCTATTCGTTATTATACCCCGCCTATTCTCCGAACGCCGGTAATCGGCCATTTCAGAGCGTTCAGTGGCCGATCCGGTGCCGAATGCCGCCGTCGTCTTCTGGGAGAGCGGCCGAAAACGGCGAATTGTAGTATTTAACAGTTCGGTTGGTTTCGGCCAGTTGAGCCGCGTTTCGTATCTTATTCTCGATACAACTGACGAAACTGTCGGGAACGTCCGGGCACCCGTCCGGCGGAGGGGGGTCGCGCCGTCACCGGGCGGTGGCACGGTAACTATCGAAACGACTGTCCGGGCTACCCGGTCAGCCAGTCCGTCGGCCCGCGTTCGTCGCGTTCGCCGACGAGCTCGTCCGGCCTGACCGGGCAGCGAGCCGTCGCCGACTCCAGCCAGGTCGTCGCGTCGTTGATGCGGAGCTTCAGCCGCCACGGGAGTTCCCGGACCGCGGGGTAGTCACCGAACGCCGTCCGGTCCAGGCCGGACCGGTCGTACAGCGTCGCCCGGTCCGGCCAGGGCCCCTCGTAGGCCGAGCAGAAGGGGAGTTTGCGGCGGACGAAGCCCGCAATCTGGTTGACGGTGAACGAGTCCGTCGGCCGGTCCGGCGGCCGGTGGCGCAACAGGTCGTCGTCGAGTCGACGGAGCGCGCGGAGGAACGTCCGCGTGTTTCGGTGTTCCGGCGGCGTCGACAGGTGCCACTCGATCAGCTCCGCGTCGAGCATGACGCAGGACTCGACGAAGTGGTCCGCGAGGTGGTAGCGAAACGTCCGGGCGGGCTGGTTCTGGATGCCGAACAGGGCCATCCCGTCGTACACCGAGTCGAACCGGTCGTCGCAGCCGTCGAACAGGTCGTAGATGCGGCGGCGAACGAACCGCTCGCCGGACTCGCCCTCCCGGCCAGTGGTCGCCAGCCGTCGACAGGCCGGCAGGTAGCCGAACTTCTCGGTCAGGTGGGCGGCGACGTCGGGGTCCGGGTCGAGGCGGTACGGCGGACACCGGTGGCCGAGGACGTCGACGCCGTCGAGCGGGAGGAAGTGTCCGCGGAGCAGCGAGTCGGCCAGCGTCCCGTGGAACATCGTGGTGACGTCCATCCGGTCGACGTGGTCCGCGTGGTGGGCGTGGAGCGACTCGAGCATCCCCTGGCCGTACTGGACGTCGTCGATGGTCGTGTTCAGGTACGACTCCTCCGGGACGAGCGTCTCGTGGGCGGCACCGTACTGCCCGGCGACGGCCCGGGCGACGGCCACCTCCGCGTCGTCCTCGTTCCCAACGGTGTAGGCCACCTCGACGTCGGGGACGCCGGCGAGGACGACGCGGGAGTCGTAGCCGGCACTCAGGAGCAGTCCCTTCCGGCCCGGGAGGCGCGAGCGCCTGTCGAGCGCGCGCTCCAGTCGGGCCGCCAGTTCGCCCGCGTAGTCGAACTCGCGGTGGTCGTAGACGAACCGGTCGAGCGTCCGGGCGTCCGTCGCGGTGAGACAGCCGTCGAAGGGGACGCGCGACAGTTCCCGGAGGACGGTCCGGTCCGCGAGGACGACGCCGAGGGCGAGGAACTCGTCCAGCGGTTCGGATGCGACGGTGGGAGCGGGGACGGTCCGGGCCACCGTCGCGGCGTCGGTGCCGAAACACCGGGCCGCGGGCGCGTCCGCGTAGTAACACTCCCAGCTACGGACCGGGTCCGTCGCGACGAACGCCTCCCCGTCGTGCCGGTCGACGACGGCGAGGAAGGAGCCGTTGAGCCCGGAGAGGGCGTCGGTCCCGTGGCGGCCGCAGGCGTCCAGCAACCACGCCGCCGGGTCGGCCGTCTCGTCGGGCCGGACGAACGCCTCGCCCCAGACGGCGCAGACGCCGTCCTCGCTCCGGGCGACGGCCGACCGCCCGTACATCCCCAGGGCGGGGTCGCGTATCCCGACGGTCACCGACGGGCCCTCGACGACGCGGTCGAACGCCGTCGGCTGGCGATACCGCTCGAACGTCGACCGGGGGCCGAAGACGCCGAACAGTTCCTTGTTCGGCCGCGTCACGTCGGACGAGTGTGGAACCATCCTGCGATCACTCGACGGTGACGCTCTTGGCCAGGTTCCGCGGCTTGTCGATGGCCCGGCCGAACCGGTCGGCCGCGTGGTAGGCCACCAGCTGGAGCTGGACGTTCGCCAGCAGGCCCTGGCAGACGGGGTGGCTCTCCGGGACGGTGAGGTGCGCGTCGGCGACGTCGTCGCCCGGCGTCTCCGGGGGGCCGACGGCGATTATCTCCGCGCCCCGCGTCTGGGCCTCCCTGGCGTTCGTCACCGTCTTCTCCGTCTCCTCGCCGGTGAACAGCGCGAACACCGGCGTCTCCCGCGTGACGAGGGCGAGCGGCCCGTGTTTGAGCTGTCCGGACGCGAACCCCTCGGCGTGCTCGTACGTTATCTCCTTGAACTTCAGCGCGCCCTCCAGCGCCACCGGCCGCGCGAGTCCCCGGCCGATGAAGAAGTACGACTCGTAGTCGAGGAGCCGGTCCGCGAGCCGTTCGGCCTGGTCCAGGTTCGTCACCCGCTCGACGTGGTCCGGGAGCCGTTCGAGCCCGGCCAGCAGGTCGGCGAGGTCGTCCCGCGGCGCGGCCCCCTCTAGCTCGGCCGCCACCACCTGCGAGAGGAGCGTCAGCGTGACGGCCTGGGAGGAGAACGTCTTGGTCGCCGCGACGCCGATCTCGGGACCGGCGCGGATGAACAGCGTCTCGTCGGCCTCCCGCGCCGCCGTCGACCCGACGACGTTGGTCACCGTGACGGTCGGCGCGCCGCGAGCGCCCGCCTCGCGGAGCGCGGCGAGCGTGTCCGCCGTCTCGCCGCTCTGGGTGACCGCGACGGTGAGCGTCCCGTCCGTGACGGGGCCACAGGACTCCGCGTACTCGCTCGCCCGGAAGGTCCGCGCGGGCACGCCGGCCTCGTTCAGCAACCGCGCCCCGTAGAGGGCCGCGTGGTAGGAGGTGCCGCAGGCGACGAGGTGGACCGACTCGACGCCGTCCATGACGGCGTCGTCGAACTCCTCGAACCCGACCGTCCCCGCGTCGGCGTCGACGCGCCCGCGGATGGCGTTGTCCAGCGACGTCGGCTGTTCGTGTATCTCCTTGAGCATGTAGTGGTCGTAGGCACCCTTCCCCGCCTCCTCGGGGTCCCAGTCGACCGTCTCGACGTCCCGAGAGACGGGGACGCCGTCGGCGTCGGTCATCGACACGCTCGTCGGCGTCAGGACGACGACGTCGCCGTCCTCCAGGTAGACGACCCGGTCGGTGTGTTCGAGGAAGGCGGGGACGTCGCTCGCCAGGAAGTACTCCTCGTCGCCGACGCCGAGGACGAGCGGCGACCCCTGCCGGGCCGCGTACACCGTCTCCTCGTCCTCGACGAGCGCGGCGATGGCGTAACTCCCCTCCAGTTCGTCTATGGCGCGCCGGAACGCCGCCTCGGCGTCGTCGAGTCGCTCGCGGTAGTGTTCGATCAGGTGGGGAACCACCTCGGTGTCCGTCTCGCTGGTGAACCGGTGGCCCTCGGTCCGGAGCCACTCGCGGATGGCGACGTGGTTCTCGACGACGCCGTTGTGGACGACGGCCACCTCGCCCGACCCGCTCGTGTGCGGGTGCGCGTTCTCGTCCGTCGGCGGGCCGTGCGTGCTCCAGCGGGTGTGACCGATGCCGACGTCGCCCGACGGCGCGGCGGACTCGATGGCCGCCTTGACGGCGGATATCTCGCCCGCCCGCTTGTGGACGGAGAGCCCCGCCCCGTTCTGGACGGCGAGCCCCGCGGAGTCGTAACCGCGGTACTCGAGGCGTTCGAGGCCGTCGACGAGGTGGTCGACCGCGTCGTCGCGACCGACCCGGGCGATTATCCCGCACATCAGCCGACCACCTCCCACCGGGTCCCGGGGGCCGTCGGCGTCGCTGGCCCGGTCCGCCGCACCCGCCTGGCGGTGGTCCGCCATGTCCGTCCGGCGGTAGTTGCCGCGCGTACGCGCGTGCTCGCACTCGATTCACGTCGTCCGTGGGAGTGAGTCGTGGGAGTCATCGGTGTCTGGGTCGCCGTTACGGCGGCTGTATCCCGGACATCAGCACACCGGGCCATACCTAATGACGGACTAAGCGAACGGCCGTCGCGGTCGACGCGTACCGGCGGATCCCCCGGACGAACGCCGGATCCGGGCGGCCACACGGACCGCTGGACCGCGTTCCGGTCGGTGGGCTAGCGGGGCGTCCGACGGCGGACGACGGCCCCGGCGGATCGCGCCGTGGAACGGAGCTTAACTGCGCGTTAAGCCGCCCGCCCCGCCCGGCGTCCGGTCACGGCGGGCGGGAGCGGGGCGATTCACCCGATATCGGCCGCGTCGAGCCGGAACGGACGGAAACAGTGACTTACCCGCCGCATAGGAATGGCCCGGTGTGCCGGAGGTGGTATCGAGATCGGGCCGGCCCGCTCGCCGGCCGACGAGGCACCTCGATACCATGAACTCCATGCACGACGACGCGCTCGACGGCATCGAATCGAACCACGAGAGCCGGCTACGCGACCCGGCGGAGACGACGGTGGCCGTCGTCGGCCTCGGCTACGTCGGCCTGCCGCTGGCCGTCGGCTTCGACGGCGCCGGCTACGACGTGGTCGGCTACGACGTCTGCGACGAGACGATAGCCGCCCTCGACGCCGGGTCGGACACGACCGGCGACCTGGGCGACGAGACCGTCGCCGCGAGCGACGTGACGTTCACCGCGCAGGCCGACGCCGTCTCGCGGGCGGAGTACGTCGTCGTCGCGGTGCCCACGCCGGTGGACGACGACGACCGGCCGAGCCTGGAGTACGTCACCGCGGCGGGCGAGGCCGTGGGCCGGCACCTGACAGCCGGGAGCACGGTCGTCCTCGAATCGACGGTGTACCCCGGCGCGACCCGCGAGGAGTTCGTCCCGGCGATAGAGCGCGAGTCCGGCATGGACTGCGGCGAGGAGTTCTTCGTCGGCTACTCGCCGGAGCGCGCCGTCCCCGGCGACGACGAGCACGGCCTGTCGGACGTCGTCAAGATAGTCAGCGGCCAGGACGAGACGGTCCGCGAGGACGTCGCCGCGCTGTACGAGGAACTCGTCGACGCCGGCGTCCACCGCGCGCCCTCCATCGAGGTGGCGGAGGCCGCGAAGGTCGTCGAGAACGTCCAGCGCGACCTCAACGTGGCGCTAGTCAACGAACTCGCGACGGTGTTCGACGACCTGGACCTGGACACGCGGGCCGTCCTCGACGCGGCGGGGACGAAGTGGAACTTCCACGACTACGAACCGGGGCTGGTCGGCGGCCACTGCATCCCCGTCGACCCGCACTTCCTCGCCTACCGCGCCCGGCAGGCCGGCGGCGACGCCGAGTTGATCCGGACCGCGCGCGCGGTCAACGAGTCGATGCCGGCCCACGTCGCGGACCTGATGGTGAAGGCGCTGAGCGAGGCGGGCCACCCCCTCGGGGAGAGTCGCGTCCTCGTGGCCGGCCTCGCGTACAAGCCCAACGTCGGCGACCTCCGGAGTTCGAAGGTGGCCGACGTCGTCGAGAGCCTGCGGGAGTACGGGATCGAGGTCGTCGGTCACGACCCCTACGCCGACGACGACGACGTCCGGGAACGCTTCGGCGTCGAGGCCCAGGAGACGCTCTCGCTTTCGGGGTTCGACGGCCTCCTCGTCGCCACGGCGCACGACGAGTTCCGCGACATGGACCCGCGCGTGCTGGCCGACCGCCTCGGCGACGACCCGGCCGTCGTCGACGTGTACGGGGCGGTCGACCGGTCGGTACTGCCCGACTCCGTCGCGTACCGGAGGGTGTAGATGTACCGCGACCACGCGGTCGGAGTGGTCGTCCCCGCGTACGACGAGGCCGAACACGTCGGTCGCGTCATCGACCGGATCCCCGCGTTCGTCGACCGGGTGTACGCCGTGGACGACTGCTCGACGGACGACACGTGGGAGGTGATCCTGAGTCGCGCGGCCGACGACGGCGACGCGGAACCGGAGTCGGCGGGGGCGAGCGAGCCGCCAACCCCGGTCCCCGACGGCGGACGCGGGGCGGGCCCGACCGTCGTCCCCATCAGGCACGACGAGAACATGGGTGCCGGCGGCGCGCTCAAGACGGGCTACCGGCGCGCGCTCCGCGACGGGATGGACGTCACGGTGACGCTGGACGCGGACGACCAGATGGACCCGGGCCTGATGGACCGCCTCCTGGACCCCATCGTCGAGGGGGCCGCCGGCTTCACGAAGGGGAACCGTCTCGCGGACGGGACCACCGGCGCGGAGATGCCGACGGTCCGGTACGTCGGGAACTGGGTCCTCACGCTGCTGACGAAGGTCGCCAGCGGGTACTGGGGGATCCGCGACCCGCAGAACGGCTACACGGCCATCTCACACGACGCGCTGGCGGCCATCGACCTCGACGCCGTCCCGGACGACCACGACTACCCGAACGACCTCCTCGCCCGGTTGAACGTCGCCGGCGTCCGCGTCGTCGACGTCCCGATGCCGGCGCGCTACGGCGACGAGGAGAGCACCATCGACTTCTGGTCGTTCGTCCCGCGGACGTCCGCGACGCTGTGCCGGGTGTTCCTCTGGCGACTCGGCCGGACGTACGCGGGCCGGGGCGGGACCGCGGGGGTGAGCCGCGAGTGAAGATAGTCGTGACCATCCAGCACGCCGGCCACGTCCACTTCTTCAAACACGCCGTCGCCGAACTCGAGGCCGAGGGCCACGACGTCCGGGTGTTCGCCCGCGAGAACGAGATGTCGACCGAACTGCTTGACCGCTGTGGCTTCGACTACGAACTGCTCGCCGGCCCCTCGGAGTCGCTCGCCTCCCTCGCCAGGGCCCAGTGCGTCTACGAGGCGCGGCTCCTGGGGCGCGCGCGGGAGATAGATCCGGACGTGATGACGGCCGTCGGCGGCGTCGCCGTCTCGCACGTCGCCGCGCTGGTCGGCGCCCGGAGCGTCGTCTTCTACGACACGGAGCACGCCTCGCTCATCCGCAACCTGGCCTTCCCGTTCGCCGACGTCGTCTGCACGCCGGCCTGCTTCGGGGACGACCTGGGCGAGAAACACCGGCGGTACGACGGCTACCACGAACTCGCCTACCTCCACCCCGACCGGTTCACGCCGGACCCGGGCGTCCGCGAGGAACTGGGCGTCGGCCCGGACGAGCGCCTCGCCGTCCTCCGGTTCGGCGACTGGTCGTCCTCGCACGACGTCGGACAGAGCGGTTTCGCGGACCCCGCCGACGTCGTCGAACGCCTGGAGGCCGCCGGCGCTCGCGTCGTCGTGACGTCCGAGGGCGAGGCCGGCGCGGACCTGTCGGAGTACCACGCGTCGCTGGTCCCGGAGCGACACCACGACCTGCTGGCCGCAGCGGACCTGTACGTCGGCGAGGGCGCGACGACCGCAGCCGAGTGCGCCGTCCTCGGGACGCCGGCGGTGTACGTCAACTCCCTCCCGCTGGGCTACCTCTCCGAACTCGACGAGGAGTACGGGCTCGTCTTCCCCTTCGTCGGGGAGAACCGCCACGCCCGGGCGCTCGCGGAGGCGGCGCGCATCCTCACTGACGACGACGCGGAGCGCTGGGAGCGACGCCGCGAGGCGCTCCTCGCGGACAAAGTGGACGTCACCGACGTCGTCCTCGACCAGATACGGCGCGCCCCCGTCGACGCATGAAGGTCCTCCAGCTCATCACGTCGTCGCGCTCCTTCTACCGGAACCAGGTCGAGGCCCTCGAACGGCAGGGCGTCGACTGCACGACGCTCGCCGTGCCGGGCACGTTCGAACCCGAGTCACCCCGGACCGTCAGCGACTACGCGAGGTACGTCCCGAAGGTGCTGGGCCACTCGCTCGACGACTACGACGTCGTCCACGCGAACTGGGGCCTGCTGGGGCCGTTCGCGCTCGCCCAGCCGACCCGCCCCGTCGTCCTATCGCTTTGGGGATCGGACCTGATGAGCGACCGGCGCTGGCTCACCGCCATCAGCCGCTTCGGCGCGCGGCGGGCGGACGCGACGGTAGTGCCGAGCCGCCGGATGGCGTCGGCGCTCCCGGAGGACGGCACCGTCGTCCCGTTCGGCATCGACACCGACCTGTTCCGGCCGATGCCGCGAGCCGAGGCCCGCGAGCGGGTCGACTGGGACCGCGACGGCACCTACGTCCTCTTCCCCTACGAGCGAAGCCGACCGGAGAAGGACTACCCGCGCGCCAGGCGGGTCGTGGACGCCGTCCGCGCCGACGCCGAACTCGTGGAACTGACCGACGCCGACTACGAGGAGATGCCGTACTACCTGAACGCCAGCGACGCCGTGCTGGTCACCTCGCGACGCGAGAGCGGCCCGATGGTCGTCAAGGAGGCGGCGGCCTGTAACGTCCCCGTCGTCTCGACGGACGTTGGCTTCGTCCGCCGGACGCTCGCCGACGTCGACGGCTCGTACGTCCGCGAGAGCGACGGCGAACTCGCGTTCGCACTGAACGCCGTCATCGAGAGCGGCGAGCGCTCGAACGGCCGCGAGGTACTCGACGGCCTCGGCCTGGACGTCATGGGCGAGCGACTCGTCGACGTGTACCAGCGGGCGCTCGACGGGCGTTCGCGGGCGAAACACCCCTTCTCGACGGGGTCGAGTAGCTGACTGGCTCCGGGACGTTGCCGAACGTCTACCGGCTCGGTGTGAGTCGCGGCGACTGCTACGCTCCCACACCGGGGAAGACAGAAGCGTTACTCCTGTCCAGACTGTTCCCGGGTGTCAGCACGGCTAATGCCGAAGAAGCGGAAGAACCGTAACGCCGAATCTGAACCCTTCTGACCGCGTTCTGGTTCGAGTTTGCGACCGGTTTTCCTGGATCGCGGCATTCTATATTTGATTAGAAGCCCAACCAGATAAAGTTGTAACAGGGACAGGTGGCAGCACTCACTATACTGAACGACGTAAGCCAGGGGCAATTGGCGATTGCTTGCGTCGGTTAGTATAGCAGCAGAGGCCGGTATAGAGAACGGGTTGAAAGCCCCGGCCGTCTCGACTCGGTGCACTCGCTGCGCGCTTCCTTCGCTCCGCTCAGTCCAGTGCTTACGTCGTGCGCCTTCGTCGAGACGGCCGCCCCTTTCAGTCCCACCCGATCGGTCAGTCCGGCGGGCTACACTTTGTATCTGTATACGCATAGACAGGAAAACTTGGTCGAGAAGATGACCCTGTAAGATGTCCACCGAACCCGTCCTCAGTACTCCGTCCCGGTTTCGACGACGTTCGTCGCCCCCTCGTCCTCGATGGTGTCCGGGAACTCGTTGTTCTTCAGTCGGACGTCGTTGGCCGTCTCGAACAGTTTGATCGAGTCCACGTTGCGGGTGGAGTTGGCGTAGCAGGCCTGCACCCAGACGTCGTCACCCTTGACGGTCAGCGGGCGGTGGGACGTCTCGATGTCGCAGTCGTAGACGAAGTAGTCGCGGCCGAGGAGGGCGATGCCGCGGCGGTCCTCGCCAGCGGTCTGGTCGATGGTGACGTTCCGGAAGGAGGCGTCGCTGCGCTCGCAGCGGACGGCGTGGCGCATCATGAACCCCTCGGCGTCGCCGGTTATCGAGACGTTCTGGACGCCGAGTTTGCCGGGGTCGTCCCCCTCCGCCAGGATGGCGCAGTTGCTGTCGTTCATCTCGATGTCGCTGTCCACGACGTACGTCGGGCCGGACTGGGGGTTGACCTGGACGCCGACGTAGGCCGGCGTCTCCATCCTGATGGAGGTGTTCTTGATCGTCGTCCCCTCCACGTCGTTCTGTATCTGGATGCCCTCGCCGTTGGGCTGGTCGAGTTCGATGGTCACGCCGTCGACGACGTGCCAGTCGCCGTAGTCGAAACGGATCCCCTCCTGTGGGATGTCCCAGGGCTGGTCGTCGACGACGACGGTCAGGTCCCTGACGTCGCCGCGGGACCCGCCCAGGCGGATGGAGGCGGTGCCGCTGTTCTCGTACCGGCCGCCCTCGACGATGACGCGGCCCGTTCCACCGGACGCGTACAGTCCGTTGTCCGGGAACCCGCCGAGTTCGCAGTCGACGAACCGTATCGTCCCGGCGTGGGCCTGGTTGCAGAGGATGCCGGTCGGGCCGTACCGGAGTTCGCCGGGCGTGTTCGAGTCGCGAGCGGCGCCGTCCCGGGCACAGAACCCCTCGACGAGGCCGCGGCCGTCCGGGTCGGTGACGGTGAACAGCCCCGGCCCCCAGGTGCCGCTGTCGTGTCTGCCCTCGACGACGACGTCCCGGACGAGCAGGTCGTCGCTCACCTGCGCCTCGAACGCGCGGATGCCCGTGTTCGCGGCGGTCTGGTCGACGGTGAAGTTCTCGACCCGGAGCACGTCGCCGGGCGCGTACTCCGTCCCGAGGCGGAAGAGCCGGTACTGGGGCCCCTCGAACTCGTCGAAGGGGGCGGGCACCAGCGTCGCGTCCTCGCCCACGAGTCCGAGGTTCCAGAAGTCGGTGAGGCGGACCTGCTCGTCCAGGTAGTAGCGCCCGGGCGGGAACCGGACCAGCGTGTCGTTGTCGACCAGGTCCTGCAGGACCGGCGTGACCGACTCGGACCCGTCGTTCGCGCCCCCCTCGTCGACGACGTCGACGACGGTGCCGTACTCGTCGTCGAGCGACCCCGCCGACGCCGTCCCCGTCGTCGCGGCGGCACCCGCCGACGCGAGCACCCCGCTGGCGACGGTGGAGAGATAGGTTCGTCGGTCCACACTGCCCGGTGATGGGTTCGAGTCCATGGCGGGGAGTCCACGGGGTGGGAGGGTTACTATACAGGGGGTAGACGGCGCATAATCCGGCGTTATCGCCGCCGAGCCGGAGAGGATCGCCGGTTTCGGCGTCCACCGGGCGTCGTCCGTTCGTCCCGGACGTGGCCGGGTTTCAGACGTAGCCGAGCGCCTCAAGGTGTTCCTCGACGGCGGCCTCCTCGCCGCGCTCGCGGGAGACGTCGGGTTCACGGGACCCGGTGTCCGTCGCCGTCGTCTCCACCCACGGGACCCGCTTGATCACCGGCAGGAACAGGCCGTCGGGGTGGCCGTGGGCGCGCCACTCGCCGATGGCCTCCCCGTGGTCGGCGGTGATGACGACGGTGTCGGCGTCGAGGTTCGCGAGGAGCACCTCGACGGAGTCCAGGACGTACCGGAGGTTGTCGAGGTACAGTTCCCGGACGTGTTCGTAGCTGACCGACCCGTCCCGGAGGTAGGGCCACGGGTCCATCTCCACGGGGGACGTGGGGCGCTCCTCGGCGGCGGCGCGGGCCATGAGCGGCGTGTGTGGCTGCGCGTAGTGGGCGAGGAGCCTGTCCGCGTCGGAGTCGCGGGCGGCGTCGATGGCGCAGTCGGTCAGGTACGCCGGCGGGACGTTGCCCAGGTCCGGGTCGCGGCCGTGCCGCCAGACGTGTTCGAGCGCGGCGAAGGCGTCGGCGTCGACGACGTCGTCCTTCGGCCAGCCGAACGGGACGGAGACGCTCGGGCCGTAGACGCCGTCCTCGAACACCGGTTCGGCGAAGCCGTTGGCGGTGACGTGGGCCGTCTCGCCTATCTCCTCGCGGTACGGTTCGCGGAACGTCTTCACCATCCACTCGTAGGAACTGCACCCGACCGAGGTGATAGCGCCCACCCCGTCGTCGGGGAGGAACTCGTACTCGCCGGCCACTTCCTCCAGGGCGTCGACGCGGCAGGCGTCGAGGATGATCAGCGCGTCCCAGTCGCGCTCGTAGACGTTCGTGCCCGGTTCGACCCGGGAGGTGACGGTGTACCACAGGCCGAGGTACGCACAGTAGGCGCTCTGCAGGACGGCCCGACGGGGGTCCTCCGCGAACCCCTCGCGGAACTCGTCGATCCAGCCGCTGAAACTCACTGGCATGGCCTGGCGTTTCCCGCCACCGCGCTTGGTTATAGAGGTGATCAGGCCCGGAAACGGTCCTTATTGGGTCGCTAAGGACCGGTGACGGAGGGCGGACGGTGGGGGTGGACGAGCGACGGCACGAGTGGTGGAGGACGGGCACGCGGGCGTCGGGAGCTTCGGTCCCTTAGCGACCGGGTAGTGAGGGACCGACGGAGCGTGCGTCGGGACAGTGACGCCCGGGGCCGCGCGGGTGGACGCCCGCCGGCCGTCGGGAATCGCCGGACGTGGACCGGTCGGACGACCGACGCGACCCACAGCACGGAGGATCTCAGCACGTGAACCAGGACAGAGCGCGCCGGACCGGACGCATCGACCGAACGAGCGAGTGGTACCGCCGTCCCGGGACAGTCGACGGGAGGGCAGAACGATGATCGGCGCGATCCGCCGCCGGATCGTGACGATGCGCTTCGACGTGGCGGCCGCGGCGCTCGGGCTCCTGCTGGCGGCCGCGCTGGTGCCGCTGCGCTTCGTCGTCTCGCAGATATACGTCGAGACCATCCCGATAGTCCTCGGGAGCGCCTGCCTGCTCTACCTGTTCGCGACGTACCGGGACTCGCGACGGGTCCAGGGGATCCCGACGCTGTCGCGGGACCTCCGGCGGTCGCTGCCGTCGTTGGTGTTCGTCGGTCTCGCCGCGCTGGTCCTGCTCACCGTCCACGACGGGGGGCGGTCGCCCCGCTTCCTCGTCCTGTCGGGCCTGGTGGGGACGCTGATCGTCTGCCAGATAGCGTTCGTGCGGACCGAGGGGTTCGACCGGACCCGCGTCCTCGTCCAGATAGTCGCGCTGGCGTTCGTCGTCCGGTTCGCGGCGCTGTACGGGACACCGGGGCTGATAGGCATCGACGCCTGGACGCACGTCTACGACCTGGCGGAGAGCGTCCGGGCGACGGAGTCGCTGAACGGCATCTCGGACGACAAACACTACACGTCGCCGCTGTACCACCTGCTGGTCGTCGCGACGTCGCTGCTCGGCGACGTCTCCCTGCGCCTCGGTCTGTACCTGTCGCTCGGCGTCGTCATGCCGATATCGGTGCTGCTGGTATTCGCCACGGCGAACCTGCTCGTCGACGAGCGGTGGGCGGCGTTCGCCGCCGCGCTGTACTCCGTCGGGGACTACGTCGTCGAGTGGGGCATCCACCTCATCCCGACGAGCATGGGGCTGGTCCTGTTCCTCGCGCTCTGCTACTGGCTCGTCCGGTCGATGCGGACCGACCAGGACCGGGTCACGCTGTGGTTCCTGCTCGCGCTCAGCGTGGCCGTCATCCTCACCCACCAGGTGTCGTCATTCATCACGCTCGTGATGCTCGGCGGCGCGTTCCTCGCCTACCTCGTGATGCGCCTGGAGGTGTTCCGCCCGTCGATACTCGACCCCGACGTGTTCCGGATCAGTCGCCCGGTCAACGTCGCGGGGCTGATGGCGTTCGACCTCGGCTTTAGCACGTTCCTCTGGTCGTTCACCCCCTACGAGGGGGAGACGTTCCTGGTCACCGTGTTCAGCTACTTCCACCAGACGCTCGCCTCCAGCGCCGGCGTGTTGAACCTGGCCGGCCCGGACTCCGGTAGCGCGTCCGCGGCCGCCGCCGCGAGCGAAGCGCCCTCGACGGTCGACCTGCTCGCCCCGTACCTCGACGCGGCCGGGTTCCTGTTGCTCCTGTTCGGAACCTTCCTCGGCTGCCTGTACGTGGTCAACCGCACCCGGGCGCGCCAGTCGACGTTCACCCTGCTCATCGGCGCGGCCATCATGCTCGTGTTCGTCCTCGGACTGCCCATCTTCGGCATCCGAAACTTCATCCCCCAGCGCTGGTTCGCGTTCCTCTACGTCCCCCTCGCCGTGCTGACCGTCGTCGGGCTCCGGCACCTGGAACTGTCCGTCGACCGGTGGGTCGCCGTCGCCGTCGTGCTCGTGTTCGCCGCGGCGTTCCCCTCCGCGATGCTGCTGTCGGGCAACGGGACGGTCGACGACCCGGTCTTCGAGGACCGGGAGGCGAGGCTGGCCTACGAGGAACCCGAACTCGCCGCGGTGTCGACCATCGGCCGGACGACCGGGTCGCCGTCGGGTCAGGAGATACTCCCGAACCAGGTCCTCCACACCGACCACCCTTACCAGACGCTGTTCAACAGACGGGGGGCGTACTACGCCGACACGGCGTCGGTCAACGACAGCGAACCGGTCACCCACGACGTCGTCGTCTACCGGCGCGAGCAGACGCGGGCGGCCACCTACTTCACGAACAGTCAGGGGTACGGGGAGATACGGGACGTGAACCGGTCGCGCCTCTGCCGGCCGGGGATGGCGGTCACCTACACGAACGACGAGGTCGTCATGTGTACCGAACCGCCGGCGGCGACGACGTGAGCGGGGCACCGGGTCCCGTCGCTCAACGGCGTCCGGCGGCTGCGGTCCGGCCCGGCAGACCGGGACAGCCGTCCCGGACCCAGATCCACGCGGCGAACGCCAGGAAGCAGAGCTCCAGCGCCAGGAACGCCAGGCCGCGCTCCGTCGCGAGGAAGAACAGGAATCGGAGCGCGTAGTAGGCGACGTTGTCCAGCAGGCCGCCACCGCCGGACGACGCCGCGTCGACGAACGGCCAGAGGTAGGGACGGAGCGATATCGGCCCGCCGAACACGGCCCCGTACACGGCGTCTGCGGGGAGATGCGACAGGTAGCCGACGACGAACGCCGTCCCGACGCGCGGCCGGTCCAGCCGGCGTGCGACGGCGACGACGACCACGGAGAGCGCACAGGCGGTGAACACCGAATGGGCCACCGAGACGCCGCTCTCGACCACGGCCAGCCCCCACGCGAGCGGCTTGTCGACCAGGTCGGGGAACTGCGTCCCGAACGCGACGGCGACCGCCGCGGCCGCCGTCGGCGGGTCGCCGCCCCGGGAGCGGGCGAGCGCCGAGTAACACAGGTAGCCGACGGCGAGGTGTTCCCAGGGCCACATCCGCGCTCAGGCCCCCGCGTCGTCGGTGACGTCTATCGGGAGCAGGAGCGACCGGTAGGCGGTGTCGAGGGAGGGGTCGCCCGGCGGTTCGCCGGCGTACAGCAGGACGACGAGGCGGCGGTCGGTGCCGGTTTCGGTCGGCGTCACGGGGAGGGAGACGGCCGTCCGCTCGCCGTGGTCGAGCGAGAGCGTCCGCCGGTCGAGGCGGTCCTCGGACAGGACGGTGGCGTTCCGGCCGCCCCCGTCGGTCCGCTGCAGCGAGAGGAACAGGCGGTAGTCGGCCGGTCGCTGCTCCCTGTTGGTGACGCCGACCGCGAGCGTCCGCGTCTCGCCGGGGGCGAACCGCGAGGGGTAGGTCGACTCCACGTCGCCGGTGACGTTCTGCCCTTCGACGTAGAGTTCGGTGAACCCCGCGGACTGGGACTCCTGCGGCGGGTTGACCGCCGCGTAGCCGAGCGTCGACGCGAACAGCAGGACCGAGACGGCGAGGGCGGCGTCGAAGAGGCCCGACCGGGTCTCGTTCCCCCACGCGGCCCCCGGACCGCCCGAGAACCGGAGCGCGGCGACGAAGTTCGTCGGCCGGGGAACGTACCGCGCCTCGGGTTCGAGGCGGGCCCGGCGCACCGTCGCGACGAGCGTCCACAGCAGCGTCCACCCGGCGACGCCGGACAGTATCGGTCCGAGCGTGACGCCCCAGGGGGTGAAGTGCGCGACGAGGGCGACGGCCGCCACGACGACGACGCTCAGGACGACCGAGAATGCGAACCGCTCGGTCCCGTCGACGCCCGACTTCGTCGGCAGCGGGTCCTCGAACCCGCTCTCGTTCCGGTCGAACGTGTACGTCTCGTGGGTGCCGACGGACGGGAACAGGGCCGCGAGCAGCACGTAGCCGGGGAACAGCGTCACGAACGGGACGGCAGCGGCGACGCGCACCCACCCCGTGTGTGCCGGTCCGACGAGGAGGACAGCGAGACCGGTCCAGCAGGCGACGAACGCCAGGTCGAGATACCACCGAGAGTACCGTATCATCTGTCCGCTGTCGGCACCGGAGGACCGTTATTATCCGTCGGATAAGCCGTGCGTCGGGGCCACCTAGCAACGTGTCCGCCTCACTTCGCGCGGCCTCCGCCTCACTTCGAGTGTCGTATCGCGTCGAACAGTCCGTACAGGACCACCAGCGCGACGAACCCGGCCGCGGCGGTGGCCGGCGTCGACGTGCGGGCCCGGAGACCGGTGACGGCGGCCCAGGCCAGCCCCGGCCAGTGGCGGACCGGCGCGTCGGCCGCCAGCAGGTGTGCGCTGCCGGGCGCGAACCGCCCCTCCTCGAAGAACCGCTTCGCCAGGAGGAGTTCGTGCGCCGGCCGGACCCGGTACCCCTGTGCCTCGGCCGCCTCGACGAGCGAGGCGTGCGTGGCGAGATAGCGCTCGTCCGCCCGGCGCACCGTCTCGGCGTCGGGCGACCCCGTCCCGTAGCGCACCACCAGCGGTTCGTCGACGTACGCCAGCGTCCCCTCCTGGAGGACCCGCAGCAGGAACTCCGGGTCCTGGAACCGATCGAGTTCCTCGTCGAAGCCGCCGACCCGCCGGGCCACGTCCGTCTCGACGACCAGCGTCGACCCCGCGCCCGAGTGGAGGCGGTCGGCGAGTATCTCGCCGACGAGTTCCTCGCCCCCCTCGCGCGGCCCGGGATCGTCTGCCCTGGCGAGCAGCGACGCGGCGGCGCCGATCAGTCGGCCCCCGACGCCGCTCCGTTCCCGCTCGAAGTCGCAGTAGGCGGCGACGTGCGTCGACGGCCCGGACCGGATCCGCTCTAGCTGGCGCTCCAGTTTCGGCGGCCGCCACTCGTCGTCCGAGTCGAGGAAGGCCACGTACTCGCCGTCGGCCTCGTCGATGCCCGTGTTGCGCGCGACGTTCGCGCCGCGGTTCGTCTCGTGTTCGATCACCCTGAGCCGGTCGTCGTCGAACCCGTCGAGGACCGCCCGCGTCCCGTCGGTCGACCCGTCGTCGACGACGAGCAGTTCCAGGTCCGTCATCGTCTGGTCGAGGACGCTCTCGACGGCCCGCGGGAGCACGTCGGCCCGGTCGTACGTCGGAATTACGACGCTTACCGTGGTCATGGGCGAGGCGACGGGGCGTCGGGGATTTACTAGTCACCGGGTAAGGCCGTCGAGAAGCGGAATCCGGCACGCGTGAGCGGGGCTGAGCGGTTCCGATCCGCTGGTCAGGCGGTCGCCGTGGCTTCCCCGTCCCCACCGGTGTCGCTGCTCGCATCCGAGTCGTCGTCCGCCGAGGTGTCTCCGCCGGTGCTCGGGTCCGTGCTCGACCCGGTGTCGGATTCCGCGTCGGTGGGCGTGTCTGACTCGGCGTCGGTCGGGGTGTCGGTGTCCGTCTCCGTTTCGGTGTCGGTTGCCGTCTCGGTATCGGTCGGCGTGTCGGACTCGGTGTCGGTCGGGGTATCGGTCTCCGTGCCGGTGTCCGTTTCAGTATCCGTGGGCGTGTCCGTCTCGGTGTCGGTTGCCGTCTCTGTTTCAGTGTCGGTCTCCGTCGTCGTGTTCGTCTCCGTCTCGGTATCCGTCTCGGTCGTCACGTTCGTCTCCGTCTCGGTGGACGTGTCGGTCTCCGTCTCGGTGGTAGTGTTCGTCTCCGTCGGCGTGTCCGTCTCCGTGTCGGTCGGGGTATCGCTCTCCGTCTCGGTGTCCGTCTCCGTGTCAGTGTCCGTATCGGTATCCTCCGACTCGTCGTCGGTCGGATCGTCGGGTTCGTCGGCGGGGTCGTCGTCGTCCGACCGGTCCCCGCTACCCCGCCGGTCACTGCCGTCGTCGTCCGGCCCGCCGTCGCGGTCGGCCGGTCCGCCGCCGCCGTCGTCGGAGGGGTCCCCGGAGTCGCCCGCCGGCGGCGACGCTCCCGGTTCGTCGCCCGCGTCGACGACGCCCGTCTCGCCGCCGCCGGGCGTCGGCGTCACGGTTTCCGCCGGCGCGGGCGTCGCGGTGGCGTCGGCGGGGTCGGCGGCCGAACCGCCGCCGTCGAGCGCGGCGGTGACGAACGCGAAGCCCGTGCCGGTGACGAACAGCAACACGCCGAGGACGACCAGCCAGCGCTGGCCGTCGACGGCGGCGCGAGTGCTCGTCGGCAGGCCGAACTCGAACGACCGGAGTCGCTCGGCCGCCCTCGGGACGGGGCCGGGGAACGCCGAGAGGAGGTCGAGACACTCCTCGCGTTCGAGCGCGCCGGTGAGGAACGCCATCGCGAGGAAGACGGCGAGGCCGACGGGGGGCACGACGACGAGCGGGAGGACGCGGCCGGGGAGAACGCCGGGGAGCCAGAAGACGGGGACGGCGGCGACGGCCGCCGTCACCGCGAGGCGGACGAGTCGGGCGTCCGCTATCGGGTCGAAGCCGAGTTTCCGGGCACTCCACACGTGGAAGACGAACATCGACCCGTAGCCGACGCTGGTGGCGACGGCCGCGCCGGTCGTCCCGAAGCGGGGGATCAGGGCGGCGTTGAGCGCGAGGTTCATCGCCGCGGCGGCGGCCGTCGCCTTCAGCGAGTGCCGCAACGTCCCGTGCCCGCCCTCGATGGCGAGCGTCGGTCGGACGGCGGCGAAGCCCAGCGCGCCGGGGAGGAGGAAGACGAGCGGTTCTATCGCCGGCGTCGCCTCCTGGCCCCAGTACAGCGGGACGACGAGGTCGGCCAGCGACGCCAGCCCGAGGACCATGATCCCCGTCAGCAACAGCGTGTAGCGGGTCGTCTTCGCGGCGATGCTGGCTATTCTGTCGACGGCCCCCTTCGACCAGAGTTCGGAGGTGGAGTGGACGTACACCGACTGGATCGTCACCGGGACGAACCAGAGGAACTCGGCGAGTTTGAGCGCCGCCTTGTAGTGGCCGACCGCCGGCCCCTCCCGCATGGCCTGGAGCATGACGACGTCGACGTGGTACAGCGACAGCAGGAGGAAGGAGAGCGCGATGGTGTTGGCGTTGTAGACGAGCATCTTCCGGCGCGGGAGCGTCGCGGGGGAGGTGCGCACGAGGGCGGCGGGTGACACCCGGCGGACGACCAGTACCATCCCGACGAGGCCGACGACCAGCGTCCCGAGTATCTGTCCCGCCAGCGCGCCGGCGACCCCGTAGCCGAGCGAGACGAGGCCCAGCGCGACGCCGGCAAAGGTCACCCAGTAGACGACCGTCAGCGGTTCGGAGTGGTGCTCCAGCCCGAACCCCATCAGCGCGCGGCGGGCGAACGACCAGAGCTGTGCGCTCACGACCGCACCGATCATGAGCGTGAAGTACGTCTCGAAGGTCGGGTCGAAGAGCCAGGCGATAACACCGGACTTCACGGCCAGCAGGTAGACGAGCGCGCCGGCAGCGGCCAGCGCGACCGCCAGCCGGAAGTAGAAGCCGACGACCCGGTCCTCCCAGTCCGGCAGGTAGCGATCCTCGGCCACGTACTTCCGGACGCCGCGAGTGATCCCCGCGCTGACGAATATCATGAACATCGCGTGCGCGGAGAGCACGGTGGCGTACTCCCCGAACTTCGTCGGCCCGAGCATCCGGTAGAGGAGCGGCGACGTCACCAGCCCGATCAGCATCGTTACCACTTTCGCCGAGACGACCGAGAGGACGCCGCTGACGATGTTTCGTTCCATGTCGTGTGTTTCGTGACGGGTGGCCAGGTTCCGCAGCCGGCCGGCGGACGGTCCGCGGGGCCGGACGGGGAACCGGTACCGCGAGGTTCCGAGCGGTGGTCGAACGAGTGGGCGAGGAAACGAGCCGCGAGGACGTTACTAGCCGCCCGCTAAGGCGGCGACTCGTCGGCGGCTTATCGTCTCCATAATAACGCGACGACCGCCGGAACGGTCGACCACATGGACGCGAGCGCGGAGGGAACGGCCGTCGTCGTCCCGGCGGATCACGGGGGGAGCAGCCTCGCCTGCATCCGGTCGCTCGGCCGGCGCGGGGTCCCGGTTATCGGCGTCACCCGGAGCGAGACGGCGGCGGCGGCGACCAGGTCGAAGTACTGCGAGGAGACGCGCGTCGTCTCGGGCGACGGCGTCGACGACTACCGGGAGGCGCTGCTCGAACTGGCGTGCCGCCCCGACGTCCTCACCGTCCTCCCGCTGTACGAGACGGACGTCTACGTGCTGAGCGAACACCGGGCGGCGTTCGCCGACCACGTGGCGACGCCCTGGAAGCCGTTCGATGGCGTCCGGCGGGCCCAGGACCGCGTCGAACTCGTCGCGGCCGCCGAGGACGTCGGCGTCCCGGTGCCCGAAACCGCCCTGCTCGACGAGTGGGACGGGTGGGACGACCGGACGGTCGTGAAGCCGCGGTACACGATAACGGTCGAGGACGACCGGGCCCGCTTCGGCGACGTCCACGTGGTCGAGGCGGGCGAGACTCCGGACCGCGAGGGGTTAGTCGCGGAGATGGGGCACGTCCCCATCGCCCAGGAGTACGTCCCAGGCGGCGGCGAGTACGGCTTCTTCGCGCTGTTCGACCGGGGCGAACCGGTCGCCACGTTCCAGCACCGCCGGGAGCGCAGTTACACCTACGCCGGCGGCGCGAGCGTCTACCGCCGGGCCGTCGACGTGCCGGCGCTGGAGCGACACGGACTCGCCCTGCTGGAGGCACTCGACTGGCACGGCCCGGCGATGGTGGAGTTCAGGCGCGACGCCGACGACGGGTCGTTCAGGCTGCTGGAGGTGAACCCGCGCTTCTGGGGGTCGCTCCCGCTGGCCGTCCACGCCGGCGTGGACTTCCCGTCACTGTACTACGACCTGGCGGCCGACCGACTGGACGAACCCGTCTTCGACTACGACGTCGGGGTCGGCTGTCACACCCTCGTCGGGGAACTGAGCTACCTCCACAGCGTCGCCCGCTACGAGTTCGACCACGTCGACGCCCCGTCGCTCGCCGGCGCGTGCTACGACGTCGCGACGTCGCTCCTCCGCGACCCGCGGTTCGACTTCGCCTCGCTCGGCGACGCCCGCCCGTTCGCCAGGCAGGTGGCGAACCTGCTCGGGTGAGTCGTGGACGACGGGCAACGGGCGGCGGACGGCGAACGGCGGACGGCGGGCGGCGAGCAGCGGACGGCGGGCGACGGACGGGCTTACCACCCGTATAAGCTTGTCCGGCGGCGCGGTCGGTTCGGACGATGGGATCGCTCGTCGTCTCACTCGACGCCGAACTCGGCTGGGGCTTCCACCACGAGCGGCCGCTCCCCGGCGAGCGGATACGCGCCGGTCGAGCCGCGTGGATCGAACTGCTGGACCTGTTCGACGAGTACGCCGTCCCGGCGACGTGGGCCGTCGTCGGGCACCTGCTGCTGGACGACTGCGACGGCGGCCACGCCGGCCACCCCGCCGGCCCTGACCCCTGTACCGACGGCTCCGGCGGCGTCGGACGGAAGGCGGCGTGGTTCGACGACGGACTGGTCGATCGGGTCCTCGATGCGGCGGTCGGCCACGAACTCGCGAGCCACGGGTTCACCCACGTCCACTTCGCCCACGAGCGGATGGACCGCTCGATGGCCGAGACGGAGGTGGGTGCCGCCGCAGAGGCGTTCGCGGACCGCGGCCACGCGCCCCGGTCGTTCGTGTTCCCCGTCAACGAGGTGGGGTACAGGGACGTCCTCGCCGACCACGGATTCGCCTGTTATCGCGGCGCGACGCCGGCGCGGCCGGGACCGCTCGCAAAAGTCGGGAACGCGTTTTTCGGTCGGCATACGCCGCCGATAGTGACGCCGTCCGTCGACGAGTACGGCATGGTGAACGTTCCCGCCTCGCTGTACCTGTTCGGCTTCGAAGGAGCGCTCCGCCGGGCGGTCGAGTTCGTCCGCGACGACCCGGTTGTGAGTGCGGTCCGCCGGGGACTGGAGGCGCTCCGGGGGACGGACGGGGTCCTGCACCTCTGGCTCCACCCCCACAACGTGACGGGCGAGCGCGACAGGCGGCGGGTGGAACGGGTCCTCGAAGCGATAGACGATGCCCGTCGCCGGACCGGCGTCGACGTCGAGACGATGGGCGACGTGGCCCGGCGGGTCGGTGGCGACGGGAACGTCGTCGGGAGGGGTCGTGCGTAGCGTGCTGGCGCGATACCTGCGCCTCGCCCGGCGTCGCGCCGGCACCGCCGCCCACCGCGGCCTGCTCGCCGTCCACCCGCGGCCGCGAGCGGTCGACGCCGAGCGCGCGCTCGCGGACCTGCCGCCGGACCCGCACGTCCTCGTCCTCTGTTTCGGGAACATCTGCCGGAGCCCCATGGCGGAGCGGTACCTGCGACGGGCGGTTGACGAACGCGGTATCGGGTCGGTGTCGGTCGATTCGGCCGGCTTCTTCGAGACGGAAGGGCGGTCGAGTCCGCCCGAGGCCGTCGAGGCGGCGGCGGCGTTCGGCGTCGACCTGGAACCCCACGAGTCGGCGCGCGTCACCGCCGCCGACATCGAGCGGAGCGACCTGGTCCTCCTCATGGACGCGTTCAACCGCTACCAGTTCCGGCGGGCGTTCGACGCGCCGGCCTACTATCTCGGGGCGTTCGGTGACTGCTCCGGTCGGGACGTCGAGATAAGCGACCCGTATGGCCGCGACGTCGAGCGGTTCCGGTCGGTGTACGGCGAGATAGCGAGCGCGACGGACGCGCTCGTCGAGCGACTGGGGTGAGCAGGCGGGTGACCGGGCTCAGCTATCGTTCCCGACCGTCTTCAGGCCGTCACAGCCGTAGTCGTCGTAGCCGCCCCGCAGCGTGTTGTTCTTGAGGTAGACGTCCGCGCTGTCGTCGTGCAGGGCGATAGCGCCCCGGTCGCCGTAGGACCTCGCGTAGACGGAACTGATCCAGGTGCCCGTGCCGGCGTCGAGGACGCCGTACCGGGAGGCGACGTAGTCCCCCTCGTAGACGGTGCAGTCGTCGCCCTCGTTCACCAGCGCGTAGCGCTTCGTCCCGCCCGGCTGGTCGACCGTGACGCCGCCGAACCGGACGCCGTCGCGCGTGTTCCGGATAGCCGACCGGGCGCCCTCGTCGCCGACGTCGCCGACGATATCGAGCAGTTCCAGGTTCGCGCCGGCGGAGCCGTCGGCCCCCTCCAGGCGAACGCCGTAGCCGCCCGGCCCCCGCAGTTCGATGCCCGACCGGTATATCGTCGTGAATCCGGCCTCCGGGGCCACCGTCATCGCGGAGGTGGGGACGTCGACGTCGACGGTGAGGTCGAGTCCCTCGAACCACGACTCGCCGGCCGAGTTCTCGACGACGACGGCCGTCGAACCGCCGTTCGAGGCGGTCACCGTCACCGACGTGTCCTCGACGCGGACGTTCTCGGCGTTCTGGATGCGGACGCCGCGCTGGGAGCCGAACCCGCGGGGCGTCTCGTCGACGCGGACCGTCGCCCCGCGGACCAGGCTGTCGGTGCCGCCCACCCGGACGCTGTTGCCGTTGCTGTTCTCGAAGCGGCCGCCGTCGACGACTATCCGGCCGGAACCGCCGGAGGCGTACAGGCCGTTGTCCGGGAACCCGCCGAGTTCGCAGTCGACGAAGCGGAGGGTACCCCCGGTCATGTTGGCGACGACGCCGGTCGGTCCGCGCCAGATGTTGCCGGCGTTGGGCGTCTCGCTCTCCCACTGCGCGCCGTCGGGGGCCTCGAACCGCTCGACGACGCCCGACCCCTCTGGGTCGAGGACGTTGAACCGGCCGGGCCCCCAGGTGCCGCTGTCGTGGTAGCCCTCGACGGCGACGTTCCTGACCTCGAGTCCGTCGTCGACGACGGCGTCGAAGGCCCGGATGCCCGTGTCGGGAGCGGTCTGGTCGACGGTGAACCCGTCGACGAGGAGGTCCGTCCCCGGGCTGTAGTGGACGCCGAGGCGGAACAGGCGGTACTGCGGGCCGTCGAAGTCGTGGTAGTCGGCGGGCACCAGCGTCGCGTCGTTGCCGGCCAGGCCGAAGTTGTCGAACCCGGTGAACCGGACCTGCTCGTCCAGATAGTACCGGCCCGGCGGGAACACCAGCAGCGTGTCGTCGGCACAGAGGTCGCGGAGCAGCGACGACACCGACTCGCGGCCGGTGTCGTCCGCGCCGGCCTCCACCACGTCGACGACGGTGTCGAACCGGTCGAAGTACCGGCGCGGGTCGCTCGCGGCGGCGGCCCCGCCCGCGCCGCTCCCGAACAGGCCGCCGGCCACGCCCGTCGCCGCGATGCCGCGCAGACAGGTACGCCGGGAGAGGGTCGGTTCCGGGTCGGAGGTGGTCGTCTCGTCGGTCCCGAACTCACCACCGGTCGTCCCGTCAGTCGTCGTTTCGTCGTTCGATCCGTTCGTCTCGTCGTCGACTGCACGTCGTTCCTCGTCCATCGTATCGCGTACTACGTCCCAGCGGAGTTCCACCCAATACCTCCCGCCTGTCCCACTGGAGGTATCAAGAGGGGGTCGGTCTACGTGTGAGTGGCTAATACATTGCAATCGACAGGTTCGGGCGGTGAGACGCGTCGTTCGGAGTCGGCGGAGAACTCGAACCCGTCCCGTTAACGCAACGTTAAGAAGTGACGACGGACCGGTCCGGGACCACCGGTCGCGCGGGCGTCAGATCCCGGGACCGAACTGTCCCGACTCTAGCGCCGCGGTCAACAACTGGTTGGTCGCCCGCCGCATCCGCTGGGAGACGGCCGACGGCGACACGCCGAGTCGCCGGGCGAGTTGCTCCTGGGTCGTCCCGCGGGGTACCTCGAAGTAGCCCATCTCGTGGGCGACGGTGAGCGTCTCCCACTGGCTGGCGGTCAGCCCCAGGTCACCGTCGCCGCCGGTCGGGCCGTCGCGGAACAGTTTGAACAGTCGGAGCGTCGCCTCGTGGTCCGTACAGAAGTCGCGGAAGGCGGCGAACGCCGCCCGCGACGGGAACCGGACGCGGAAGGTCCAGGCCCGGTCCGCCGTCCGGGCGTCCAGCACGAGCGCGCCGAGCCGGGCGAAGACGGGACCGAGGCGCAACGCGTCGGGTGCGTAGCGGACGCGGTAGGCGCGCCCGTCCGTCGTCGCGTCGAGCAACGCCGGGTCGCGAACGGTGTGGTCCGTCGCCAGCGCGGCGTCGAACTCCTCTATCGACCCGCCGGTGACGGTGAACACGAGCAGGGAGGAGTGCTCGTCGGCCGTCCGGTAGTTCGGTTCGACGGTGGCGTCCGGCGCGGCGCGGAGCGAGTCGGCGAGCACCGAATCCGGGTGTTCGACGGCGAACTCCGCGATGACCGGGTCGGCGTCACCGGGGGCCGCGGCGTCGTCGTCACGCATGCTCGAAGTGGCCGCCGGACCGGTGCCCGTCCCGGACGGAACGGTCCGTCACTGTCCCGGAGTCGTCACCCCGACGACTCCAGGGTGACGCGGACGGAGTCGCCGTCCTGCAGGACGTACTCGTCAAGGGCGACCGGTTCGCCGTTCACCGTCGCGTTCACCGTCGTCCCGTCGTCGCTCGGGTCGTAGGTCGTCCCCTCGTACTCGACGGCGCCGTCGGTGACGTTGATCCCCGCGAGCGAGTCGAGCGCGAACCCGAGCGTGACGGAGACGGAGTGGGCGTGCCAGTACTCCCCACCCCCGTGCTCGTAGTGGAAGTACCGGTGGTTCGACTGGTACTTCTCCCGCGAGAAGTTCAGCGTCTCGCCCTCGACGGTGAAGTTCATCTCGCCGTGGGCGTGTTGCTGGGCGGCGCGGATGTAGTTCCCGGGCGGGGAGACGTCCGTCCCGTTCGTTCGGACGGTCGTCCACACCATGTCTCCGTCCTCGAGGACGTACTCCGTCGGGTCGACGGGGCGGCCGTCGACGCGGTAGGTGAGCGTGGTTCCGTTCGCGGTGCCGTCGTATCGCTCGCCGTCGACGGCCAGATGGGAGGCGTTCGCCTCGACGCCGAAGCGGGAAAGGGCCTCGGCCAGCGTCAGGTTCGTCGACTCCGCGACCCAGGTGTGTTCGTCGGAGGACGCGACGCCGAACCCGTCACCGGCCCGGTCGCGGGCGGCGAGGTCGAGTTGCGACCCGGCGACGGCCACCGTCACCTTCCCGCTGGCCGCCGCCTCGGTGACGTTCGTCGTCCTGTTCCCGGCGGAAGCCCCGGCGTCGGCCGCGGTTCCGTTGCCGACGCCGCTCCCGTCGCCGTCACCGTCGGTGGCGTTCCCGCCCCCGTGGCTGTGACTGTGGCCGTCGTGGCCGAACGACCCGCTCTCGTTCGAACCCTCCGTCGCGTCGTCGGTCGCGGGCGATTCCACCGCGTCGGTCGCGGCGGCGTCGTCACCGAGTCCGAGTCCAGAGCACCCGGCCGAGAGGACCAGGGCACCGACTAGGGTCAGTGTAACGACGCCGCGTATCGTACTCGTGTGCATCGTACCGGTCGAATCCGACGCGGGCGACGGCCATTACTAGCCGTCGGATAGCCGACGCGTTACCCCCCTCATAAATAGGACGCCGGCCGCCGTTCGTTCGGGCGAATGAACGACGGACGCCACCCGTCCCGGACCGCGGATCGATCGCTCCCATCGCCCGTCCGCGGGCGCGGGCCACGGAGTCGCGGCAGCGGACGCCGACGTCGTCGCCCGCGTCGGGGACGGTGGCGGCCACCCGAACCATGAACCGGGAGCGGGCGCTCACCGTCGTCTGTGCGGTCTGCTGTTGCTTCGCGCTGGTGAGCCTCTCGTCGGCGCTGGACGCCTCCGTCTCGGGAAGTCCTGAGGACGAGTTCGACGTCGGACCGGGGAGCCTCCCCGTCTCGTCGGAGGACACCGGCGAACTGAAGGAGGCCTACCGGTCGGCGCAGGGGGAAGGCGGCCAGCCCGCGGACTCCAGCGGGGAGAGCGGGGACGCGGCGTTGAGCGGGGCCGCGAACGGCGAGGACGACGGCGACCCGGGCGACGGCGAACCGCCGGACGACGGGTCGTCGAGCGGGGCGTCGAGCGGCTCGTCGTCCAGCAGTCAGGCCCGGGCCGGGCAGGCCGAGGAGTCGGGCGGCGGCGGCGAGTCGCAGTCGCAGTCCGGCCAGGGCACCGGCACGGGGACGACGGCGCAGGAGGACGGCTGGCTCGCGCTCCTCCGGCAGTTACTGCGAGCGGCGCTCCTGCTCGGCAGCGCCGGCGTCGTCCTCGGGACTGCGTGGGCCGCGTCGCGCTACCGCGAGCGACTGCTCGCGTGGCTCCGCTCCCTGTTCGACCGGTCCGACTCCAAACCCGGTGAACCGGGCGACGCCGCGGCCGACCACCCGTTCGACCCGCCCGACGGTCCGGTCGAGCGGGCCTGGCTGGACATGGTCCGCCTCGCCGACGTCGACCCGGACCCGGGCGCGACGCCCCGGGAGGCGACGGAGCGCCTCGTCCGGGCCGGGTTCGATCAGGACGCGGTGCGGGAACTGACCGACCTGTTCGAGCGGGTGCGCTACGGCGGGGCGGACCCGTCGGCCGAACAGGTCCAGCGCGCACACGAGTGTCTGCGCGCGTCGGAGGCGCTGGACGACGGCGGTGACCGCCCGTGACCGACGACGCGTCCGTTGCTGACGACGGCCGGATCGGGAAGATCCGTCGCGTCACTCCGGTCCGGGCCCTCCTCGGACTCGCCGGACTGGGCGCGCTCGCCGTCGCCGTCGCGGCCCCGGGCGGTCCCGTCGAGGGAGCGGTCGCGGCGGCGCTGGCCGTCGCCGGCAGCGAGTACCTGCTCGCCGCGGGCATCGGCGTCGCGACGCTCGCCGTCGGCCTCGCCGCGTTCCTCGCCGGACGGGACGCCGCGACCCAGACCCGAACGCCGGACCCGGAGCGGCCCGTCCCGGTGCCGGCCCCGGGCGAACCGTTCGACGAGGCGGCCGGCGACTGGCGCTGCCTGCTCCCCCTCGTCGGCCGCGAGCGGCGGGCGTCCGTCCGGGAACGGCTTCGCCGGACCGCTATCGACGTCGTCGCCGTCGCCGAGGACTGCGACCGGGAGACGGCGACCGACCGCGTCGACCGGGGGACCTGGACCGACGACGACGTCGCGGCGGCGTTCCTCGCCGGGACGAGGGGCAGTTCGGTCAGGGGCGGTTCGTCGCCCGGCCGTCGACTGGCACCGCTGCTCCGCGGCCGGACCCCGACGGGGTACCGGGCGGAGCGGACGGTCGACGCCATCGCGTCCGTGGCCGGCGTCGACCCGGAGGGAGAGTCATGACGACGGCGTTCCCCACTCACCGGTGGCGCGGCGTCCTCGCGGTCACCCTGGTCGCCGGCGGCGCCGCGCTCGTGACGAAGCGGCCCCCGCTCCTGCTCGCCGCCGTCGTCGGCGTCGTCTACGTCGCCTACGCGCGGATTTCGCCCCCGCCGGCGCCAGCGGTCGAACTGGAGCGACGGGTCGACGACGCGAACCCCGGCCACGGCGAGCGCTTCGAGGTGACGACGACCGTCCGGAACGCCGGCGACCGGCCCCTCTTCGACCTGCGGGTCGTGGACGGCGTCCCGCCGGCGCTCCCCGTCGTTGACGGGACGCCCCGGTTCGGGACGGCGCTGCGGGCCGGCGAGTCCGCGTCGTTCACGTACGCCGTCGAGGCGAAACGCGGCCGTCACCGCTTCGAACCCGCGACGGTCGTGGTCCGCGACCCGAGCGGTGCAACCGAGGTGGAGACGCGGGTCGGGACGGAGACGGAGGTGGACTGCACGAGCGACGTGGCGGCCGCGCCGGTCCGCGGCCGGACGCTCGACGCCGTCGGGCGCGTCCTCGCCGACGGGAGCGGCGCGGGCATCGAGTTCCACCAGACGCGGGACTACCGGCGTGGCGACCCGCTGAGCCGGATCGACTGGAACCGGTTCGCGCGCACGGGCGACATGACGACCGTCGAGTTCAGGAAGGAGCGGGCGGCGACGGTGGTACTCGTGGTCGACGCGCGACCGGAAGCCTACCGCGCCCCGGACGGGGAACCCCACGCCGTCGCCGCTGCCGTCGCAGCGGCCCAGCAACTCGTCGGTACCCTCGTCGACGACCGGAACCGGGTCGGCCTGGCGGCGTTCGGCCGCGAGGAGTGCTGGCTCGAACCGGGGGGCGGGCGGAAACACGTGCTCCGCGTCCAGCGGCACCTCGCCGAACACGCCGCGTTCGCCGCGCAACCCCCCGACGACGGGGTCGCACCACTCGACGCACAGGCGGAGACGCTCCGCGCCCGTCTCGGGGCCGACGCGCAACTGCTCGTCCTCTCACCCCTCCTCGACGACGAGATAGTGTCGACGGTCCGCCGGTTCGAGGCGGCGGGGACGCCGGTGAGCGTACTCTCGCCCGACGTCACCGAGTCCGGGTCGGGCGGGCGGACGCTCGCCCGCGTCGAGCGCGACCAGCGCCGTCGCCGGTTGCACCGGGCGGGCGTCCGGGTGATCGACTGGCGACCGGACCGGCCGCTCTCGATGACCGTGAGCGACGCCATGGAGGCGGAGCGGCGATGACCGCCACGGCCGTGCGACGGCGGCCGGCGATAGCGAGCGGGGTGGCCGCGCTGGTCGTCGCCGCGGGAATCCCCCTTGTCCTCGGCGGCGACGCGGTCCGGACCGGCCTCGCTATCGAGGGCGTCGGGATGGCCGTCTTCGCGGGCGGGCACGCCGTCGTCCGCCGCGGTCGGGGGATCAGCGGCCGGGTCCTCGCGGGCGTCGGCGGTGCCGTCTGTCTCGCGGGCGTCACCACCTTCGCCGTCCAGGCCAACGGGCCGAGCACGGTGATCCAATTCCTGCCGGCGATGGTCGGCGTCCCGGTGCTGGTCGCGGCGGTCGCACCGGTCCGCGGCAGCGGGTCGCGGACGCTCGTCAAGGCCGGCGTCGGATCGGTGTTCCTCACCGTCGTCCTCGCCGCCTTCTTCCGGTCGGTCGGGGTGACCGCCGTCCTCGGCGCGACGGTGGCGAGCGTCGTCGCCTGGGACGCCGGCGAACACGCCATCGGCGTGGGCGAACAGCTCGGGCGGGCGGCGACGACCTGGCGTCTCGAACTGGTCCACGTCGCCGCGAGTGCGCTGGTCGGCGTCGCGGCGGTGGCCGTCGTCCACGCCACGCGGACCGTCGCGCTCGGGACGCTCTCGTTCGCCGGGTTCGCCGTGACGGCGGTGGCTCTGGTACTACTCGTCGTCGCGCTCCGACCGTGAGAACCGCGAATGCTACCGGCTACCGCCCCGCCTCGGGTGCGGGCTTGGGGACCGGCACGTCGGCCAGGACGTCGGCGACGACCTCGTCGCGCGTCACGTCCTCAACCGTCGCGTCCGGCGTCAGCACCAGCCGGTGGGTGACGACGGCGGGCGCGACGGCCTTCACGTCGTCCGGCGTCACGTAGTCGCGGCCGGCGAGTGCCGCCCGCGCCCGGCACACCTCGAACAGGCGCTGGCAACCCCGGGGCGAGACGCCGACTTCGACGCGTGGGTCCGCCCGCGTCGCCCGGACGACGTCGACGACGTAGTCCTTGACGTCGCCGGCGACACGCACCCGCTCGGGGACCCGCTGGAGCGACAGGACGTCGTCCCCGTCCAGTACCTGCCCGGCCGTCGGCGTCGGCCGGTCGCGGGCCTCGCGCCTGTCGAGCAGCGACCGCTCGCCGGCCTCGTCCGGGTAGCCCAGCCCCGTCTTCACGAGGAAGCGGTCCTTCTGGGCCTCCGGCAGCGGGAACGTCCCCTCGCCCTGCTCGACGGGGTTCTGGGTGGCGATGACGACGAACGGGTCGGGCAGGTCGTGGGTCGTCCCGTCGACGGTGACCTGCCCTTCCTCCATCGCCTCCAGCAGCGCGGCCTGGGTCTTCGGGGACGCCCGGTTTATCTCGTCGGCCAGCACGACGTTCGCGAACACCGGCCCCTCGTTGAACTCGAACTCGCGGCGCTTCTCGTCGAAGACGTACGTGCCGGTGACGTCCGTCGGCAACAGGTCCGGCGTGAACTGGATCCGGGTGAACGAGAGACCGAGCGCCGTCGCGAAACTCCGCGCGGTCAGCGTCTTCCCCGTCCCGGGGACGTCCTCCAGCAGGACGTGACCGCGGCCGACGACGGCGGTGAGGATGGTCCGCAGCACCGCCTCGTCCGCGACGACGGCGTTCGACACCTCGTCCAGGACGGCGTCTCCCAGTTCGCCCGCTCGCGTGAGTTCCATGGCGGCCAGTCGCCGGCCGACCAGTTTATTATGAGACGCGTATCGCGCGGGACGCGGGAGCGAGCGAGGGTGCGACGACCGGGCGAACGGGCCGTAGCGGTCGAGGGCGTTAACGGGTCGGTAAGCGCCCGGCGCAGGGGAGCGGATCCGCTGGACGGCGAAGCGTCGCAACGGGTCGAGACGCCGGATCGCTCGCCGCGGCGTTTGGGTCCGATTACCGGCCGGGTAGTAAGGCTCGCCCGACCCGAACGTGGTTCCGTATGGCACAGACATCGTATCGAACCTGCGTGGCGGCGGTCGGACTCGCACTGCTGGTCGCGCTGGCCGGCTGTCCCGGCCCCCTGGACCCCGGCGGCGGGTCGGGCCCGGCGACGGAGACGACCGAAGCCGACGGAGCAACGACCAACGAGACGGCGACAGAGGAGACGGCTATCGGGCGGACGACCGACGCGAACGGACCCAACGCGGCGGCGAGCGGGCAGTTGCTGTTCGCCGTCGACGGCCGCGACACCCACCTCGACGGCGCGACGGCAGGCGGCGATAGCGATGCCGCCTGGCTAAACGAGAGCGACCGGCACACCTGGCACGTCGCGAACGAGTCGACGACGCTCGCCGCGGCGCTGGACGCCCTCGGTGTGAACGCCACGGCGGACGCGCTGACGTACGCGGGCGAGACGTACCGCGAACCGGCGAACGGGACGTCGAACCGGTCGACGAACGCGACGGCGATAGATTACCGGGTCGACGGCGAGACGGTCGCCGACCCCTCGTCCTACCGGCTGGATGACGGCGACGAGGTACTGGTGACCGTCTACGCGTCCAACGTGACGACGCCGGGGCGCGAGTACAGTTCGTCCCACCCCCATCCCCACGGCACGCTCTCGGCCACCGTCGACGGCCAGGAGACGAACTTCAGCCGCGAGCGGTTCGTGATGAACGACCCGTACTTCCACTTCCACGGGGACGAGAACGCCAGCCGGTGGCACGCCCACTCGCTCAACCTGACCGCGGGGTACGCGCTCTCGACGTTCCCCGGGTTCGACGTGACGAACGGGACTGTTACCCACAACGGGACGACGTACGACCCGAGTGACCCGGGCACGTCGGTGAACGTGACGGTGAACGGCGAGTCCGTCGACCCCGACCGCTACGTCCTCAAGGACGGCGACGACCTGCGACTCGTCGTGAACGAGACGGGCTGAATCGCCGTCTTCCGCTGATTCTCCGGCCCTCCCACCGACTTCGACTCGCGACGCGAACAGCGGTCCGTGAAGTGCGGATTCGTCGTCGTCCTCCTTCCGTGGCGGGGTTCGATCACTACCCGGCCCACATTTCGTATAGCGACATCGGATGTATGGATCGATATCGGCTATTCCGACCGATCTCCGGCGAGCGGCGGCGAGCGTTCCGTTCGTCGGTGCTTCGACGCCACGAGATCGGACGAATGGAACCGAGTGAGCGAATCGAGCGATTCGTGGCGGAAACCCGGAGATCGGCGGACTCTCGGTCGGTCCGTCGAGGTCGGTCGCGATCCGAAGGCGATACCGGCCCGTGGTCGGCCGGGGTTCGGCCCCGGCTGGCCCACCACCAGACGACGACCACACCCCGTCGGAACTCCCGGCTGACGAGTACGACCGTCCGCGGGAGTGGGCGGTCTCCGAGAGACCAGCGAACCCACGGGTCCGCGCCGAAACCGGTCGCGAGATTGGGACTGCGGGCGGCAGCGACGTCGCCGCCCCGGTGCGGACGGGCAGGAAGTCGAAGGCGATCGTACCGGTCCACGGCCGTGGTTCGGAGAGGCGGGAGGAGGACGTGCGCCGCCCATGAGAGTAGATTCCGTCGTCTCGAACGGTGCCGGGGCCGAAAACCGAATAGCGGGGCGCTGCGGTCGGCGGATACGTGCGGTCGGGATGAACCTCATTTCGCGATACCAAAGTGGCAGAGCGGGACCAACTGTCCACCACGACGGGACGAACTGGTCGTCGACGAGTGGCGAGGGAGTTCCACCCGCGCCTGCGATCCGATAGTTCCGGCGAGAACCAGGGTTCGGGCGTCGAAATCGCCGGTCGTCGACGCCGAGAACGGAGACGGTGAAACCGCCCGCGGCACCCCGTGCCGTTCGACCCCGCAGGGACACGGGATGTCGCCGGGGACCAGGGAGTCAGTCCGATCGAGCGGAATCGACCGATGGAACCGGGTTTCGTATCGCGAGATGGAGTTCGCCTAGTACGTGGACAGACGCCGGTCCGCTTCGGGAGTGTGAACATGGTATGATAGACGATCTCTAGCAATTTCTGGATCGGGGCGACCACGGCCGACGACACGAACGACGGACGGTCGATGGATCCCGCTCGGAACTGGAGATCGACGGCGATGGACGCGACGGCCCCACCAGTCACCGGAGCGTCGTACGCGACACGACCGATATCGGGAACGAGAGTCGTTCTACCGAGTAGATTGGTTCCAGATAGGGAAAGCGGCCGTGAACCCCGGACCGCTATATCGAATCGGCGGGAACCGCGCGGGAACCCGACGAACGACTTCGGGGCACACCGTTCGGCGGTTACCGGCGGAGATTCTGAATGAGCGTTTTTCGAGAAGTAGTCCAGAATTTACGCATATAAGGTGTAATACCCGTATTCATTTTTTACATTCGAAGCATAGCGCGAGAGGTTTCCGGACGATCGTGGAGCCAACCATTATGACGGCTGCGCCACCAGAACCAGACGACAAATGAAACGTTCGACCAGTATTTCGGCACCGTCCGAATCGTTCGTAAGAGGTGCTACCGATCTATGGTGAAATCCGAGGACTTTCCGGTGGAGAAAGTTCGGGAGAAGATAGAGGAGTTCGCCGAGCGCGGCTTCGCGGACATCACCGAGGAGGAGAAGGAGGAGTGGTTCTCCAAGTTCAAGTTCTGGGGCGTGTTCCACCAGCGCGGCGGCCAGGAGAGCTACTTCATGCTCCGGCTGGCGAACGCCAACGGGCAACTCGCTCCCGGCCAGTTGCGGGCCATCGGCGAGGTGGCGCGCGACTACGCGAGCGGGCCCGTGAAGAACCCCGAGTACGGCGAGTCGTGGATCGACCTCACGACGCGCCAGTCCGTCCAGCTTCACTGGATCAAGCTGGAGGACGTCCCGGAGATATTCGAGAAACTCGAGTCCGTCGGCGTCACCTCGCGGTCGGCGGGCGGTGACTCGATGCGCAACATCTCAGGGTGTCCCGTCGCCGGGAAGGACGTCAACGAGTTCGTCGAGTCAGCGGACCTGCTCGAGAAGCTGATGGAGGACCTGCGGGGCGACGACGACCTCGCGGCGATGCCGCGGAAGTTCAACATCAGCGTCACGGGCTGTCGCGAGGGCTGTGCCCAGGACTCGATCAACGACATCGGCCTGGAACCTGCCGAGAAGGTGATAGACGGCGAGCCGGTCCGGGGGTTCAACGTCCGCGTCGGCGGGGGCCTCGGGAGTCGCGAACCGCGAGAGGCGCGACCGATCGACGTGTTCGTCACGCCCGAGAACGCCTACGACGTCGTCCGCGGGTTCGTCCAGCTGTACTTCGACAACGGCGACCGCGAGAACCGCCAGAAGAACCGGAGTCGGTTCTTCGTCGACGACTGGGGCACCGAGAAGATCCGTGACGTGCTCCAGGAGGAGTACGTCGACTTCGAACTCCGGACGGCGGGCGAGGACCTCCGCGAGGGGTACACGTACAACGCCGGTCGCTCCCACGAGGGGGGCAAGCACGACCACGTCGGCGTCCACGAGCAACCGAGCGGCGACTACTACGTCGGCCTGAGCGTTCCCATCGGCCGGATGACGGCCGAGGAGACCATCGAGATGGCGGACCTGGCCGAGAAACACGGCTCCGGCGAGGTCCGACTCACCCGCCGGCAGAACCCGCTCCTCATGGACGTCCCGGAGTCCGAACTCGACGACCTGCTCGAGTCGGACCTGCTGGAGACCCACCCGCCGGAGCCGAACCCGTTCCAGCGCGGCGCGATGGCCTGCACCGGGACGGAGTTCTGTAGCCTCGCGTTGACGGAGACGAAGGTGCGGATGGCCCGCTACCTCCGCTGGCTCCGCGACAACGTCGACATGCCGGACGACGTCGAGAAGATCAAGATCCACTACTCCGGCTGTACGGCCGACTGCGGGCAGGCGATGACGGCCGACATCGGGCTCCAGGGGATGCGCGCCCGCAAGGACGGCGAGATGGTCGAGGCGCTCGACGTCGGCGTCGGCGGCGGCATCGGCGAGAACCCCTCGTTCGTCGAGTGGGTCCACCAGCGCGTGCCCGCCGACGAAGTGCCCGGCCTCCTCCGGAACCTCCTGCGGAGTTTCGCGGCGCTCCGCGACGAGGGACAGACCTTCCGCGAGTGGGTGGAGTCGATGGGTCACGAGACTATCGTCGAACTCGCGGAACCCGTCGAGAGCACCTACGAGGACCCCTACATGAACGACGCGAAGCAGTCGTGGTACCCGTTCGACGACGGGGAGAGCCCCGCGCCGACGACGGCGGACGGCGCGCCGATCAGCGCCGACGACTAGCCCGACCGGGCGGGCGGGCGTGAACCCGTTTTCGCTATACGAAATCGGGGTCGTCGTCTTCGACAACCGATCGTCGACCGAACTGACCCGGGGAGAGACGGCGACGGCCTACCAGTCCAGTGAACCCGCGTCCTGGTACTCGGTGACCGTTCCCTCGAAGAAGTTGACCTCCCTGCCGAGGTCCACCTGCTCGCTCATCCACGGGAACGGGTTCTCGGCGTCGTACACCGGGTCCATCCGGAGTTGCTGGAGGCGGCGGTCGGCGACGTACTCGACGTACTCCGCGAACTGTTCGCTGGACATGCCGAGCACGTCGTCCGGGCAGGCCGCCTCGGCGTATCGCTGTTCGAGTTCGACGGCCTCGCGGACCAGTTCCTCGACCTCGGCCTCGAAGTCGGCGGTCCAGACGGACTGCTCGTCGCGGATCTGGTTGATCAGGTCGACGCCGAAGTTGACGTGGAGCGACTCGTCGCGCATGATGTAGCGGAACTGCTCGCCGACGCCGACCATCCGGTTGCGCCGCTTCAGCGCGAGCATCATCGCGAACCCGGCGTAGAAGAATATCCCCTCCATGACGACGTAGAACCCCACGAGGTCGCGGAGCAGTTCGCGGACGTCGTCGGCGGTGTCGAGGGTGAACGCCGGGTCGTCGACGGCGCGGGTGAGGTCGACGACGAAGTCGTCCTTCGCCTCGATGGCGGGGATGCGGTCGTACATCCCGTAGAGGTAGTCGGGGTCGAAGCCCAGCGAGTCGCAGCAGTAGATGAACGTGTCCGTGTGGACGGCCTCCTCGTAGGCCTGCCGAAGCAGGTACTGGCGGCACTCCGGCGCGGTGACGTACTCGTACAGCGCGAGGACGACGTTGTTGGCGGTGAGCGACTCGGCCGTCGAGAAGAACCCGAGGTTCCACTCCACGAGCCGTTTCTCGGCGGCGGTGAGTTCGTCGTTTCGCCACTGGGCGACGTCGTCCCCCATGGGCACCTCCGCGGGCGTCCAGTTGTTGGCGACGCCCTGCTGGTAGTACTCGCGGGCCCAGTCGTAGTCGATGGGCAGTATCTTGTTCGGGTCGTGGGTGTCGTCGTTCAGGATGGGCATCGGGTCTCACTGACAGGCGTCACAGGTCGGGTCCTCGACGGCCGGGACGTCGTTCGAGTCGGCGGTTCCGTTCGACTGGTCCGCTGCTCCGGCGTCACCGGTCCCGGCTCCGGCGTTGTCACCGTCGCCGAACCCCCGGGACTGGGTGTCGTCGTACTCGGCCATGTCGAGCGTCGTCTTCTCCACCTGGCTGGCACCGAGCGTCCGGAGGTAGTACGTCGTCTTCAGGCCGTACTCCCAGGCGGTCCGGTAGACGTCGTCGAGGAGGGTGCCGTCCGTCGACGGGAAGAAGACGTTGTGGGACTGGCTCTGGTCGATCCACTGGCCGCGACGCGCGGTCAGTCGGATCTGGTGGCGCGGGTCCACCTCGAACGCGCCGCGGTACAGTTCCCTGAGGTCGTCCGGAATCCGGTCTATCTCCTGGACGGAGCCGTCGTGGTACTTCAGTCGGTCGCGCAGTTCCCCGTCCCAGAGGTCGCGCTCCTTCAGGTCGTCGACGAGGTGGCCGTTGAGGACGGTGAAGTCGCCGGACATGTTGGACTTCACGTAGAGGTTGGAGTACACCGGTTCGATGCTGGCGGTGGTGCCGGCGATGGTCGAGATGGTTGCCGTCGGCGCCACGGCCATCGTGTTGGAGTTGCGCATCCCGTGTTCGGCCACGTGCGCGCGGACGGCGCCCCAGTCGAGGCGCTCCTCTGGGTCGAGGGGCGTCTCCCGGCCGCGTTCGTCCTCCAGGAGTTCGACGGTGTCCTGGGGAAGGAGGCCGCGGTCCCACTTGCTCCCCTCGTAAGAGTCGTAGGTGCCCCGCTCCGCCGCGAGTCGCGAGGAGTTGCGGATCGCATGGTAGGCGACGAGTTCGGCGGCCTCGTTGGCGAACTCGACGGCCGCCTCGCTCGCCATCGGGACCCGCTGCTCGAACAGCGCCTCGTGAAAGCCCATCATCCCGAGGCCCACCGGCCGGTGGCGCATGTTCGAGCGCTCCGACTTCTCGGTCGGGTAGAAGTTCAGGTCGACGACGTTGTCGAGCATCCGCATCGCCGTCTCGACGGTGTCCGCGACCAGTTCGCGGTCCAGTCCGTCCGGCGTGACGTGTCTCGACAGGTTGATCGACCCGAGGTTACAGACCGCCGTCTCCTCGGCGCTCGTGTTGAGCGTTATCTCCGTACAGAGGTTCGACGAGCGGACCGTCCCGGCGTGGTCCTGTGGCGACCGGACGTTACACGCGTCCTTGAACGTTATCCAGGGGTGGCCCGTCTCGAACAGCCGGGTGAGCGTGTCGCGCCAGAGGTCCGCGGCGTCGACCGTCTCGTGCTGGCGGAGTTCGCCGTTCTCGGCCCGTTCCTCGTACTCGCGGTACAGTTCGGCGAACTCCTCGCCGTAGGCGTCGTGGAGGCCGGGGACCTCGTCGGGCGAGAACAGCGTCCACTCCTCGCCCGCGCGAACGCGCTCCATGAACAGGTCCGGAATCCACGCCGCCGTGTTCATGTCGTGGGTGCGCCGGCGCTCGTCGCCCGTGTTGCGCCGCAGGTCGATGAAGTCCGGGTAGTCCAGGTGCCAGCACGCGAGGTAGGCGGCGGCCGCGCCCCGGCGCTTGCCCGAGCGGTTGATGGCGGCGGTCACGTCGTTGCTTATCTTCAGGAACGGGACGACGCCGGTCGACTCGACGCCGGTCGACTCGATGAGCGACCCTGTCGCCCGGACCGGCGTCCAGTCGTTACCGAGGCCGCCCGACCACTTCGAGAGCTTCGCGTGTTCCCCGTAGCCCTCGAAGATGCCCTCCAGGTCGTCGGGGAGCGTCGTCAGGTAGCAGGAGGACAGCTGCGGGTGGGTGGTCCCCGCGTGGAACAGCGTCGGCGTCGAGTGAACGAACCGGAGCGTCGACAGCACCTCGTAGAACTCCAGGGCGCGCTCGTGGCGCTCCGCCTCGTCCTCCCGCAGCGCGACGCCCATCGCGACCCGCATCCAGAACGCCTGCGGGAGTTCGAGGTGCTCGCCGTCGTTCGTCCGGAGGAAGTACCGCTGGACGAGCGCCTCGACGCCGAGGTAGTCGAACTCGTCGTCCCGGTCGAGGACCAGTTCCGCCGCCAGCGCGTCCAGGTCGTAGTCGGCCATCCGCTCGTCGAGGAGGTCCGCCTCGACGCCGCGTTCCACGCCCTCGACGAACGTTTCGCGATAGAAAGCCTCGTACGCTTCGGCCGGCGATTCGCCGGTCACCGACTCGAAGTACTGGTCCCGGCGAGCGCGGGCCGCGGCGGCGTCGTACGCCGGGTCGCGGTCGATGCGCGCCGACAGCGACCCGACGACGGCCTCGTACACCTCCGCCCTGCTCGCCCCGTCGTAGCAGTCGCGTTCGACGTCCCGACGGAGGTCGTCGAGCGTCTCGTCGTCTATCGGATCCGAATCTGTACGGGCTCGATCCAGGATCGAGCGTATCGTGGAGTCGTGGCGTTGAGTGCTCATGGTGGATAGCGTCGCCACTCGGCGTTGCCGAGCGTCGCGCGCGGCCGTCCGGCTACCGGTGGCCGCCGGCCCCCTGGCCGGCCGCCGGGTTCGGCCGCTCGCAGTGCAGTCCGTGCCGTCGGAGCCACCCTAGTTAAAACTTTGCCACCTAGTTTGGAATACAACAATTGAGCTTGTATTGCGGACCGTTTTAACCGATACAGGACGTCTAGACGGCGTTTCTCGGCCGATCGGTGCCGCCGAACCGCGCCGAACGGAACGGATTCGATATCGCGAAATAGGGTTTACCCCCGCCCAGGGGTGCGATGGGACAGATCGTCCGATCGGGCCGCAGGCGGTCGATTCGCCGGCGATCCGGTGAGAGACAGCGAATGGCCGGACGATCAGGGATCTCGGTTCGGAGCAGTCGACGGCAGTTGCGCCACCGACCGCCTCGCTCTCGGGAGAGGCGAAGGAATCGAAAGTGATCCGAGACGATCGCAACGGCGTCGTCCGGGGTCGAAGGGGAGGAACCACGTCTAGATCCCGGGAGGAACGGACCGAGAAGGACGTGACGGGTGGGCGTACGGCGTCAGCGCGCCCTCGCCCGTCAGCCGCTTTCCCCAGACCACCCCGGCGAGCGTCGGCGCAGGTCACGTCGACGGGTGTGAGTACGGAGACGGGGTCGCCCGGTACTCGGCAATTATCGCGCGTGCGCGCGTGAACGGGGGCGCTGCTCGTCCGCTCGACCACTATCTACGGAATGCGGCGCGCTCGAACCGCGCCGGGTCGGACGCCGACGCAACCGCCCGGGCCGACGACGGATCCGGCCAGGAGGAGGAAACCGATTTCGAAAGAGCCCCTCGCGTCGTTCATCGCGTCGATGGTAGTCCTCCCGACGGTTTCGAGTTCGAATAGCACGATGGAACGACGTCACCGTCGTCGCCGATGTCCGGTGGCCGCCGAGCCAGGATAGCCGGGATGGCCGTTCCAGCGGCCGTCCGGTGGAGGAGTCGTCCTCGAAATATCCACACGCGAGTTGGACTGAACACGGATCTCACGCTGAAGCAAAGGGTGGCCGGTGAGCGCGGGCCACCGGGGCCAGGTGAGAGCTCCAGCAGAAGACGGAGAGACCGAAAACCGTATCGAGAGAGGATCTATCCAGCGATGGGAGTTTCGGGGTCGTTCGCCCGCGGGACAGTCGTAAATCGCATATCGCGATACGAAATTCCCGGGCGCCGGGGAAACACCGACGACGACGACCGGCGAAGAGATCGGTCGAGACGGCCGAAACCAGCGGATCGACCCGATCTGGAGGTGGCGGCGGCACGAGCGGACTGCTGTCGAACGCAACCGTTTTGTTTAGGGTAGCCTAATCCGCTGGCGAACGATGGAGCTGACGCGTCGGGACGTAGTCGCCGCCCTCGCGGCCGCCGGCGTCGGGAGCACCGCCGGCTGTGCGGACCGACTGGAGGGGCTCCGCGGCGACGGATCGACCGACGGGGCCCCGGTGGGCGACCACGAGGTGGCCACGCTGGTGGCGCTCGCGGACGTCGTCTACCCCTCCGACGTCGACGACGTCGAGGGGTTCGTCCGCGACTACTCGGCGGTCCGGGTCCGTGAGGACGAGTCGTACGCCCGCGGCGTCGCCGACGCCGTGGCGGCGCTCGACGACTACGTCTCGGAGTGGCACGCGGAGCCCTACGCCTCCCTCCCGGCGGACGACCGGTCCGACCTGCTGGACCACATGGGCGTCGGGACGGCGGACCCGTCGGCCGACGGGGCGGCGAGCGAACGGGTCCGCTACTACCTCGTGAACGAGTTGCTGTACGCGTTCTACGCCTCGCCGACGGGGGCCGGACTCGCCGGCCTGGAGAACCCGCCGGGGTACCCCGGCGGCCACGAGTCGTACCAGCGGGGGCCCCAGGGATGAGCGGCGCGGACGGGGCCGACCGGACGCCGTCGGACCGGGTCGACGTCTGCGTCGTCGGGGCCGGACCCGCCGGTGCGCTCGTCGCCGCGAAACTGGCGACCGCCGGCCACGACGTCGTCGTCCTCGACGCCGGCCCGCGGTTCGACCGTGCGGAGCGCGAGGGCGAGATGGAGAACCACCTCCGGCCGGGGGACCACGAACCGCTGTGGGGGATGGGCGGCGAGCGCGACGCCTACAGTTCGACCGGCGAGCGTCACTACCCGCTCAACGCCGCGCGCGTGAAGGGCGTCGGCGGGAGCACGCTCCACTGGCAGGGGATGGTGATGCGCCTCCACGAGCAGGACTTCGCGCTCGACAGTTCGGTCGGGATGGGCGAGGACTGGCCGCTGGCCTACGACGACCTGCGCCCGTACTACGCGGCCGCCGAGCGGGAGCTATCCGTCGCGGGGGCGTCCGACAACCCCTTCGCGCCGCCGCGCGAGGAACCCCACCCGCTCCCGGCGTTCCCGCCCTCGTACAGCGACTCCCTGTTCGCGGAGGCCTGCGAGGAACTAAAGATAACCACCCACTCGGTGCCGAACGCACGGAACTCCGAATCGACAGACGAGGCGAGCGCCTGCGTCGGCTACGGCACCTGCAAACCGGTGTGTCCGTCGGGCGCGAAGTACGACGCCACCCGGCACGTCGACGCCGCGGAGCGCGAGGGGGCGCGCGTCCTCGACCGGGTTCCGGTCCAGCGCCTCGAACACGACGATTCGGGCGAGCGGGTGACGGCGGCCGTCTACGCGACGCCGGACGGGACGGAGCACCGGCAGGAGGCCCGGGAGTTCGTCCTCGCGGCCGGCGGCGTCGAGACGGCGCGACTCCTGTTGCTCTCGGAGTCGGAGACGTACCCCGACGGCCTCGCGAACTCCTCGGGGCTGGTGGGCCGGTACTTCATGGACCACCTGTTCGCCGGCGTCGGCGGCCGACTCGACGAGCGGACCCGCCAGAAACACGTCGGCTTCAACACCACCGAGAGCCACCAGTTCTACGACCGGCCAGACGACTCGCGGACGGCGATCAAACTGGAGTTCCTCAACTACGCCGGCCCCGCGCCGGCGGATATCGCGATGGGAGCGGACAGCTTCGGCGACGACCTGCTCGACGAGATACGGGAGTCGTACGGGAACCACGTGGCGATGGGCGCGCTGGTCGAACAGCTACCCCGGCGGGAGAACCGGATCAGGCTGGACCCCACGCGGACCGACGACCACGGCAACCCGGTCCCCGACGTCGTCTGGCGCCTCGACGACCGCACGCGGGCGGCCATCCGCCGGGCGAACGAGATACAGCGGTCCGTGCTCGAGGAACTGGGCGCGGAGATTACCTGGACCGTCGGCCCGGACGACACCGGCCCGGCCTTCCACCACATGGGGACGACGCGGATGGGCACCGACCCGGCCGAGAGCGTCGTCGACCCGCGACTGCGGACGCACGACCTGTCGAACCTCACGATCTCCGGGAGTTCCGTCTTCGTCACCGGCGGGGCGATGAACCCGACGCTCACCATCGCCGCGCTCGCGCTGAAGGCGGCCGACCACGTGGGGGGACGGCTGTGACCGGGGGTTTAGGCCCGCCGAAATATCGTCATCTTTTAGGCCCACCTAATCGACTGGCCGGACGAATGAGCCAACGCCAGGACATCTGCGTGGTCGTCCCCACGATACGGGAGTACGAGTGCGTTCGAGAGTACGTCGCCAACGCCCGCGAACACGGCTTCGACACGGACCGACTGTTCGTCGTCCTCGTCACCGAGGACTTCTGTGACACCGACGAGATGGAGCGGATGCTCGACGAGGAGGGCGTCGACGGGGCCGTGTTCGACGGCACCGCGCGCGAGGAGTGGTTCGAGACGCACGGCGTCCCGGAGTACGGGCACCTCGTCCCCGAGGCGAGTCACGCACAGACCTCCTTCGGCCTGTGTTACCTCTGGGCCCACGAGCGCTTCGAGTACGGCGTGTTCATCGACGACGACACCCGACCGCACGCCGACGTCGACTTCTTCGGCCGGCACATGGCGAACCTCGCCCACGAGGGGGAGGTCGAGGCCGTCGAGTCCGACGAGTCGTGGGTCAACGTCCTCTACCAGAGCGAGCACGACCTCTACCCGCGCGGCTACCCCTACGCCGCGATGGACGAGACGGTGGAAACCCGTACGACGGAGGTCGACTCCGTCGTCGCCTCGCAGGGCCTCTGGACGAACGTGCCCGACCTGGACGCCGTCCGGATCCTGATGGACGGCGACCTGCAGGGCCAGGCCCAGACGCGGACCGAGGCTGGCGACTTCGGGGGCGACTTCGTCGCCGCCGAGGGCCAGTACCTCACCGTCTGCTCGATGAACCTGGCCTTCCGCCGGGAGGTCGTCCCCGCGTTCTACCAGTTCCCGATGGACGACAACGAGTGGGAGGTCGGCCGCTTCGACGACATCTGGTCGGGCGTCCTCCTCAAGCGCGCCTGCGACGTCCTCGGCACACAGATACTCAACGGCGGCCCGCTCTGCCACCACGACAAGGCCCCGCGCTCGACGTTCGACGACCTCGCCAACGAGGTCGCCGGCCTGGAACTGAACGAGCACTTCTGGGAGGTGGTCGACGACGCCGGTGCCGACGCCGACTCCTACCACGAGGTGACCGAGGCCGTCGCCGACACGCTCGCTGAGGGCGAGTTCGACGAGTGGAACAACGGCGCGTTCCTCAACCACTGCGGGGAGTACCTGCGGGACTGGCTGGACTGCCTCGCGGCCGTCGAGGGAGCCGGAGCGGCCGACGCCGAGGCCGAGGTGGTGGTCGCCGATGACTGAGCGCGATTCCGACCGGGACGGCTCCCGCCGTCACGGTCGTCGCCGGTTCCTCGCCGGCGTCGGGTCGGCCGGACTGGCCGGACTCGCGGGCTGTACCGGCGACCTGTTCGGTGGCGGCGGGAACGAGACGGGGAACGCCTCGTCGGGGGCCGCCAGCTTCGGCGAGTTCCGCGGGTCCGGCCCGCTCGCCGAGGACCGCCGGAGCATCGAGGGCACCCGCATCGCCGACCTCCCGGACCTCTCGGGCGAACTGACGGTCTACCTGGGCGGCGGCGAGGGCGGCCTCTACCGCGACCTGATGGCGCGGTTCCAGGAGATATATCCCGACTTCACCGTCAATCCGCGCGAGTCGGGCACCGCGGACGCCGCGAACACGCTCATCAGCGAAGGCGACGGGACGCCGGCCGACGTCTTCTGGTCGGTCGACGCCGGGTCGCTGGCCGCAGTGGCCAACGAGGGTCTCACCGCCTCGCTCCCCTCGGAAGTCGTCGACCCGGTCCCCGAGGAGTTCCACCCCGACGACGCGTGGGTCGGGACCGCCGGGCGCGCCCGCGCGGTGCCGTACAACACGAACGAGTTCTCGGCCGACGAGATCCCGGACTCCGTCATGGACTTCCCCGAGACCGAGGGGCTGGCGAGCGCGATGGGGTGGGCGCCGACCTACGGCGCCTTCCAGGCGTTCGTCACCGCGATGCGGCTCATCGAGGGCGAGGACGCCACGCGCCAGTGGCTCACCGGGATGAGCGACGCGGGCGTCTCGGAGTACAACAACGAGTTCCTGGTGTCGAACGCGGTGGCCGACGGCGAACTGAGCGCCGGCTTCGCCAACCACTACTACGCGCTCCGCGTGCAAGCCTCGCGCCCCGACGCCCCACTCGACCTCGCGTTCACCAGCGGTGACGCGGGCGCGCTGATCAACGCCGCCGGTGCGGCCGTCCTCGGCGCGAGCGAGCAAACCGACCTCGCGAACGCCTTCGTCCGTCACCTGCTGTCGGCCGAGGCCCAGGAGTTCTTCGCGACCCGGACGTACGCCTACCCGATGGTCGAGGGGATCCCACCGGTCGGCGGCCTCCCCTCCATCGAGGAGCTCGACCCGCCGGAACTGGACCTCTCGAAGCTCTCCGAGCTCCAGCCGACGCTGGAACTGATGCGGGAGGTGGGCGTCCTCTGATGGCCGCCGGGAGCGACGGCGCGGGGACGGCGCGCGCCCGCGTTCGCGGGCTGGTGCGCGACGACGACGACGGGCCGAGCGTCGCGCTCGTCCTGCTCGCCGGCGGCGTCGCCGCGGCCGTCCTCACCCCGCTCCTCTGGCTCCTGCTCCGTGCCTCGGCTATCGAACCGACCGAAGCGTTCTCGCTGCTGACCTCGCCGACGGCGACCGACGTGCTCGCCAACAGCCTCGGCCTCGTCGCGGTCGTCACGGGCGCGTCCGTCGCGCTGGGCGTCCCGCTGGCCGTCCTCACCGTCCAGACCGACCTACCCTTCCGCCGGTTCTGGACCGTCGCCGTCGCGCTGCCGCTGGTGGTCCCGAGCTACATCGGCGCGTTCGCCTACGTCTCCGCGTTCGGGCCCCAGGGCGCGCTCGCCGACCTGCTCGCCCCGCTCGGGATAACGGTCCCGACGGTGTACGGCCTCGGCGGGACCGCGCTGGTGCTGACGCTGTTCGTCTACCCGTACGTCTTCCTCACCACGCGCGCGTCGCTGCTCTCCTTCGACGAGAGCCAGCTAGAGGCCGCGCGGACGCTCAACCACGGCTACCGCGCGGCCTTCCGGCGGGTGATCCTGCCGCAGATAGCGCCCGGCGTCACCGCCGGCGCGCTGCTCGTGGCGCTGTACACGCTGTCGGACTTCGGGACGCCCGCCATCATGCGCTTCGACGTGTTCACGCGAGTTATCTACGTGGAACTGAACAGCTTCGGCATCGGGCGGGCGAACGCCACCCTGCTCTCGCTGGAACTGCTGGCGGTGACGGCGGTGATCCTCGCGCTGGAGTCGCGGGTCGGCGGCAACGACGCGGCGGGCTACGGCACGCCCGCGTCGTCGGACGCGGTCGTCCCGCTGGGGCGATACCGCTGGGTCGCGATGGCGCTGCCGGCGCTCGTGACGACGTTCACGCTGGCGCTCCCGGTCGGCGTCCTCGCGATGTGGCTCGTCCGCTCGGGGCCCGGCTACGCCGGCGGCGGCCTCGCCTTCCGCCCCGAGTTCGCGTTCAACTCCGTCTACGTCGCGGTGCTGGCCGCCGGGGCCACCGTGCTGTTCGCGCTGCCGGTGGCGTACTACGCCGGCCGGTCGAACGGGTGGTTCGCCCGGGCCGCCGAGCGAGCGACGTACCTGGGGTACGCGATGCCGGGCGTCGTCCTCGGCCTGGCGCTGGTCTTTTTCGGTATCCACTACGCGCCCGCGGTGTATCAGACGCTGCCGCTGCTCGTGTTCGCCTACGTCGTCCGCTTCCTCCCGCAGGCGGTCGGGTCGACCCGCTCCTCGGTGCTCGGCGTCGACCCCGAACTGATCGGGGCGGCCCGCGTGCTGGGTGCCCCGCCCAGACAGGCGTTCCAGCGGGTGACGCTGCCGCTGATCGCACCGGGCCTGCTCGCCGGGGCCGCGCTGGTGTTCCTGACGACGATGAAGGAACTCGACACGACCCTCATCCTGCATCCGACAGGCTTTACGACCCTAGTGACCTACATCTGGCGAGTACAGGAGGCGGGCTACTACGGCCGGGCGGCGCTGCCGGCGCTCGTCCTGGTCGTCGTCTCCGGCCTCTCGATGATACCGCTACTTCGCCAGGAGGGCGACGATGCATAACGACGTGCGAATCGACGACGTGACCGGGGAGCCGTACGAGGCGGCACCAGCCGCCGGTACGGACGTCGAGACCGGCGACCCGATCCTCGAACTCGACGCCGTGAGCAAACGATACGGCCCGGAGACCGCGGTTTCGGGACTCGACCTGACCGTCCACGACGGCGAGTTGCTCACCCTGCTCGGCCCCTCCGGCTGTGGCAAGACGACGACGCTCCGGATGATCGCCGGCCTCGAGACCCCCAGCGAGGGGACCGTCACGGTGGCCGACGAGACGGTGGCCGGCGACGGCGGGTCGACGCCGCCCGAGGAGCGCGACGTCGGCATGGTGTTCCAGGAGTTCGCGCTCTTCCCGCACCTCACCGTCGCCGAGAACGTCGCCTTCGGCCTCGACGACCCCGACAGCGAGTCGGCCGCCGCCCGCGTCGGCGAACTGCTGGAACTGGTCGGCCTCGACGAGTACGGCGACCGGACGCCGGGGGACCTCTCGGGCGGCCAGCGCCAGCGGGTCGCGCTCGCGCGTTCGCTCGCTCCCGAACCGGACGTCCTGCTGCTCGACGAGCCCTTCTCGAACCTCGACGTCCGCCTCCGGGTCGCCATGCGCGAGGAGGTGCGCCGCATCCTCGACGAGGCCGGCGTCACCGCCGTCTCCGTCACCCACGACCAGGAGGAGGCGCTCTCCATCTCCGACCGCGTCGCCGTCATGCACGACGGCCACGTCGAGCAGGTCGGCAGCCCGGCCGAGGTGTTCGAACACCCCGAGTCGCGCTTCGTCGCCAGCTTCCTCGGCCAGGCAAGTTTCCTGCCCGCGGCGGTCGGCGACGATTCGGTCGAGACGGTCATCGGATCCTACGAGCGGGACCTGCTGGAGGGCATCACCGACGAGTACACCGGCGCGGACGTCGACGTCCTCGTCCGGCCGGACGACCTGCGGGCGACGCCGGCCAACGAGTCCGAGGCGGACGGCCGCGTCGTCCGCCGCCAGTACACCGGCCCCTCCTTCGTCTACCACGTCGAACTGTTCGACGGGAACGTCGTCCGCTGCCTGCACAACCACGCCGAGGACTTCGACGTCGGCCAGCCGGTGGACGTCGCCCTGGTGGCGGACCACACCCTGGCCTGGTACCCCGCGGAGCCATGAGGGAGTGGCGGCGCGCGGGCGGCTTCGACTGGGACGCCGCCGAGGTGGACCGCTACCGCGTCGCGACGCTGCTGCTGGCGGCCCTCGCCGGCCTCGTCGCGCTCGCCGTCGCCGCGCGCGTCTTCCCGCACCACTCGATCAACCACGACGAGGGGGTCTACCTCCAGCAGGCCGAGATGCTGCTGGCTGGCGACCTCTTCCTCCGCCCGCCCGTCGAGGACGGGTTCCGCCCCTGGTTCTTCGTCGAGGACGGCGACCGGCTCTACCCGAAGTACTCGCCCGTCCCCGCGGCCGTCTTCGCGCTCGGGAAGCTCCTCGGCGGGTTCCCCGTCGCGCTGGCCGGCGTCGCGGCAGCGGTCGTCGGCCTCACGGCCGCCATCGGCCGCGAACTGTTCGACGGCCGGACCGGACTGGTCGCCGGCGCGCTGGTGCTCGCCTCGCCCCTGTTCCTCGTCCAGTCGGGGGTCTACCTCCCCTACGCGCTGACGACGGCGCTAAACCTCGCGTTCGCGCTGGCCTACCTCCGGGCGGAGCGGCGGGGGAGCCTTCGTGCTGCGGTGGTGGCCGGCGCCGCCGTCGCACTCGCCTTCTTCGCCAGGCCGTACACCGCGGTGCTGTTCGCCGCCCCGTTCGTCGCCCACGCCTGCTGGACGCTCGTCCGGTCCG
>CAZMGU010000004.1:0-53192 GCA_964565905.1 uncultured Halobacteriales archaeon
AGTCGACGCGGACGAGCACCTCGTGGCGGTGCGGGTCGACGTCCTCGCCGGGTTCTGGTTCGATGACGTCGACGTTCTCCTGGGCCAGTTCGTCGTCGAACTGCCGGAGCGTCGACTCGACGCCGCCGCGGATGTCGGTCCCTTCCTCCTGGTCGAGCGCCCGCTTGAGGTTGTCGCGCACGTCCAGCAGTCGGGTGACGAGGTCCTCCGTCGCCCGCTGCTGTTCCTCCTCGCGGCGCTTCTCCATTCGCTTCTTGTAGTTCTGGAAGTCCGCCTGTTTGCGCTTGAGTTTCTCGGTGAGGTCCTCTATCTCGGACTCCTTTGCGTCGAGTTCCGCCTCCAGTCCGTCGATGCGGGTCCGCAGCGAGGCGAGTTCGTGGGCGACGTCCGCGGGGTCGGACTCCTCGACGCGCTCGACGAGCGACTCGTCGACCGCGTCCCCACCGGAGTCGGTGGCTTCGGCGTCCCCCGCGTCGGCGTCGGCCGACGGGCTCGAATCCCCGTCGACGGGTTCGGTCTCTGCCACCTCTCGGGTCGCGTCCCCCTCGTCTTCGACCTCGACCGACTCCCCGTCGCTCGTCGATCCGTCGGGCGCGTCCGGTTCGCTCATACCTCGGGAAGGGGCGTCTGAAACCAAAAGGGTTCAGATATGTATCGCGGTTCGTCGGCAGTGCACTCGTCGTCCGTTCGCGGATCGGCACTGACGACGGGGTGTCAGTACGGGTTCGCTCGCGACGGACGGTGGTGCTCACGATTACGTCGAGGACTGGAACGCCCGGCGGTGTCAGGCTCACGTCTTCGACGCCGAGAACGATGCGGCGCCGACACCGCTGAGGATCGTCACTCCGTTACTAATAAGCGTTCGAAAATGGACGATACACCACTACCAATGGAAAGAAGTACTATACATAGTCGAAAGTGTGTCAGGACCAAACGGTCGTCGGGGCGTGAAGCGAGAGCGACTGGAGCACGAGGGGTGTCGACGCCAGTCGAACGGTACTGCTCAGGGGGAACCGGAACCGATCGACCCGGCGTCGGGACCGAGAGACGCGACGGCCGCCCGGGTGGGAGGGAACGATAGTGAGACCCCTCTCGCGGAGAGGTGCTCTCGGCGGACTCGCGGCGTCCCTCGGTTCGCTGGCCGGCTGTAGCGCGCTCGGCGTCTCCAACCCGTTCAGTGGGTCGGTGACCGTCGACAGTTTGAGTATCTCCAAGACGGAGGTGTGGGTCAGCGACCCGATCGCCGGGATCCCGTGGCAGATCGAGGCGCGCTTCACGAATCCCGGCGGCCGGAGCGCCCGTCGCGAGGTACCCGTCGAGGTGGACGGTGAGGTCGTCGAGACCTGGACCGTCGAACTCGACGGGAACGAGTCCGTCGAACGCGAGTTGGAGTACACGCTCGAGGGAACGGGCGAACACGAGGTGTCGGTGCTCGACGCCACCGACGAGATCACGCTGACCGAGGAGGTCGACCTCGAGACGAACCACCGCCCCGCCGGTCAGTACGCGGTCGGTCCGGACCGCGACGCCGGCGTCGTGCAGGCGCTCCTCTTCGTCGACAACAAGTCCGACTTGCGGGTCCCGTACGACCCCGACGTGCGCGTCGACGGCGAACCGATCGAACAGTTCTACTTACGGGCGGCGGACGGCGTCGGCGAACCGTTCGACGGGCGACTCGGTGGAAACGACGCGGTGGCGCTCGTCGGCTCGCGGGAGGTCGAGGCGGGACGCGACTACGAGGTGACCGTCAACGGCGAGTCGATCGGGACTGCGTCGCTGAAACCGGAGTCCGTCCCCACCCGTTACGGTGGGGCCGACAGGGCGGGCCCGACCGTACCGCGGGGCGGGATCGGTCGCGATCCGGAGATAGTCGACCGGTTCACCATCGAGCGGCCCGACGACGTCGAGGGATACGACCCCGAACGGATGGAGACGATGGCGGTCACCGAAGACAGGATCTACCTCCGGTTCCGGTGGGGAAATCAGCTCCACTCGCTGGCGGCCTACGAGCGGTGGGGCGGCGAGGAACACTGGCACCGCCGGGTCGACAACCCGGCCGACCTCGCAGTCTTCGACGGGACGGAGTACGTGCTCGACGCGGGCACGCTGACGGCCCGGCCGGTGGGCGGCGACGAGGAGTGGCGACGGACCGTCGCCGACGAGCCCTACGGGGACGACGAGTCGCGCGTGATTCCGACCGACGACCGCCTGTACGTCGGCACGCCCGACGGCGTCGACGTGTTCGCACGCGCGTCTGGCGACCGTGAGGCCACACTCGGAGGGACGCGCTCGGTCGTCGGGGACGAGGCCGTGTTCACCTGGGACACCGGCACCGTCCGGCGGTACGAGCCGGGCAGCGATGACCCGGAGTGGGTCACGGAACTGGACCGGGAGCCCAGCGACGAGGACGTCCTCGTCGGCGACCCACACGAGTTCACCCCGCACGCCGTCGCGACGAGCGACGCGGTCGTCGTGCTGAGCCACGTCCGCGACGGCTACGACACCCGGTTCCTCATGCACTGCTACGAGGCCGGGACGGGAGAGAGCCGGTGGACGAAGACCGTCGCCGAGACGGTGCCGTGGGGCAGCCCCGTCGTCGGCGCCTCGCGGGCAGTGACGTCGAGCGACGGCCGGATGTACACCCTGCCCGACGTCACGCAACCGGTCGTCCACGCGGGACGGGTCTACGTCGGATCGCCGACCGGGTGCTTCGGGTACGACCTCGAGACGGACGAGACCGGTCCGGTCTACTCGTTCGAGACGATGGGCACGGATCCGACGATAGCGGACGTCGATCTGGCGTACTTCGGGAGGCGGGAGGGGCTGTTCGCGCCTCGCGGGGGCGGGTCCGACGAGGAGCCGAGCCCGATCGCTTCGCTTCCGGAGGAGACGGCCTTCGAGACACACACGGCCACCCACCTCTTCGGTCGCGACGTGATATACGTGCTCTGGGGCGGCTACGTGTACGTCATCGGGGGAACCCTCCCCGGAAGCGAGGACGGCGATGACGCCTAGTGCACGCCGAGGGTCCGCGTCGGCGTCGACGAAGACGGGGTCGGCTTCGGACCGGAGCGGATCCGGATCGACACCGGGACGGCCGACGTTCGAGTACCACCGTCTCGACCACGACGCCGGACCGATGATCGAGGTCGTGACATGAACGTGACCGTCGCGAACGGGCCCGGCAGGGTGAGAACCGGCGTCCGCGTCGCGCTCCTCGCCGTCGTCGTCGTCTCGGCCGGCCTGCTCGTTGTCGGCTGGCTGCAGGCGCCGGCGGACGCGACCGCCGCCGCCGCGAACCAGACCGACAGACCGCTCGCGGACCGGGATCCGGTCGTCGACAACCGGGCAGGTGCGACCGTCGTCACGACCGACCCGCCGGGCGGGAACACCGGCACGGCGGCCATCGTCGCCTTCGCACCGGACGGTCGCCCGCTGTACCACAACGACACGTACGGCAACTACTTCGACGTCGACCCGGACCCGGCCGGGTCCAGAACGGTCCTGTACGTCGCGGGAAGCCGGTACGACCCGTGTCCCGGACGGCTCGAAGCGCGAGCGGACGGGTCGTTCGACGGGGGATGTGCCGAGGTGGCAGTCGAGCGCGCGAACCTCACCACTGGCGAGACCGAACGGATCCACACCGCAGTGACGGGGTGGGACATCTGGCACGACGTCGACCGCGTCGGCGACGACCGACTGCTCGTCGCCGACATCGCCGAGGACCGCGCGTTCGTCCTGAACACCACGACCGACGAACGGGAGTGGACCTGGAACGCCGAGTCGGACTACGACCGGAACGCCAGCGGCGGCCAGCCCGGCGACTGGACGCACCTCAACGACGTCGAGGCGCTCGCCGACGGACGGGTCATGCTGAGCCTCCGGAACCACGACCGGGTCGTCTTCGTCGACCCCGGCGAGGGAGTCGACCGGAACTGGACGCTCGGGGCGGAGGACGCGTACGACGTGCTGTACGAGCAGCACAATCCCGACTTCATCCCGCGCGAGCGCGGCGGCCCTGCCGTGGTCGTCGCCGACTCGGAGAACAACCGCGTCGTCGAGTACCAGCGCGACGGCGACGGCTGGGACCGGACCTGGCAGTGGGACGACGACCGGCTCCAGTGGCCCCGCGACGCGGACCGACTGGCGGACGGACACACCCTCGTCACCGATTCGCAGGGGAACCGCGTCCTCGAACTCGACGAGGACGACGAGGTGGTCTGGAACGTGAGCGTCCCGACCCCCTACGAGGCCGAGCGGCTCGGAACCGGGGACGAGAGTGCCACCGGGCGAAGCAAGGCCGCCCTCAGAAACGGCGAGGGAGTGCAGAGCGGTACCGCCGGCGACGACGCGCCGAACGCGACCACGGGCCTCGATCGGATCGTCGCCTTCCTCGGCGGCCCGGCGCTCAACGGACTCCTGTACGTCGCGCCCCCGTGGATGACGATCCGGGGTCTCGCGGCCGCGATCGCGATCGCGGTCGTGGTACCGACGTGGGCGCTGCTCGAACTGCGCTGGTCCCGGTACGACCCGCGTTCCGCGGTCCGTCGGTGGCGGTAGACCCGCGAAACGTCGCTCACACCGACCGGGATGAGAACGACCCGAGCGAACGAATCCGGCTCCACAGGGTCGAATCCCGCGGCAGGTCCGCGAACACAGCGGTTAAGCGCCGCGGTCACCGAGGAACGCCCGTGTCCGTTTCGCTCAGCTACGAGGACGGAACCGTCCGGATAGACGGCGACGTCCCGGACGGACTGCCCGGCGTCGAGCGTGACGACCGCTCGAAGACCGCGCGGGCGTCGGCCTACCGGTACGCTGACCTCCTCGACGCGCTCGACGAGCGCGGCGTCTCCGTCGACGACGGCGTCCTCGACCTGCCCGCAGTCGCCCTCGAATCGAGCTACGAACTCCGGGACTACCAGCGGACCGCCCTGGAGGCCTGGCACGAGGCGGGCGAACGAGGCGTGCTCGAACTCCCGACGGGCAGCGGCAAAACAGTCATCGGCGTCGCCGCGATGGAAGCGCTGGGGACGCCGACGCTCGTCGTCGTCCCGACGATCGACCTGCTGGACCAGTGGGAGACGGAACTGGAGGCGGAGTTCGACGTCCCCATCGGCCGACTCGGCGGCGGCGAGCAGCGCGTCGAGGACGTCACCGTCTCCACGTACGACTCGGCGTACCTCCGTGCCGACGAACTGGGCGACCGGTTCGGCCTCGTCGTCTTCGACGAGGTCCACCACCTCGGCGGCGAGGGGTACCGCGACGTCGCCCGCCTGCTCGCCGCGCCCGCGAGGCTCGGACTGACGGCGACGTTCGAACGGCCGGACGACGCCCACGAGGTGATCGAAGACCTGGTCGGCCCGGTCGCCCACCGGCTGTCGGTCGACGACCTCGCCGGCGACCACCTGGCCGACTACGACCTCAGACGGATCGAGGTGTCCTTGACGTCCGACGAACGCGAGGTGTACGAGGAACACCAGTCGACGTTCACCGACTACCTCGCGACGTCGAACATCCGGATGCGCTCGGGCAGCGACTACCAGGAACTCGTCAAGCGGTCGGGGAGCGACCCCGAGGCTCGCGAAGCGCTGCTGGCCAAGCAGCGCGCACGCGAGGTGATGATGAACGCCGACCGGAAGGTCGAGGAACTCGCGACCATCCTCGACCGGCACCGGGACGACCGGGTCATCGTGTTCACCGCCCACACCGACCTCGTCTACCGCCTCTCCGAGCGCTTCCTTATCCCCGCGATAACGAACGAGACGGGTGCGAGCGAGCGACGTGAGATACTCGACCGGTTTCGCGAGGGCGAGTACTCCCGCGTCGTCACCGCCAACGTCCTCGACGAGGGCGTCGACGTGCCGGACGCGAACGTGGCGATCGTCCTCTCGGGCAGTGGGTCGGAGCGGGAGTTCACGCAGCGACTCGGGCGGATTTTGCGGCCCAAAGCGGACGGGGGACGCGCGACGCTCTACGAACTCGTGAGCGAGGAGACGGCCGAGGAGAACGTCGCCGACAGGAGGCGGTGACGGGGCCGACGGCCGCGTCGAACCAGAGGATCAGGGTCTCCGGGCGGTCAACGGGCGGCCAGCACTCAACTGTCTGGGAGACGTAGTGACGGCCGATGCCGGAAATCCTCGTCCAGGCGCTGTCCTACACCCTCCTGGCCGTCGGCGCCGCGCTCCTCGGCGGCCTCGTCGCCGTCTACCGGCCGCCGGGGCCGCAGATGGAGAGCAACGTCCAGCACCTGGCGGCCGGCGTGGTGTTCGCCGCCGTCGCCGCGGAACTCCTCCCCGACGTCCACACGCGCGCCCCGCTCGTGGTCGTGGTCGGGTTCGCCATCGGCGTGGCCACGATGCTCGGTATCCATCGCCTGAGCAAGTACGTCGAGAAGCGCGACATCGGGGGCAAGTTCGCCGGTGCGTCGAGCCTCCTGATCACGGTCGGTATCGACATGCTCATCGACGGGGTGTTGATCGGCGTCTCGTTCCTGACCGAACCGGCGACCGGGATCATTATCGCGGTCGCGCTCGCCATCGAGGTGCTGTTCCTCGGCGTCACGGGGGTCATCGCGCTCCCGACGGAGATGAGCGTGCTCAAGAAGATGGCCGTCCCGGCGGGGTTCGGCGTGCTGCTACTCGTCGGGGTGACCACCGGCGTACTCGGACTGGGAGGCGTCAGTGGCACGCCAATCGCCCTGGTCCTCGCGTTCGGGTCCGCGGCGCTGCTCTACCTCGTCACCGAAGAACTCCTCGTCAAGGCCCAGCAGGTGCCGGAGACGCCGACGTCGACGACGCTGTTCTTCGTCGGCTTCCTCCTCATCTTCCTCCTCGACATGGTCCACTGACCGGTCGCCGGGACCGGTCACTCGGCGTCGAGTTCGGTGACGGTGACGTCCTCGAACGTCGCCTCGCTCGTCTCGCCCTCGGAGTGGCTACAGACGACGAGTCCGACGGCCACGGAGTCGTCCAGGTCGATCCGGCGCTGGTCGAGGGCCTGCCACTCCGTCCCGTCGGTCGACACGAAGAGGGTCACCCGGTCGCCCACCGCGTCGACCCGGTACCACTGGTATATCTCGTAGGGCTCCTCGAGCTGGTCGCTCGCGGCGTCGACGCCCCGCCGCTCGCGCCACATCGTCTCCGTTCCGTGGTCCCCGGTCGAACCGACGAAGGCGAACGCGCCGTCGTCGTCGACGCCGTCCCGGATCATCAGGCCGGCCTTGCTGTACTCCTCGACGCCGTCGAACTCCGAGAGCCGGCCCTCGATCCGGACCGGGTTCCTCGCGTCGCCGTGGGTGAAGTGGAACTCGTCGATGTCGTGCCAGATGTCCCGGCCGTTCCCGACGACGGTCCAGGTTTCGCTCTCCGGGTCGTACGTCGCCTCACCCGGGATGGAGACGTCGCCGACGTCGACGCTTTCCGAGAGCTCGACCGCCGCGCCGGGCGTCACGTCCGGCGGCGTGACGACGGGCACGTCGGTTATCTCGATCCGTGCGCCGGAACCGGTTGCGCCCTCCGTTATCGTCAGTTCCCAGTCCTGTTGCTCGACGGTCCGGGTGACGATAGCGAGACCGGTACCGGTGCCGTCCTCAGCGGTCGTGTACCCGTCCTCGAGCACGTTCTCGCGCTCGTCCTCGGGGATGCCCTCGCCGTCGTCCTCGACGTAGAAGCCGCGCTCCGTCGTGCCGACGCGGACGGTCACGTCGGGACCGACGTGTTCGATCGCGTTCTTCAGGAGGTTCTCGATCAGCGGTCGGAGTGTCCCCGGTTCGCTGACCACCTGGGTTCCCGCCGGGACGTCGAGGACGAGTTCTGCCGCGTCGGTCCCGTTGACGTCCCAGACGCTCTCGACCAGGGGTGCGAGTTCCGTCCCCTCGACGCCGACGTCGAGCGCGTCGATCACCTCCTCTGACAGCAGGACGTCCGAGCGGTCCCCCTTCGAGAGCGCTCGCAGGTCGTCGATTATCTCCTCGATGCGCTCGTTGGCGCGTTCGATCCTGTCGAGGGCCGACTCGTCGCCCTCGCGGGCGAGTTCCAGGGCACCGACGGAGACTTGCAGCGGCGTCCGGAGGTCGTGAGAGACGTAGCTCGCGAACTGGTCGAACAGGCGGTGTTGCTCCTGTACCTCCTCTCTGAGTTGCATCCGCTCGGTGACGTTGATGGCGTAGCCGACCAGTCCCCGGACGTCGCCGTCGTCGTCGTACCAGGGAATCTTCGTGACCTGTGAGTAGTGGCTGCCGCCCTGTGACGCGTACTCCTCGACTTTGTCCCGGATCGGTTCGCCCGTCTCGACGACCTGCAGGTCGTCCTGGTGGGTCATCCTGGCCCGCTCCGAGTCGTCGCCCCCGAACACCTCCAGGTCGGTCTTCCCCTGTGCCTCGTCCGGGTCGAGCGTGTACGGGACGTCCGCCATCCGGAGGAAACGCCCCTCCCGGTCCTTGGCGAAGATGGTGAGTTCCCCCTCCTCCAGGAGTGTCGCGAGGACGCTACTGTCCGCGGCCGTCTGTCGTCGTTCGTCGTAGGAGGCGAGCGCGTCGTCGACGACGTCCCGGAGGACCGCGTCCCCGGACGAGCGCGGGAGGAACCGGCAGTGTTCCCCCCGGGCGACGGCTGTCACCGTCGACTCGTCGACGTCGGCGAAGACGACGACGGGGAGGAAGTCATTCACCTCCCTGACCGACTCGCGGAGGTCGGTGAACGTGGATTCGTCGCCGTCGACGGCGACCACGCAACCGACGTCGTCGCGCGACGCGAGTTCTGATTCGGCCTCGTGGACGTCCGCGACGCCGACGACCGCCGTCGGGTCGCCGTCGGTGACCGCTTCGCTGACGCGTTCGCGGTCGGCGACCGTTCCACCGACCACCAGCACGACGGTCGGATCCACGAGGAGTGAATTCATCGAGACTGTTACAGATATCTGGGAATAGAGGTAGATAATACCTTGGGGTCCACACCGTACCGTCGAAATCCGGGGGAACGGCCCCGCGACGCCCCCGACGCGAGGAACGTCTCAGGTCCGACGCGCCCTCTCCGGTTCGACGCGCTCCCGCCGGGCGGTCCGTTCGCGGGAAGACGGACGCCCGCATCGCACCGGTTGATCGTCCTTACTGACGATAAGGACGCGTTTCGACGGTCCGACGACGAATCGCTGGAGGGGACGGTGTCCGCGAACCCGGTTACGAACGGGCCTCCGGAGCGAGAGGAGGGTCTCGCCCGTTCGGGAACCGACACTGTATACGGAGATTTACACGATTGAATCCGTCTATAGGCTGGTAGTTCTGGGAAGCTACTGTCGTATTTCGTAGCTTACTCCTGAAACGGTTACCGGGTCTTAACTCCGACAGGAGGGTATCTGCGCCCGGGTCGTCCGTTCGCCTCCCGGACGCCAGGTCGGGCGGTACCAGGCGGACGGCCCGGAGAACGATACCTATGAGCCAACAAAATCGCGGACAGCAGGGACAGCGAGGCGGACAGCAGTACAACCAGCAGCAAGGACGCCAGCAGCAGGGTGGCCAGCAGCAGGGTCGCGGTGCCGACCAGGGGGCCCAGGACCGTCGCCACTCCCAGGAGTTCCGCCAGCGGATGCACGAGGTGGCGGAACACCGGCCGCGAGACCCCCAGACCGGCCAGTTCCTCCCCGAGGGGTCCCAGGGCGGCCAGCAGCGACAGCAGGGCGGGCAGCAGCAGGGCCACCAGCAGCAGGGTCGCCAGCAGCAGGGTCACCAGCAGCAAGGGAGTCAGCAGACGCAGCAACAGCCCCAGCAGCAGTATCAGCAACAGCCCCAGCAGCAGTACCAGCAACAGCCCCAGCAGCAACAGGGCGGCCAGCAGTACACCCAGCAGCAAGGTGGCCAGCAGCAGGGTCACCAGCAACAGCCCCAGCAGCAGGGCGGTCAGCAGCCCCAGCAACAGCAGGGATACGTTCCGGCGTCCCAGCAACCGGCCGGACAGCAGTCGGGCTTCCCCGGGCAGCAGGGACGCGGCGCGGACCAGGGCGCCCAGGACCGGCGCCACTCCCAGGAGTTCCGCCAGCAGAAGCGCCAGCAGGCACAGCAGCGACCGCGTGACGAGTCCGGCCAGTTCCTCCCCGAGGGGTCCCAGGGCGGCCAGCAGCGACAGCAGGGTCGCCAGCAGCAGGGTCGCCAGCAGCGAGGTGGTCAGCAGCAGCGAGGTGGCCAGCAGCAGGGTCGCCAGCAGCAGGGTCGCCAGCAGCGAGGTGGCCACCAGATGCAGCAGGGACACCAGCAACAGCCCACCCAGCAGCAGGGCCAGCAGTTCGGTGGCAACCAGGGCCGTAGCGTCGGTGGCCAGCACTCCGCCCACTCCCAGCAGCGCGACGAGCAGGGCCACTTCGCCGGCCACCAGGGCCAGCAACACTCCGGCCAGCAGGACCAGAGCCAGGGGAGCCGTGGTCAGTCCGAACTTGGCCAGTCGGACCGTGGACAGTCCGACCGCGGTGACGGGAACGACCAGCGAGGCAACACCCAGGGCCTGACGCAGGAGGCCCGCGAGCGCGGCGGGGAACACTCCGCACAGGAGCAGGAACGCGACGAGCAGGGCCACTTCACCGGCAAGGACTGATCCCGCAGGCGTCCCGACGAGGCGAGGAGTCCGCGTCGAAACCGGCCGCCGCGTCCTTTCCGTTCGGAGTTTCCGTCCCGTGACGACCGCGATCGGCCGCCGGAGCGAACATCATTTCTCTCGCTCAACCGAACCAGCCGTCCCGATTCGACCACCGCTCGTACGCGGACGGCGAGTTCGACCCAGTCGGTCCGGCCCGGACCGGCGCTTTTGTCGACCACGCCCCTACGACCGACCATGGAACGAGGCGTTCCCGCCGACGTCGAGGAACTGATCGCGGACGCTCCGGTCGTCGCCCACCTCGCGACGTGCGCCGACGGGCGGCCCCACGTCGCCCCGCTGTGGTACCGGTACGAGGACGGCGTCGTCGAACTGGTGACGACGGGGACGAAACTCGCGAACGTCCGGGCAAACCCCCGCGTCGCCCTCTCCATCGAAGCGGACGAGGGCGGACACCCCGAGTGGACGGTCACCCTCCGCGGGACGGCCACCGTCGTCGAGGACGAAGCGGAGAACCGCGCGGCGAACCGGCGGATCAACGCGAAGTACGGGGCCGACCCGGACGACTGGTCGGAGAACACGCTCGTACGCGTCGACGTGGGGTCGACGAGCCACCGGACGTACTGAGCGGGGTGGCGACTGGCCGGTACGGGCTTACATCCGTCACTATTAGTGGACCGCCGGCGAAGGGCGAGCGTGCTCACGAAGGACCTGTTGCGCGTCTCGCGGGCCGGCGGCGGCTATCGGCCCCGCTTCGCCGGCGACGGGGATGAGTCCCTGGCCGCCCGGGTCCTCGGCGTCTTCCAGGGCCACGTCGGGGAGCCACAGCGACGCCTGCAGGAGCGCCTCACCGACGTCGAGCGCGAGACAGACGACTTCAAACTCGTCCGCGGGTTCGCCGGACTCGTCGAGCGCGAGGCCACCTTCGAGACCAGGTCACCGCTGCCACCGGAGCGCGCCCGTCGCGCTGCCTTCGCCGCGGCCGAGCGGACCGGCGGCGTCGTCACCGACGACGACCGCCACGCGGCGCTCGCGGCCGCCGCTGACCGCCTGGGGAGCGACCCGGACGCCATCGAAACGTCGCTGTACGCCGACCGCGAGCCCGAACAGGTGCTCGCGTCCGTGACCGCCCCGTGGGATCCGGAGGGACTGGTCCGTCAGTACAACCTCTCGCTGGCGCAGACGGAGAAGTGGTCCCACTTGCCCGACGAGGTTCAGGAAGTCGGTCGAGAACTGGTTCGGCAATATAACCTCTCGCTCGCTCAAACGGCCCTTTTCTCCGCAACAGAGGTTCGCGTCCGGAGTTCCGATCCGAAGGCGCTCGTCTCGGCCGTGAAGCGACTCCGGTTGATGTACGAAATCCGAAAGCGCGAGGACGGACAGCGCGAAGTCGTCGTGACCGGCCCCGACTCGCTGTTCCGGACGACGCGACGCTACGGGACGCGGTTCGCTCGGCTCCTCCGAACCGTCGCCAAGACCAACGAGTGGTCCCTGGAAGCGACCATCGACGACCGGGGCACCGAGCGGACGATGCGGCTCTCCGATTCAGATCCCATCGAGGTGCCGAACGCCGAACCCATCGCGGAGGTGAGCTTCGACAGCGGCATCGAGTCGGACTTTGCGGCCCGCTTCGAGGCGCTCGACCTGGACTGGGACCTCGTGCGGGAACCGGAACCCCTGGAAGCCGGCGCGCGGGTGATGATTCCCGATTTCGCCTTCGACTACAAGTTCGCCGACTTCCACGTGTTCTTCGAGATAATGGGCTTCTGGACGCCGGAGTACGTCGAGAAGAAGCTGGGGCAACTGGAAACCCTCGAAGACGTGGAGATGCTCGTCGCCGTCGACGAGAGCCTCGGCGTCGGCGAAGAGATAGCCGCGCGGGACCACCGGGCGATACCGTACTCCGGCAACGTCAGGATCAAGGACGTCCGGGACGCGTTGCGCCGGTACGAGGACGAACTCGTGGCGGCCGACGCCGCCTCGGTGCCCGATGAACTCCGACCCGACGCGGACGTCGTCTCGCTCGACGATGTCGCGGCCGAACACGGAGTGAGTGAGCAGGCCCTCGACGACGTGCGGTTCCCCGACCACGAGCGAATCGGGCAGACGCTGATCCGAGCGGCCGTGCTGGACGAACTCCGGGCCGAACTGGAACCGGGCGTCTCGCTGGGCGACGCCGAAGCGCTGTTCGAGGAACGCGGTATCGAGGAGGACAGCGCCTTGCTCTCGGAACTCGGATACAGGGTAGAGTGGGAAGGGCTGAGCGGCGGGACGATCCGATCGAAGGAGTAGTCCGGAGCCTGTTCGCGGAGTAGTGTAGCTCGGTGAACACCTTTATCCTTCAGGTCCGAACGGTCGCGTATGTACCGCGTCCTGCTCCCGGTCGACACGAACGAAGCGCGAGGGCGAGCAGAGGTCGAGGCCGTTCTCGAACTTCCCGTGGCCGCCGGCGACCTCGCCGTCGACGTCCTCCACGTCCACGAGGAGGCGTCGATGGCCGACGCCGAGTGGGCCGCCGGCGATAGCTTCTCCGAGACGTTCGCCGAGGAGATGGCCGAGCAGGTCCGCGACGCCGACCGCATTCCCTCGTCCGTCGAGTCCGCCGTCGACCGACTGGAGTCGGGCGACGTCGAGTTCGCCGTCCACGAACGGACCGGCGAACCGGCCGAGGAGATACTCGCGTTCGCGGCGGAACGCGACAGCGATTCGATCGTTCTCGGCGTCAGCCGACGGTCGCCGGTCGGGAAGGTGCTGTTCGGCAGCGTCGTGCAGGCGGTGATGCTGGACAGCGACCGGCCGGTGACGGTGGTCCCGGAGCACTCGTCGGCGTCGTAACGACTCGGCTCCGAAGCCGTCGTTTCACTCGGTGAACCGCGACTGCCGGCGAGCGGCGGGCGACGTCAGATCGGGGCGAGGAGGCCCGCCCACGACGGTAGCTGGGAGATGTCGATCCCCCAGACCAGCGGGAGCCATGTCACCGCGAGCAGGATGACGAGCAGTATCCCGATGAGGTTGAGTCCGAACCCGGTCTTGGCCATCTGGGGCATCGTGATGTACCCGGACCCGAAGACGACGGCGTTCGGGGGCGTCGCGACGGGCAACATGAACGCGAACGAGGCGGCGGTCGCCGCGGCGATCATGATCCCGTAGGGGTGGACCGAGAGTCCGACCGCGAGCGAGGCCATGATGGGCATCAACATCGCGGTCGTCGCGGTGTTGGACGTGACCTCGGTCATGAAGATGGTCAACAACACGACGACGGTCATGACGAGGAGTATCGAGACGCCGCCCAGACCCGTCAGCAGGCCGCCGATCCACTCGGCGAGGCCGGTCTCCTCGAACCCGGCGGCGATGGCGAGTCCGCCGCCGAACAGGAGGATGATACCCCACGGGATGTTGACCGCGGTGTCCCAGTCGAGCAGGAACGTGAAGGTGCCGTCGTCCTCGGTCGCCGGTATCAGGAAGAGGACCAGCGCGCCCGCGATGGCGATCATGCTGTCGGAGAGGCCGGGAAGGAGGGGTTCGAGGACGAACGACCGCGATATCCACGCGAGTGCGGTCGCGGCGAAGACGACGAGGACGAGCGTCTCCTCGCGGGACCGCCGCCCGAGCGCCTCCAGTTCTTCGTCGATGACCTCCATCCCGCCGGGCAGCGACTCCATCCGGGGCGGGATGACGAATTTCGTGACGTACACCCAGATGATCGCGATGCCGAGTACCGCGATCGGCACGCCGTAGAGCATCCACTGGAAGAAGGAGATGGTCTGGCCGAACGTCTCGTCGATCGCTCCCACGAGCACGAGGTTTGGCGGCGTGCCGATGATCGTGCCGACGCCGCCGACCGAGGCCGAGTAGGCGATGCAAAGCATCAACCCCGTCCCGAAGTTGTACTCGCCGACGCCGGTCGGGACGTCCGCGTCGGTCCGGTCGACGATGTCGCTCGTCTGGAGGATCACCGCGAGTCCGATGGGCGTCATCATCATCGTGGTCGCGGTGTTCGAGACCCACATCGAGAGAAACCCCGTCGCGATCATGAACCCGAGGATGATGTGGCTCGGGCCGGTCCCGATCGTGTGGCCGATCGCACGGATCGTCTGCAGCGCGATCCGGCGGTGGAGGTCCCAGCGCTGCATCGCCATGGCGATGAAGAACCCGCCCATGAACAGGAATATCAAGTCGTTGGCGTACGGGGCAGTGGTGGCGTCGACGTCGAGCGCACCGGTCAGGGGAAACAGCACGATGGGCAACAGCGACGTCGCCGGGATCGGGATCGCTTCCCCGATCCACCACGTGGCGACCCAGGCCGTCGTCGCGCCGACGGCTTTCCCACCGGCCGACAGTCCCTCGGGAGTGGGCACGAGCATGATCGCCGCGAACAGCAGCGGCCCGAGGACGAGGCCGATCTTCTGTCGACGGCCGTACTCGCCGCCGACGTCGAACGCCGACCCGTCGTCGCCGTCCCCGTCGTTGCCGTCCTCGTCGCCGGGATCGGGACCGTTCCCTCCAGCCGCGGCGGACCCGTCGCTATCGTCGTCCACAGGGTCTCGCCGCTGGCCACCGTCGCTCATCAGCCTGTCGGCGAGGGCCCGCTCTTCGGGGGAGAGTTGCGACCGGTCGAGGAGGGCCGTCGGGTGCATGCGCAGCGCGGACCGCGTCTGCCGGTCGAGTCGCCAGACGTACTCCCAGAGCCGTTCGGCGTAGCGCCGAAATATATTCGGCGGAGTATTTGCCATTAGTTGTCATTTACGGTCGTGGGTGTAAATAGTTCGGCCCCGGGGGGCCCCGAAACGGCCGACTGCACCCGGGTCGGCGCGTCCACCGCGTTCGTCGCAGGGCCCGGACGACGGGTTCGGGGAGGCGATCGGTGAAAGCGGTCGATTGCCGGTCGTCTCGCGGGCGGGGGTCGACTGAAGGCTTTTCCACTCACACGCCCAAATCGACGTATGCCGTTGCTCCAGTTCGACACGACCCTCTCGCTGTCGGCCGAGGAGAAGACGGCGCTCGCGGACCGCGTCACCGACGCCTACACCGCGGAGATGGCGACGACAGCCGGCCACGTCGCCGTGACGATCAGGGAGCGCGAACCGGCAGACCTCCACCTTGGGCGTGCGGTCGACGGACCGCTGTGCTTCCTGGACGCCGAGATCCGGCGGGGACGGCCGTTCGACCGGAAGCGCGCCTTCGCCCTCGCGACGTTCGCGTACGTCGGCGACGCGTTCGACGTGCCGGACGAGAACCTGAAGGCCGTGTTCACTGAGCACGCCGGCGAGTCGATGATGGGCGTCGACCGCGTCGGTGGCAAGTGGGACGACGAGTGACCGGGAACCGAGTGACGGAACGGTTCCGTCCCGGAACGCGTCTCCGTCGCCGGGACCGACGCGTGCGCCTTCGGGAAAGGACGAGGTAGTCGATGGACCGGTCGTACTGGCGGACCGTCTCGCTCGTCACGCTGTGGCAACTCTCGGCGAGCGCCTGTTACTACACGGTGTTCGCGGCGACGCCCTTCTTCCGGGACGTGTTCGGCCTCTCGCGGCTCACCGTCGGGTTCGTCGTGACCGCGCTCACGCTCGGGTACGCGGTCTGGTTGCTACCCGTCGGCGCGTCGATAGACCGATTCGGCGAGCGACGGACCCTCGTCATCGGACTCGTCGGCCTCTCCGCCGGAGCCGTGATGGTCGCGGGCGCGCCCACATACGCCCTCCTGCTCGCTGCGGCCTTCTTCCTTGGTTCGACGTACTCGACGGCGATTCCGGGGACGAACAAGGCCGTCTACGACGGCATCGCCGCGGGCCGTCAGAACGTGGCGATGGGGATCAAACAGGTCGGCGTCACCGCCGGCAGCGGGGCCAGTTCGCTGCTCGTGACGGGCCTCGGGACCGTCCTGTTCTGGCAGGCCGGCTTCCTCGTCGCCGCCGGCTTCGGTCTCCTCGTCGCCGTCGTCTTCGCGTTCACGTACCGGAGCGGTGGCGACGGCGGAACGTCGGAGTACCCGGACTTCGGGGCGCTCTCGCGCAACCGCCCGTACCGCGTGCTCGTCGCCGCGGGCTTCTTCCTCGGCGCGGCGCTGTTCACGACGACCGGGTACACGGTCCTCTACGTCGAGGAGGCGGTCGGAACCTCCGTCGCCTTCGCGGGCGTCGTGCTCGCACTGGTGCAACTGTTCGGCAGCGCCGGTCGCCTCGTCGGTGGGTGGTTGAGCGACGAACTGCCCGGCGAACCACGGGTCAGGATCGGTGCGATACTGATCGCGCAGGCCGTGGCCGGCGCTGCCCTGTTCGTCGTCGTGGCGAGGACCGGGAGCGCGTGGAGCGCCGTCGTCGCGTTCGCCGGACTCGGCTTCTTCGTCTTCGGCAACACCGGGGTGTACTACTCCTACATGGCGACGCTGGTCGCGGCCGACGAGATAGGCGGTGCGACCGCGGGCGGCCAGCTAGCGCTCGTCGGCGGGTCGGTCGTCGCCCCGCCCGCGTTCGGCTACGTGGCGGACGCGGTCGGCTACCGGACCGCTTGGCTTCTGCTCGCCGCCGGCACCGCCGTCGCGTCGGGCCTGCTCGCCTACGGCGTTCGGCTCGAATCGCCGGTCGACGAACCGGCGATACGGGAGTGACGGTGACCGGCGGACGGGAACGTGTCCGCTCGTTGACCCCGGTTAGGTACTAACAGATAAGTGAGTCCGTCGGAACGTTCTCCCATGCGATCGCAGGACGGCGACGGCCAGGAACTGGTCGAGCGGCTGCAGAACGAGGCCGGTGAGAGCCTGCGGACGGTGACCACCTACGACGAGGACTCGTACGAACTCCGCTTCGTCCGGGACAACGTCGACGCCATCTACTCCACCGGGGAGTTCGACGCCATCTTCGAGGAGATTCGGCTCGAAGGCTGGGGACGGGAGCGCCTCGAAGACCTGTTCAACGCGGGCCCGCTGGAGTGTGGCGTCTACGGGTTCGAGCAGGCGATGATGCTTCACTTCGTCGAGAACGGGTTCGGCGGCGTGTTCGTCACGTACGACCGGGACGCCGGAATCGACGCCGAGGCGTTCATCGAGGTGTGTAGAGACCACTACTGACCGGTCGACTTTCCGGGCGAGAACCGGGGCGTCGCCACTGTCCAGTACGCCGTCGCTCCTCGACCGTCGAAGTGGAGTCGGCCGTGAGAGAACGCACGGCCGGGCTTCAGTGGGTGGGTTGCCGGCAGTGGTCTTCCGGCGACGGAAACTGCGGGTGGCCGGCACAAGTAATTCCGGCCTATTCGTTTAGGAACCACCCGGGAGGGAACTGGTACGTACGCCCGCTACGTGCCCCGAGTCGGTGACCTCGACGCCGTGCCGGCCTCCTCCCGACGGCAGGTCAGCCCGGTGGCAGGTCGGCCCGGTGGCGAGTCTCCCGCCGGCGAGTCGTCGCGGAGGACGGCCCGGGGGCGACCGGCGGACGGAACGCGGAGGGTCTCAGATCACTGTTCCCGAAGACATTTCCTGCCCGTCACCGATTCACGGGTAGGAGAATGAGCGAAGACGTACCAGAACAGGTGCGGCGGCGGTTCGACCGCGCGGTGTCGTTCGTCGTCGTCCTGGACCTGATCCGGCGACGCGAGGACGCGGCGGAGTATCCCGTCGTGGAGCAGCGACTCGTGATCAACCAGAACAAGGTGAAGGCGGCCCTGGAGGAGTTCCCGTCGTTCGAACCGACGACCGAGGGACTCGAACCGGCGGTGATAGTCGAGCAGGAACTCGAGGCCGACGGGGTACTGGAGTCCAATCCGGGACTCCGCGACGACCTGCACATGGTCGGCGCGTACCTCCAACAGCGCGACGAACCGGTGACGCTGCAGTCTGACGGCGGGAACCTGTAACGCGCCGTCGGTGGGCGAGTTCCGCCGCCCGAGCGTTGGCCGCCGCTCTCGGCGACGTGGCGTCGAAAACGCCCGCCCGATACCCAGTGGCGGGGGTCAGACCGACCTGGGTATCCGCGGCGGACTGTCCCATGCCAGCACGTGTGCCGTTACTGGCATTCTGTGATCATCGGTCTGGTACAAAACGGTACGCATCGTTATCGTTCGTGATACACCCGAACGGATCGGGCGTCCGCATCGCTCGCTCGACCGGCAGCAGGCACCGGAACGGCCGGACCGCGTCGGGTAGGCCGGAGCCGTCGTCCGATCAACTGCCGTCACAGTCCGGGAGTCGGACCACCGAGAGCCAGAACTCACGGAACGTCCGGACCGTCTCGACGAACTCGTCGGGGTTCACGGGTTTGGTCAGGTAGGCGTTCGCCTGGAGTTCGTAGGACCGGACGACGTCCGGCCGGGGTGCGTCGGCGTGGCCACCGCGCTGGTAGAGGAACTCCAGCGCCGCGACGCCGTCGGACGCGACGTGGATGGTGTTGGCGATGCCCCCCTTCGGCGAACGCCTCCTTAGTGAGACGGACGTCGCCGGGGCCGTCCTCGACGAGCAGGATGCCGGCGTGGTCGGCCCCCGCCGGGTCAGTCACGCTGACCACCTTCGACGGGCAGCGTGAACGTGAAGGTCGACCCCTCGCCGGGTTCCGACTCGACCCATATCTCCCCGCCGTGGCGCTCGACGATGCGCTCGCAGAGCGCGAGACCGATACCCGTCCCGGAGTGGTCGTCGGGGGCGTGGAGGCGCTGGAACACCTCGAAGACGCTGTCGGGGTCGTCGGCGTCGATACCGATCCCCTCGTCCCTGACGCAGACGGCCCACTCGCGCCCGTCACGTTCGGCGGAGACGTGTACCCGCGGCGGGTCGTCGCCGCTGTACTCGATGGCGTTGTCCAGCAGGTTCTGGAACACCTGGCGCAACTGTCCGCCGTCGCCCTCGACGACGGGGAGGTCCTCGGCGCTGATCTCCGCGCCGGACTCCTCGATCCGAACCCCCAAATCGGCCCGGACGTCGTCGAGGACGTCGTTCAGGTCGACCGGTTCGAACGGGTCGCCTCGCGTGTCCACCCTGGAGTAGCGGAGCAGCCCCTCGATCATGTCGCGCATCCGGTCGGCACCGTCGACGGCGAACTCGATGAACTCCCGGCCGTCCTCGTCGAGTTCGTCGGCGTAGCGTCGCTCGATCATCTGGAGGTAGCTCGACACCATCCGCAGCGGCTCCTGCAGGTCATGGGAGGCGGCGTAGGCGAACTGTTCGAGGCGCTCGTTGGACTCCTCCAGCCGTCCGATGAGCTGTTCGAGTTCGGCCTGGTTCCGGTGGCGTTCGATGGCGTCCGCGAGGATGGTCGCGACGCTCTGGACGAAGTTGACGTCCTCGTCCGTGAACGAACGTCGGTCCCGGTCGTGCGTCCCGAGGATCCCCCACGGCTCGTCGAACGGCCCGATAACGGTGCTGATACCGCTGGTGACGCCGTGGTTCGTCAACAGTTCCGGTCCGGATATCCGCTCGTCCGTCGGCAGGTCTTCGACCACGACGGGTTCCTCGTTCGTCAGGGTGTAGGCGGCCTGGGACCGGGCTTCGACGGACGATACCGTCGCCTCCCCCACGATACCGTCCGTCCACCCGACGCCCTGCCGGAGGAGGAGTTCGTCCTCCGACTCGTCCAGGTCCAGTACCTTGCAGTAGTCCGTCCCCAGGACGTCCCGTACCCGCTGGACCGCCCTGTGCATGAGTTCGTCCAGGTCGTCGGTCTCCAGGGCGAACTGCCCCAGGTTAGCCACGACCGCTTGCTGGCGGGCCCGCTGTTCGAGTTCGGCCTCCCGCTGGACCTGTTCGGTGACGTCCTGTGACATCCCGAGCGCACCGAAGACGTCGCCAGAGTCGTCCCGGACGGGGAAGGTGTAGAAGCGCGAGTGGCGGTCGCCGCCGGCGTGTTCGTACTCGAACGTACTGGCCTCCCCCTCCAGCGCGGCCCGGTATCGCGGCGCGAGGGCGTCGGCCAGCGCCGGCGACAGCACGTCGTCGACGGCGCGCCCCTCCAGGTCCTCGGCCGCCAGGTCGGTTTCCGTGAGCGGGTTCCCGCCGATGGTCACGTACCGGAGGTCCCGGTCGACGAGGCCGACCGCCCCGTTCGGGAAGTTCTCGACGACCGTGCGGTACCGGCGTTCGCTCCGCTCCAGTTCGCGTTCGCGCTCGACCCGTTCGGTGACGTCCTCTCCGATACCGACGACGCGGGCCATCCCGCTGTCCTCGTCCTCCACCAGCGCCCCCCGGACGTACATCCACCGCACCTCGCCGTCCGGCCGAACGATCCGGAACTCCTCCTCGAACTCCCCGTCCGGGAGCGCGGTGAACGCTGCCTCGACGCGGTCGCGGTCGTCGGGGTGGACCGCCTCCAGGAAGGACAGCGGGTCGTCGTACAGGTCCTCCCGGTCGCGACCCCACACTCGCTCGAACGTGGGGTTGATGTAACGGAACTCGTCGGCGTCCGGCGTCGTCATCCACACGACTTCCTCGAGGTTCTCGGCGATCATCCGGAACTTCGCCTCGCTCTCGCGCAGTTCGCGTTCGGCCTCCCGGCGTTCCGTGACGTCCTGCACCACGAGCATCCCGGCGAACACCTCGCCGTCACCGTTCCTGACGGGGAGCGTGTGGGCGAACAGGTGCCGGTCGTGGAACTCGACCTCGAACGAACTGGCCTCGCCGTCCAGGGCGGCGTGGAAGTACGGTTCGACCTCCGCGACGATGTCGTCCGGGTACAGTTCGGAGACGCTGCTCCCGACTCTGTCCTCCTTCCCGACGCCCGTCGCGTCGAGTAACTGGCCGCCAATGGCCGTGTACTCGAGATCCCCGTCGAACAGCCCCACGGCCCCGTCCGGGAAGTTCTCGACGAGCGTCCGGTACCGGCGTTCGCTCTCCTCGATCCGGCGACGGCGTTCCTTCCGCTCGGTGACGTCCCGGACGACGCCGACGTGCTTCCGCTCCCCGTTACCGGTCCGGAACGTCGCGAACGTCGCCTCGGCCGGCAGTTCGCCGCCGTCGGCGGTCCGGAGCGTCGCTTCCATCGTCGAACCGTCGCCCGGCGTCCCGTCGGCCCCGGATTCGAGTTCCGCCGATCTGTCGATGGCGTCCTCGTCGACGACCAGCGAGGAGTGTGCGCCGACGAGTTCCTCGCGGTCGTAGCCGGTCATCGCCGCGTACGCGTCGTTCACCATCGTGAAGTAGCCGTCCTCGTCTTTCACGTAGATGCCGTCGTCGACCGTCTCCACGATGGTCTCGTACTTCGCCAGCGTCTGCTCGCGCTCGACGCGCTCGGTGACGTCGCGGAAGTATATCGAGAGGCCCGACTCCGACGGGTAGACGCTGAACTCCAGCCAGGCGTCGACGTCGTCGCCGTACACCTCGAAGGTGACGGGCTGCTGGGTCTCCATCGCCGTCCGGAACTGCTCCCGGTAGACGCCGTCGCCCGCGTCGGGGAAGGCGTCCCACACCCGCTGCCCGAGCAACTCCTCGGCGGAGCGGCCCATGAGTTCGGCGGCGCGGTCGTTGACGTGCGTGAACCGCCACTCGTCGTCGAGGGCGTAGAACGCGTCCGAGATGCGGTCGAACACGGCGCTGAGCTCGGTTTCGAGCGTCGCCTTCCGGCGTTCGAGCTGGCGCTCCCGCTCCTTCAGTTCGGTGACGTCCTCGCCGGCCGTGACGACGCGCTCTATCGTCCCGTCGGAGTCGAAGAGCGGCGCGGCGTTCACGCGCAGGTGCATCCGTTCGCCCTCCGGCGTCTCCATCACTATCTGCTCGCCGAGGACCGGTTCCTCCGTGGCCATGGCCCGCGCCGACGGCGTCTCGTCCGGATCGAGCGGCTCGCCGTTCGCGTCGTATATCGTCCACTCGCCCTCGTCGACGGGGTTCTCGCGGAACTCCCGTTCCGAAATGCCGAACGTCTCCTGCGCTCGCCGGTTCGCCACCAGCGTCTCGCGGTCCGCGTTCTGGACGGCGATACCGACCGGGGCGGTTCGCAACAGCTGTTCGGTCTGCTTTCGCTCCCGGCGGAGTTCCCGTTCGCGCTCCTTCCGCTCGGTGACGTCGTCGACGGTGACGACGACCCGGTCGGACCCCTGGTCGTCCGCCAGCGGGGTGGTGTTGACCGAGAGCCACCGGCGACCCAGTTCCGGGAGGTCCACCTGGCACTCGAAGTCGGTCACCGACTCGCCGGTCGACAGGGTCCGCTGCCACGGCCGCTCGTCGACCGGGATCGGATCCCCGTCGGCGTCGTAGACGTCCATGGAGTCGACGTCGAACTCGTCGAGGGCCGCCTCGTCGATTCCGAGGCGGTCGAGCGCCTGCTCGTTCGCCCGGACGAACCCGCCGTCGGCGTCGAGGACCGAGATGCTGACCGGTGCGGTCTCCAGTATCCGGCTGTTGAGGTTGCGTTCCCGTCGGATCCGCTGTTCGTACTCGCGCCGCTCGGTCATGTCGCGAGTCACCTTCGTGAACCCCTGTAGCTCGCCGTCGTCGTCGCGGATGGCGGTGATGACGACGTCGGCCCAGAACCGCGAGCCGTCCGCGCGGACGCGCCACCCCTCGTCCTCGACGCGACCCTGGACCCTCGCCGCTTCGAGGTTGCGCTCGGGGACGCCGGCGGCGACGTCCTCGTCGGTGTAGAACGTCGAGAAGTGCTCCCCGACGATGTCGTCCTCGGCGTACCCCTTGATCCGTTTCGCCCCCTCGTTCCAGCTGGCGACGGTGCCGTCCGGGTCGAGCGTGAAGATGGCGTAGTCCTCGACTGCACGCACGAACGCACCGAACTCCGCCATCTCGGACGGCTCTCCGTCGGGTTCAGTCGCGTCCCGCGGTCGCCACCAGACGCGCCCGTCGTCGACACCGCGGGTCCGCAGTTCGTCGCGTTCGACGAGCGCGTCCAGGTTCCGTCTGGCGCCCCGTTCGGAGCAGTCCAGTTCGTCGGCGACGTCAGCCGCAGTGAGGGGTGCGTGGGGCTCGTCCAGCCCCGTGAAGACCCTCCGGGTGTCCTCCGTCGTCGCGTCCGGAGCGGAGCCTGAAGTTCCCATACCGGTCCAAGAGGTGTCTGCGAATAAACGCTTGGTGATCGGTCCCGTCTGTCGCCGGATATCCGACGGCGGGCGGTCCGCCGGCGTGATTCGACGGGGGCGAAACGGTGTGTAGCTGGTGACGTCGCGGACGGGGAGTGGCCGGTCCGTGGTGGGGATCACACGGGCGAACGGCGGCCATATCTAAACAGTTAGGGGTGTATATCTTGCGTCCCTCGCCATTACGTAGAAACGCCGACGTGGTGGCGACGAACGTCCCCACGGACGCACTGTCCACCGAGGCCGCCGCGCCTTCGAGGGGGTCACTTTCGCGGCCGGCCTCTCCCCTTTCGTCCTCGACCGTCCCGCCAGCGTACCGGCCCGGTCACCGACGGGACGACTGGCGTATCCGCCGATCAACCCTAACTAGTTGGCACGTATTTTTTACGCACCCGTCCGAGTGGTACGAACGCCGGTGCGCGCTCTGATCCCACACCGGCGCGGACCCCTGGCGGGGACGGTGTCCCGTAGCCAGCGGTGGTACGGGGCACCGGCAGCGGTTATTCGTCCCGGACGGGACGCGAACTTGGACGGCAGCGACGGCAGCGACGCCGTGGCCCGTCCGGACGCGACCCGGTCCGACGCGGGGCCGCGCCGGATTCGAGAAGCAAAGGTTGATATTCGTCCTCGCGCAGAGCCTAGCTATCGCACCCGATAGCCGTCGGGTTTTCGACGGTTCTCGTGAGGTATACGCACATGTTCATACACAACGGATGACGACCGCAGACGAAGCACTAGACGACATTCACGACCGGGTCGAGAAGGAGACTCCGGACGGCATCGACATCGCGAGCGTCGCCTTCGAGGGCGCGGAACTGGTCATATACACGCCCGACGTCGAGGCGTTCGCGACGCGCGACCGACTCGTGCCGGACCTCGCCGGGACGTTCAAGAAACGGATCACCGTCCGGCCGACGCCGGACGCGCTCGTCCCGGAGGAGACGGCCAGGGAACGGATCCGCGAGACGATTCCGGACGACGCCGGCGTCCAGTCGCTCGACTTCGACGCCAACACGGGCGAGGTGCTCGTCGAGGCGGAGAAACCGGGGCTCGTCATCGGTCGCCACGGCGAGACGCTGGACGAGATCCGGAAGGCCGTCGGCTGGACCCCCGAGGTGATGCGGACGCCGCCCATCGAGTCCTCCACCGTCTCGAACGTCCGCAACTTCCTCAAACAGGAGCGCGAGGAACGCCGCGAGATACTCGAACGGGTCGGCCGGAAGATACACCGGCCGACGACGAGCGACGAGGACTGGGTCCGCGTGACGACGCTCGGCTGTTGCCGCGAGGTCGGTCGCGCCTCCTTCATCCTCTCGACGCCGGAGACGCGCATCCTGATCGACTGCGGCGACAAGCCCGGGGCCGAGGGCGAGGTGCCCTACCTCCAGGCCCCCGAGGCGCTCGCCGCGGGGCCCCAGTCCATCGACGCGGTCGTCCTGACCCACGCCCACCTGGACCACTCCGCGCTGATCCCTATCCTGTTCAAGTACGGCTACGACGGGCCGATATACACCACCGAACCGACCCGCGACCTGATGGGGCTGCTCCAGCTGGACTACCTCGACGTCGCCTCGAAGGAGGGGCGGACGCCGCCCTACGAGAGCCAGATGGTGCGCGAGACGCTCAAACACACCATCCCCGTCGAGTACGGCAACGTCACCGACATCGCCCCCGACGTGAAGCTGACGATGCACAACGCGGGCCACATCCTCGGCTCCGCCGTCTGTCACTTCCACGTCGGCGACGGCCACTACAACGTCGCCTTCTCCGGCGACATCCACTACGAGGACACGCGACTGCTCGACGGGGCCGTCAACGACTTCCCGCGCGTCGAGACGCTCCTGCTCGAATCGACCTACGGCGGGCGCAACGACTACCAGACCGACCAGGAGGACTCCGAGCGGAACCTGGAGGAGGTCATCAACCAGGTCCACGAACGGGACGGCAAGGTGCTGATCCCGGCGTTCGCCGTCGGCCGGTCCCAGGAACTCATGCTCGTCCTCGAGGAGGCGATGCGGGAGGGGCGCATCCCGGAGATGCCGGTGTACCTCGACGGGATGATCCGCGAGGCGACGGCCATCCACGCCGCGTACCCCGAACACCTGCGGGAGCGCCTCCGCCAGCGCATCCTCTACGAGGACGACAACCCGTTCCTCGCCGACCAGTTCCAGCAGGTCGACGGCGGCGAGGAGATGCGCCAGGACATCGCGGACGGGGAACCGTCGATAATCCTGACGACGTCGGGGATGATAACCGGCGGCCCCATCATGTCGTGGCTCCGGTTCCTCGGCGGCGACCCGGACAGCACGCTGACGTTCGTCGGCTACCAGGCCGAGGGGACGCTCGGCCGACAGATCCAGCAGGGACGCGACGAGATATCGATGAACGACACGGCCGGACGCGGGGCAGAGCGCGTGGCCCTGAACATGAGCGTCGAGACGGTCGACGGCTTCTCGGGCCACGCCGACCGCCAGGGACTCGAGAGTTTCGTCGAGACGATGAACCCCCGGCCCGAGCGCATCCTCTGCGTCCACGGCGACGAGTCCTCGACGGACCAGCTCTCCTCGGCGCTGTACCAGAAGTTCAACATGCGCACCGTCGCGCCGAAGAACCTGGAGACGTTCCGGCTGGCCTGATCCGACGGGAGGTGCCGGTTCCGGACCCGCCCACCGACGCGCGACGCTTGCTATCCCGTCCCCGCGGACGAGTTTCTTGCCCCCCGATCCGACACGTTTTTGAGGAGTACAGTCGGTCTTGTTGACAATGCTCGACCGCGACGCCGAGGCCCTCGCGGAACGGTACGGGCCACCGGTCCTCCTCCTGCTCGTCGTTGCGTTCATGTTTTGGGTGCGGACGCTCCCCGCCGACAGGGTCATCACCGAGTCGGCGGTGTTCTTCTCCGGGAACGACGCCTGGTACCACGAGCGGATGACGCAGTACGCCGTCCGCTACTTCCCGCACACGACGCCGTTCGACCCGTGGTCGAACTTCCCCTTCGGCACCGCCCGCCACTCCGGGTTCGGGGGGCTGTTCGACCAGCTCGTCGCGCTGGCGGCGCTGGTCGTCGGCCTGGGGAGCCCCAGCGACCGACTCGTCGACGTCGTCCTCGCCGTCGCGCCGGCGGTGTTCGGTGCCCTCACCGCAATACCGACGTACTTCGTCGCGACGCGGCTGACGAACCGGTGGGGCGGCGCGGCCGCGGCGGGGATACTCGCGCTCTCCAGCGGCGGCATCCTGTATCGGACCGTCGTCGGCGCCTCGGACCACCAGTCTGCGGAACCGCTGTTCGGGACCCTCGCAGTCGCCGGGTTCGTCTTCGCACTGCTGGCCGCCCGCCGCGAGCGCCCGACGGTCGAAGACGTCCGGGACCGGAACCGGGAGTTCCTCCGGACGCCAGTTGTCGCGGGCGTCGCGGGCGGCGTGGCCGTCGCCTCGTACCTCGCCGTGTGGCCGCCGGGCGTGATGCTGCTGTTCACCTTCGGCGTGTTCGTCGTCGTCCAGATGGCCCGCGACCACCGCGCCGGGCGAGCGACCGACCCCCTCGCGGTCGCCACCGTCGTCACGATGGGCACCGCGGGCGCGCTGACGCTGCTGTACGCCCGCTCCGCCACACTCGAGGCGACGGCGTTCTCGCTGCTCCAGCCGCTCGTGGCGTTCGGCGTCGCGGCTGGGGCGCTGGTACTCCTCGGACTCTCGCGATACTTCGAGCGCGAGGGGTACGAGCGCGGGCGCTATCCGCCGGTCGTCGCGGCCCTGATAGCCGTCTCGTTCGTACTCATGTGGGTCGTCTACCCCCGCGGCGTCGAGATGCTCCGGCAACTGGTCGTCCGGATATACTCGTTCGGCCTCCTCACGTCCCCCTCCGCCGGCACCGTTATCGAGATACAGCCGGCGACCCCCGGTAGCGCGTTCGGCGCGTTCGGCGCGTTCCTCCTCCTCGCTGCCCTCGGGTTCGGTCTCCTGACGGTGGCCGTCCTGCGCGAGGACCGGCCCGTCGTCCTCCTCGTCCTCCTCTGGAGCCTGACGATGTTCGCGGCGTACTTCACGATGTCCCGTTTCGGCTACTACTTCGCCGTGAACGTCGCCGTCCTCGGGTCGTACGCGGTCTGGTGGCTCGTCACCGGCGTGCTCGCCGTCGACGTCGACCCGGACGGGTCGTGGGACGTCGACGCCTACCAGGTCGTCGGCGTCCTGCTGATCGTCCTGCTCGTCTCGCCCGGGAACGTCGTCGCCGCGTCGGGTCGACAGCCGGTGTGGGACCAGGCCGACGGACTCGGCGGGACGGACCGGGCGTGGTACGAGGCGTCGAACTGGCTCCAGTCGAACAGCCCCGAACTCCCGCTCGGGTACTACGAACGGTACGACCGGCCGGCTGACGGCGACTTCGACTACCCCCAGGGCTCCTACGGTGTGATGTCCTGGTGGGACTACGGCCACTGGATAACCGTGATGGGCCACCGGATACCGTACACGAACCCGTTCCAGGAGGGGCCGGTTCCCGCCTCGGCGTACCTACAGGCGACGAACGAGACGCGGGCGAACCTCATGCTGGCGGCGCTCCCGTCGCTGTCGGAGAACCCCGAACGCGTCGCGAACATGTCGACCGCCGAACTCCGTGACGTGGTGGCCGACCAGTCGGACGAAGTGGCGGGCGAGGACGGCAGGTACGTCGTCGTCGACGACGAGATGGCCGGCGGGAAGTTCACGTCCATCGTACAGTGGACCGGGCCCGGGACGGACCCGTACTTCCGGCTGGGCCAGTTCCAGTTACAGGGGCAGCGGGTCACCCTGACCGAGACGACCGAACGCTACGACGACACGATGCTGGCGGACCTGTACTACGGGGACGCCACCGGCCTCTCGCGGTACCGACTCGTCCACGAGGCCGACCGGTACTCCGTCGTCGGCGGGGTCGTCCAGGGGAACAGCGTTGACGGGCTCACGAGCATCCCGCTCGTGGGCGGGTGGGAGGACGTCGCGTCGTTCGCGAGCAGGCTCCGGGCGGCCGAGGACCGGGCCGTCCCGCTGGGGAGTCGCTACGTCTACGACGCCCAGGTCGAGTCGCAGGTGAAGGTGTACGAACACGTCGAGGGAGCGACGCTCACCGGCACCGCCCCCGGTGCTGAGGCCGGGACGACGGTGTCGGCCGTTCTCGAACTGGAGACGAGTACCGGTCGGAGCTTCACGTACGAGCAGCGGACGACGACCGGTCCCGACGGGTCGTTCGAGATGACCGTCCCCTACCCGACCAATCCGGGCGTTGAACCGGCGGAGGGCGGCACGAACGCGAGCGTCCGGGCGGTCGACCGGTACACCGTCCGCGCCGGGAACGGGTCCGCAGCGGCGGCCGGCAACGTGGCCGTCCCCGAGTCGGCCGTCTACGGCGGCGACACGGTCCAGGTTTCGTTCGACGGTGCCCCGGACGGGAACGCGTCCGCGTCGGTGGAGGGACCCCCGGCGTCGGTGGAGTGACCGGTCAGTCGCCCAGCGTCCGCTGGCGTCCCTTCGGAACCTGCGAGCGCAACTCGCCGTATAGGTACAGACCGACGCCCATCGGCTCCGGGCCACCGACGACGTCGTGGGTGACGATCAGGTAACCCCAGTCGCCGTCCCACGCTAACTCCTGGTCCTCGCCGGCGACGAAGCGGGCCGCCTCGTCCGCGTCGAGGTGGATCACCCGGTCGTCGGCGTGACCGCCGAACCGCTGGACCGCGTCGGTCGTCGGCTTCCAGTGCTCCTGGCGCGTCCGGAGGAACGTCATCCCGAGTCCCTCGACGTCCACCGGCGAGGGGGCGTCGCCGCGGAAGATCCATATCTTCCCCGCGCCGCGCTCCCAGAAGGTGTAGTCGTCGAAGACGGACCGGGGGACGCCGTAGCGCTCGGCCCAGAATCCGACTATCTCTCCGCGCGTGGCCTGCTCCGGGTCGTCGTCCTCGCGTTCGGCGTCCGTTTTGGGGACTCGATCGAACCGGGTGCTCTCGTCGGTCATCCCGTCACCTCCAGTTTCGCACAGAAGAACCCGCCCGTGTCGTTGTGGTGGGGGTAGATGCGCTTGGCCTTCTCGACGCTCGGGTCGAACGCCAGGCGCTCCCCGTCGTCCGCGTCGCCGGGCGTCCGCCCGTCCCACTCCGTGACGCCGGGCACCGAATCGAGCGGGATGTCGAAGTCCACCAGGCGACACGACTCGTTCTCCAGCGCGTAGTCCAGCACCGCCTCGTTCTCCTCCGGCGCGAACGTACACGTCGAGTAGACGACCGTCCCGCCCTCGCGGGTGGCCTGCACCGCCCGGCGGAGGACGCCCTTCTGGACGCCGGCGATGCCGCGGACGTGGTCGAACTCCCAGTCGTCCAGCGCGTCGGGGTTCTTCCGGATGGTCCCTTCGCAGGAGCAGGGGACGTCGACGAGGGCCCGGTCGTACTCCTCGTTCCCGAACGGCTTGAGCGAGTGGTTGCGCGCGTCCTCGTGGGTGACGGCGACGTTCGTTATCCCGAGTCGCTCGGCGTGGGAGCGCAGCGCGGAGAGCCTGCCGAGGTTGGAGTCCGTCGCGACGACGACGCCCTCGTCGTCCATCAGGGCCGCCAGCTGAGAGGTCTTGCTCCCCGGCGCGGCGCAGGCGTCCCACACCCGCTCGCCTGGGTCCGGGTCCAGAACTTCCGCCGGTACCGCCGACACCTCTTCCTGCCCGTAGATCCACCCGTGGAAGTACGGCCAGTTCGTTCCCGGTTGATCCTCCGGGAGTTTCAGCAGGCCTGGGTGCCAGTCGACGGGTTCGTACGCGACGTCCTCCGCGTCGAGCGCCGCACGGGCGCGTTCGACCGTCGTCTTGATCGTGTTGACGCGGACGGCGGAGGGCAGCGGCCGCTCGCAGGCCGCCGTGAATGCGTCGAACTCGTCGACGATGGGCTCGTACCGGTCGAGAACCTCCATTGATGGAACTCCTTCTCCGCCAGTCCGCTTGTGGGTTTCGAAGCGATGGAGTGAGTGAGCTCGTAATCGATCGTGACGGACGACGAAGGAAAGCCCCGGCGCGCACGACTCGGTGCGCTCGCTGCGCGCGCTCCCTACGGTCACGTGCTTGCTTCGCGCGCCGTCGTCCTGCGCGCCGCCCCTTTCAGTCCACCCGACGGTTTACAGACCGGTCGGGAGAAACGTGGTGGGAACGGAAGGGGCGACACTCTCGGACGTTCCCGGCCCGGATTCCCTGCGCGAGGCCATCGGGTGCCCGTGACTTACCCTCCGGGAGCGCGTCGCTCGGGCAGTCCCCGACCATTAACCCGGCCCCCGTCGAACGGCCACTACATGGCGCACGTACAGGTCCACCGAGAGGATGTCGCACTGGACGAACCGATGCTGGTCGAGGGGTTGCCCGGGGTGGGGCTCGTCGGCAAGATAGCCGCGGACCACCTGGTGTCGCAGTTCGACATGACCCACTACGCGTCGCTCCACTGCGACGGGTTGCCGAAGGTGGCGGTGTACCAAGAGGACGACGCCAGGGTCAGGGCGCCCGTCCGCATCTACGCCGACGCCGAACGGGACCTGCTCGTCCTCAGTAGCGACGTGCCGGTGTCGCCGTCGAGCGCCGAGCAGTTCGCCGGTTGCGTCACCGAGTGGAACGAGCGAAACGACGTGACCGCGCTCTACCTGAGCGGTCTGCCGACGGAGAAGGAGGACGTCCCGCAGCTCTCCGGCGTCGCCACCGGGAACGCCGAGGACCTCCTCGCGGACGCGGACCTCGACCCGCCGAAACACGACGGCGCGGTGACCGGCCCGACGGGGGCGCTGCTGGCCGAGGCCGAACGCCGTGACATCGACTCGCTGGGGCTGGTGGTCCAGGCCGACGCGAAGTTCCCGGACCCCGAGGCGGCCAGGATACTTCTGCTGAACGGGATTGGTCCGCTGACCGGGGTCGAGGTGGACACCGACTCCCTCGTCGAGCAGGCCGAGGAGATCAGCGAGGCGAAGTCCCAGCTAGCACAGCAGATGAGCCAGGAGACGGAGGAGAGCACGAGCGCGCGCCCGCTCGGGATGTACCAATGAGCGGTACGGTGACCCGGCTGGCCAGGCTCGCGGTCGTGGTGCTGGTCACGGCCGTCGCGGTTGTGGCCGGCTGGTTCCTCTTCGTCGACTACCCCGAGACGCTCACGACGCTTCTCGGACTCGTCATCCTCGTCGTGCTGGCGACGGTCGCAGCCCGACTCGGCGGGAACGTCGCCTCGTCGCTGTTCCCCTCGCACAACGTCGCCGAGGTGGCGGTGGAGGGGCCGATAACCCGCGACGGCGGCGGCAGCATCACCAGTCCGCCGATGGGTGCCGAGGCCGACGAGATAGTCGACCAGATCGAACGGGCGGACGACGACGGCGCGTCGGAGGCGCTCCTGGTCAAGCTCAACACGCCCGGCGGCGAAATCGTCCCGAGCGAGGACATCCGCATCGCCGCCGAGCGCTTCGACGGTCCGACGATAGCCTACGCTACCGACGTCTGCGCGAGCGGCGGCTACGACATCGCCGCCGGCTGCGACGAACTCTGGGCGCGCGAGGGGAGCATCGTCGGCTCCATCGGCGTCATCGGCTCCCGGGTCAACGCCGCCGACCTGGCCGACAGGCTCGGCCTCGACTACGAGCGGCTGGCGGCCGGCGAGTACAAGGACGCCGGAACGCCGCTGAAGGACCTCGAACCCGACGAGCGGGCCTACCTCCAGGGGCTCGTCGACGACTACTACGACCAGTTCGTCGACACCGTCGTCGAGGGACGCGACCTCGACGAGGACACCGTCCGCGACACCGAGGCGCGAGTCTACCTCGGCGAGGAGGCCGCGGAGCTAGGACTGGTCGACGAGATCGGCACGCGAGCGGCCGTCGAGGACCGCGTCGCGGACCAGATCGACGCGCCGGTGACGGTCCACGAGTACGAGCCCAGCCACGGGATCGCCCGCCGGCTCCGGGGTAACGCCCGATCCGTCGCGTTCGCCCTGGGTGCCGGCGTCGCGAGCGCGTTCGGCGGCGACGTCGACGGACTCTCCTTCCGACGGTAGGGAGGATTTTTATTCTCCGGCACACTCTCACCGAGCGTGACTACGCTGGTGGCGTGTATCGACCGGGGTGGGGAGTTTCCCGCCGACGCCTCCCTGCCGATCAGCGGCCAGTCCGCCGTGGAGTCGCTGGTCACCGACGTCGGCGTGGACGACCCCGAGGACAGCCGCGTCAACACGATGCTCGAGGGACTGCGCGTCGCGCGCGACCTGGCAGCGGACGGCGACGATCCGATAGTCGCCGTCCTCGGCGACCGGGGCGACGGCGTCAGCGCCGACCGGAGCGTCGCGCGGCAGGCCGACGAACTCATCGAGACACACCAGCCCGACTCGGCCGTCGTCGTCGTCGACAGCGCCGAGGACGAGCGACTCGTCCCGATCATCGAGAGCCGCCTGCGCGTCGACGCCGTCGACCGCGTCGTCGTCCGCCAGGCCCGCGACATCGAGTCGACGTACTACCTGCTCAAGCAGTTCCTCGCGGACGAGGAGCTCCGCAAGACGGTTCTCGTCCCTCTCGGCCTCGCGCTCATCGCGTTCCCCGCGCTGCTCGTCGTCGGTGACAACAACCCGGCGTTCGCCATCGGCGCGATAACCGCCGCCGTCGGCGCGTTCCTCATCTACAAGGGACTGGGCATCGACGAGTACCTCTCCAGGCTGCCGGGCGTCGTCAGGGAGTCGCTGTACTCCGGGCAGGTGTCGCTCGTCACCTACTTCGTCGCCGGCGGCCTGACGCTGGTCGGCGTGTTCGTCGGCTACCTGGGACTCCCGAGCGCAGAGGGCGTGAACACGTTCCTGCTCGTCAACCACTTCGTGTTCCACGGCGTCCCCTGGCTCACCGCCGCCGCGCTGGCCGCGGCCACGGGCCGGTTGCTCGACGAACTCATCCAGCGCGAGGGGGTTCGCTCGGCCTACGTCAACCTCCCGTTCGGTGCCGTCGCCGTCGGCCTCCTCGGCCGCGGCTTCTCGGGGTACTTCCTGGTGAAGGGCCAACTGTTCGACCCGGTGTACGTCGACGGCCTCGACTTCGGCCTGGTGACCATCGAACCGTTCACGATGGCCCCCGGAACCAGGCTCGGCCTGTTCATCATGGCCGGCGTCCTCGTCAGCCTCGTCGGCGTCCGCTTCTCGACGTACTTCAACCAGGCGAGCGTGCAGGAAGGACTGGTTGAGTAGGTCCGGGGTTCGCGGGAACCCACACCGATTTATCCGCGCGACGGATAGCGGCGGGTATGACCGACGCGTGGGTGAGCCTGTTCTCCGGCGGGAAGGACTCCTCGTGGGCGCTCTACCGGGCGCTCGAAGAGGGGCTCCCCGTCGAACGACTGGTCACCGTCCACCCAGACGGCGACTCGTACATGTATCACGTCCCGGCGACTGACCTGGCGGCGCTCGCCGCCGAGAGCGTCGGCGTCCCGCTCGTCGAGGTCGAACCCGACGCGTTCGGGGCCGACGACGTGGCCGACTCGGGCGCGCAGGGCGACGCCGAACTCGAACCGCTCGAGGCCGCCCTCGAAGCGCTCGACGCTGACCTCGACGGCGGCGTCGCGGGCGTCACCGCGGGGGCCGTCGAGAGCGAGTACCAGACTTCCCGCATCGAGGCGATGTGCGACCGCCTCGACGCCGAACTGTTCGCGCCGCTCTGGCAGCGCGACCCCCGTGAACTCGCCGACGAGATGCTCGACGCGGGTTTCGAGATACGGATCATCCAGGTCGCTGCGGGCGGACTGGACGAGTCCTGGCTCGGCCGGACGCTCGACGCCGACGCGCTGGACGAACTGGCGGAACTGAACGACGAGTACGGCGTCCACGTCCTGGGCGAGGGTGGCGAGTTCGAGACGCTCGTCACCGACGGCCCGCACATGGAACGACCGATCCGGCTGGAGTACGAGACGGAGTGGGACGGGACGCGCGGCCGGTTGCTGATAGGAGACGCCTGGCTGGAATAGTGTCCGGCGAGCGCAGCGAGTCGAGTTAGCCGCCGACGGACGGGGCCTCGACGGGCCCCTCCGGTCGCTGGTCGGCCGACGTCGGGACGGTGAAGTAGAACGTCGCGCCCTCGCCCGCCGCCGAGTCGACCCAGATGTCGCCGCCGTGGCGTTCGACGATGCGCTCGCACAGTGCGAGACCGATACCCCCCGCCGGGGCCTCGTCCTCCTCGTCGGCACGGAGGCGTTCGAACACGGTGAAGATGCGGTCGTGGAACTCGGGGTCGATCCCGACGCCCTCGTCGGTGACGGCGAACCGCCACGCGTCCTCGGTCCGCTCGGCGCCCACGTGGACCTGCGGCGACTCGTCCGCGCCGTGATCGAGCGCGTTCGAGACGAGGTTCTCGAACAGGAGCGCTAGCTGGTCCGGGTCGGCGGTCACCGTCGGGAGGTCGTCGGCGGTGACGGTCGCGTCTGTCGCCTCGATCCGTCCCGCGAGGTCCGCGAGGACGTCGTCGAGGACGGAGCCGGCGTCCGTCGGTTCGAGGGGGTCGCCGTCCGTGGACACCCGCGAGTACTCGAGCAGGCTCTGGACCATCGTCCGCATCCGGTCCGCGCCGCCGACGGCGAACCCGATGAACTCCTCGGCGTCGTCGTCGAGTTCGTCGCCGTACCGTCGTTCGAGCAACTGGAGGTAACTCGACACCATCCGCAGCGGTTCCTGCAGGTCGTGGGACGCGGCGTAGGTGAACTGCTCGAGCCGTTCGTTGGACGTCTGCAGCCGGTCGACCGTCTCTTCGAGCGCGTCTTTCGTCCGCCGGAGCTCCCGGTTCCGCAACTCCAGGTCGCGGGCCCTGCTCTTCGCCCGCGCCTCGTGTCGACCCGCGACGAGGCCGGCGACGCTGGCCAGCGCCGTGAGGATGAGGAAGTTCTCGACCGGGGAGCGCAGACCCCCCGCGGCCTCGATGAGGCCCAGCACGAGGAGAATGACCGCGATTGCGCCGAAACACCAGCCCGTGACCGTCGGGTAGAACTCCGGTCTGACGTCCGTCCGGGGGAGTCGATAGCCGACGAGGAGCACCACGAGTCCGGGTACGCCGACGATCAGTGCCAGGATCAGGTCGATTTCGAGCGGAACGTCGTCGCCGAGAGTCAGGAACGGGTAGGCGACCGCTGTCGCGACGTACACACCTCCCAGGAACAGGAGCACGCGCCGGCCACCGAGGCGCGACAGTCGTGCGGAGAGATCACCCATCGGTCGATGGAAGGCGGTGTCGGGTAATTACGGTTCCCCTCTGACACGACCGGCGAGAGCGTGAGTGGTGGAGCGGCCGGGTCCCCGTGCCGTCGCTACTATCCGTTGGTTATCTGCGTGTGCGCCCCGATGAGCGCGCCGGAGAGGTCGAGACTCTCGACGGTCGTCTCCCGGTCGATGATCGACTCGCGGATGTCGCAGTCGCGGATGGTCGTCTCGGGGAAGATGACCGTGCGGTCCAGGTTGGAGTTGATCGCCTCGGCGTCCGGGAGGACGTGGACGTTCTCGCCGAGGGTGGTGTTCTCCAGCGTCGCGGACTCGGCGACGTAGTTCTCCCCCTCCAGTTCCCAGGCGACGGCCTCGAGGTAGCTCTCGGGCGTCCCGATGTCGAACCACGCCTCGTCGAAGGTGAACGCGTGGACGTCGCCGTCGTCCACGAGCCACTGGACGAACCATCCGGGTTCGTCGGGGTTGTTGCCGCCTTCGAGGTACTCCCTGAAGCGGACGTCCTCGGCGGGGAAGGCGTAACAGGCGATGGAGACGAGCGTGCTGTTGGGCTCGTCGGGTTTCTCCTGGAAGTCCACCACCTCGTCGCCGTCGAGTTCGACGAGGCCGTAGGACTTGGCCTTCTCGCGCGTGCCGACGTCGTAGGCGGCCAGCGACGTCGCCCCCGTCTCCTGGAAGAAGTCGACGAAGTCGGCGACGTCGAAGCTGATGAGGTTGTCGCCGGCGATGACCAGCAGGTCCTCGTCGCGGACGTTCTCCCGTTCGACGAGCTGGGCGAGCGCGCCGACGACGCCGAACTTCTCGTCCTCCTCGGTGGTCTGTTCGACGCTTATCTGGGGTTTCTCGAACGACGACGCGGCGAGGTGGTCCTCGAAGTCCTCCGCGAACCGCTCGTTCGTGCTCAGGTACACCGTGTCGATGCGGTCGTCCGCCTCGAGTTCTCCGAGGACGCGGTCGATGACGGTGGAGTCGCCGACGGGCAGGAGCATCTTCGGCCGGTTCTTCGTCACTGGCCAGAGTCGCGTCGCGTAGCCGCCGGCGAGGACCACTGCTTCCATACGTACACGGTCCAGCGTCGGAGATAAGTCCTTTTTGCTCTACGGCACCGTCACGGAAGTTACGAACCGCCCGACGGCACCCGGAACTTGCACAGGCAGGTCAGTGTTCGACGAACTCGACGAGCATGCCGCCCGTCGACGAGGGGTGGAGGAAGGCGACGTCGTGCCCCCAGGCACCGGTCCGGGGCTCCTCGTCTATCAGGCCGACGCCGGCCTCCCTGGCGACGTCGAGCGCGGCCGTCACGTCGTCCGTCGCGACGGCGACGTGGTGGACGCCCGGCCCGTTCCGGTCCAGATAGTCGGCCACCGGGCCGTCGGCGTCGGCCGCCGGTTCGAGCAACTCGAAGTAGCCGTTGCCCAGGTCGAGGAAGGTCACAGAGAGGTCTCCGAGCGTCTCCTCGTGGGCGACGGGCGCGTCGAAGAGGCCGCCGTAGAGATCGACGAGTGCGGCCGCGTCGTCCGTGGCGATGCCGGCGTGGTCGAAGCGCATGGCCGGTCTTCGACCGGCCGCCACAAAGGGACTCGGGACCGCAACGACTTTCGGCTTCTGTCCCAACGCATGGGACATGATAGTGACAACGACCGAAACCGTCCCGGACGAGGAGACGGCCGAAGTGCTCGGCGTGGCGCGCGGGAACGTCGTCCGCGCTCGAAACATCGGCCGCGACATCACGTAGGGTCTTCGCAACGTCGTCGGCGGCGAGTTGAAGTCCTACTCCGGCCTGCTCGGCGAGGCGCGCGACGAGGCCATCGACCGGATGGAGGCCGACGCCGAGTCGATGGGAGCGGACGCCGTCGTCAACGTGCGCCTGGAGACGTCCGAGATAGCCAACGCGGGCGCGGAAGTGATGGCGTACGGGACGGCGGTCCGACTGGAGTAGCGGGGAGGAATCGGCGTGAGGGGAAGTTGCGCGACGTCCCGACGGAGGACGCCGTCCGCTCGTTCGGAAGAAGATTACAGCGCCGAACCGGGCTGGTACTCCCCGAACACGTCGCGCAGGATGTCGCAGCACTCGCCCGTCGTCGCGTACGCCTTCACCGCGTCCACCAGATAGGGCATGAGGTTCTCGTCGCCCTCGGCCGCCTCGCGCAGCGCGGCCAGCGCCGCCTCGACTTCCTGATCGTCGCGCTCCTCGCGGACGGCGGCCAGTCGCTCGCGCTGGCGCTCCTCCTGGCCCTCGTCGACCGCCGCGACGTCGACGGCCGCCTCCTCGTCGACGGTGTACTCGTTGACGCCGACGACGATCCGTTCACCCTCCTCCTGTTCTCGCTGTCGCTCGTAGGCGACGTCCTGGATCTGTCGCTGGACCCACTGGTCCCGGATGGCCTGTGTCATCCCCCCGCGCTCGTCGACCTCGGCCAGAATGTCGCGGGCGTCGGCCTCCAGTTCGTCGGTGAGCGACTCGACGTAGTAGCTCCCGGCGAGCGGGTCGACTGTGTCCGCGACGCCCGACTCGTGGGCGAGTATCTGCTGGGTCCGGAGGGCGGTCCGGACGCTCTCCTCCGTCGGCAGACCGACGGCCTCGTCCTTGCCGTTGGTGTGGAGGCTCTGGGTGCCCCCGAGGACCGCTGCGAGCGCCTGGTAGGCGACCCGGACGACGTTGTTCTCGACCTGCTGGGCGGTCAGGGTGGACCCGGCGGTCTGGGTGTGGAACTTGAGTTGCTTGCTCTTGGGGTTCTCCGCACCGAAGCGCTCCTCGACCACGTCCGCCCAGAGGCGTCGCGCGGCGCGGAACTTCGCGGCCTCCTCGAAGACGTCGTTGTACGCCGCGAAGAAGAAGGAGAGTTGCGGGGCGAACTCGTCGACGTCCAGGCCGGCCTCGACGGCGGCCTCGACGTACTCGATTCCGTCGGCTATCGTGAAGGCTATCTCCTGGGCCGCCGTCGACCCGGCCTCGCGGATGTGGTACCCCGAGATGGAGATGGTGTTGAAGTTCGGCACCTCCGCGGCGCAGTACTCGAAGACGTCCGTCACGATGCGCATCGACGGCTCCGGCGGGTAGATGTACGTGTTCCGCGCGACGTACTCCTTGAGCACGTCGTTCTGGATGGTGCCGCGCAACTCCTCGCGGGGGACGCCCTGCCGGTCCCCGAGCGCGACGTACATCGCCAGCAGGACGCTCGCGGGCGCGTTGATCGTCATCGACGTCGAGACGTCGTCGAGCGGGATGCCGTCGAAGACGGTCTCCAGGTCCCGCAGCGAGTCGATGGCGACGCCGGTCTTTCCCACCTCCCCCGCCGCCATCGGGTCGTCCGAGTCGTGGCCCATCTGCGTCGGCAGGTCGAAGGCCAGCGAGAGCCCCGTCTGGCCCTCGTCGAGCAGGTAGTCGAACCGCTCGTTGGTCTCCTCGGCCGTCCCCATCCCGGCGTACTGGCGCATCGTCCAGAGCCGACCCCGGTACATCGTCGGATAGACGCCGCGGGTGTACGGCTCCTCGCCGGGGAAGCCAAGGTCCGCCTCGTAGTCCAGGTCCGCGACGTCCGCCGGCGTGTACAGCCGGTCGACCTCGTGGCCCCCGGTGTCCGTCTCGAAGGCGTCGCGGCGCTCCCCGAACCGGTCGAGCGTCGGCTGGACCGTCTCGGCCTCCCACTCGTCCCTGGCCGAGCGAATGCGGTCCAGTTCGTCCGGGTCGAACATACCCGGGCGTTCGCTCGCCACGACTTAACGATTGGCGGGCGAGCGGCGATTCGGCCGGCGGAGACGCCACTCGGATCCGCGACCTTCCGTCCGTCTCCGTCGCGTCGACCCGGCGCTCGGTCGGCCGGTGAGCATTTATGCCCAGAACGACGTCATTCACGTGCCAGGCCCGTTCACGGTCCCTGGCATGGGACGTCCCGGCCGTCGATAGCCACTCTCTGATCCCCCCATATCAGACCCCACCCCCGACGTCGCGGCCGGGACCGTTTTCGAGACGGCCGGTATAAACGACCGGTTCGGATACCTTACTATGTTGGTTATACGTCTATATGCGTCGCTCGAAAACCGGTGAGTGCCGGTACGAAAGCCGGTTGCCTTCCACGACAGACCACGCGGGGTGGCACTTGGACCGGGGAATGGGCAGGCACCGCCGCCACGGACCGTGGCCGATCTGTGCCAATGGGGGCCAGTCCGTGGCGGCTATCCCACGCCTTCGGGCGTGTTCTGCGTCGATTCGTCGAGCGAGAACAGCGAAGCGTACCCCCCGGCTGTCGGGTTTTACGCGCCCGTGATCGGTTCGAACTCGTCGTTTCCACAGTCACAGACCCCCTCCGTCCCAATCGGCCGGAGTTCTCCGTCCTCATCCCGCTGGACGGGATAGACGCTCCCACAGTCGGTGCACTCCCCGACCGTGTGGGGATCCCCTCCCGAGACTGGCTGCCGATCCATGAGGGGAGTAGTCCGGAGGGGGACATGACTTCTCGGTGGTACCAGTAACGGTGTTTATAAGCAGGGTACCGGTTCGCGATCGGGGAGCAAACCGACCGTGGCGAGAGCGATATCGACGTGTATCCGGAGTACTGGTCGCCGTAGCCGGCCGACGTGTCCGGACCGAGGCGGCCCGTTCAGTTCACCCGGTCGCTCGCGCCCGCGGCGGGTTCGTCGAGCAGGTACCGGAACGCCCGCAGGGTATTCGCGCCGTTCTCCGTGAGTTCGACCAGTTTCGACCGGCCGCGCTCGCGGACCGTGACGTAGCCGTTCGCCCGCAGGTCGTCGAGGACGTGCGAGTCGAGCAGTCGGTACTCGCTCTTCCGGTTCGCCGCCTCCCGCTCCGCGACGAAGGGGAGTCCGGTCTCCTTGCCGAACGTGATGAGGTCCCGCTTCCGCGCGCCGCCCTCGCGTTGCACGTAGTCCAGCACGGCCACCTGCTGTGGCTCCGGACTCTCCATCGGGTAGGTCGGCAACTCGGTGACGCTCCGGATGCCCTCGGCCGTGTCGCCGTCGCTCTCGGCGGCGTAGCGCTCGGCGCGGACGTAGTACGGTGTCGCCCCCGTCGCCATGCAGGCTATCATGCCGCCGATGGCCGTCACCTTGCTCCCCGACGCGAGGTTGACGTACACGTCGTCGTCGCCGAACGCCGTCGCCAGTTCCGCCACCGTCCCGATGCAGTCGTAGAGGTCGAAGATGTCGCAGGGGACGGCCTCGTGATCGATTCCCCGTTCGTCCAGACGCGAGCGAACCGTCTCGACGTACGATGGATGATCGGTCTCGTCGTCGTACTCCAGGAGCACCACCCTGTCGGCCCGGAACCGCTCGGCGGCGAGGACGATGCGGTCGTTCTCGTACCCCACCGGCATCAGGTGCACGCGCTCGGCGACGTCCATGTGTGAGTGGTCGCCCGGTCGGGGCAAAGGTATTGTGACGACACTTTCGACACAGTGGACGTCGCGGCTGCGAACCGACGACGGAGCGGATCGATACGCTCTTCGACCGTCCACCACTCGGTGACGTTCCCATGGCCGAACACGTCAACCGGGAGTCCGTCGAGCGCCGGACGAACCGTCTCCTCGACGACTACGGGGATCTGGAGGTGCGCGAAGAACGGGAGGTGATGGCTACGGAGCGGTTCGCCGACCTCCGCGACTACGCCCGCGACGGCTACCTCGGCGGCGGGTACGCCTGGGTCGTCCGGGAACCGGAGCGGGCCCCGCCGCTCTCGGAGTCGATGCCCGACGAGATAGAGGCGGAACGCAGAGTCCTCATGATCCTCGGCCGCGGCGCGAGTCGATGGGGCCTCGCCGGCGGCGGCCGAGAGGCCGGCGAGACGTTCGAGGACGCCGCGGTCCGGGAGGTCCGCGAGGAGACTGGCGTCGACTGCGAGATAACCGACTGCTTCCTGCTTCGACGGCGAACGGTCGAGTCTGAGGGTTCCGGCGATACCGTTCACCTCCTCTCCGCCTTCTTCGACGCGGCGTACACCGGCGGACACGTCGACGTTCAGCCCGGCGAACTCGACGGGGCGGCCTGGTTCGCCGACCCGCCTGCTCGATTGCATCCGGAGAACGCTTTTCGCGCCGCGTCGTTCTGGGACGGCTTCGAGAACGACGAGAATCCGCTGAACAGAGAGTGAGTCGTGAGATGTGAGCGGGACTGTGTATCGGTAATACGAATGACGTGACCTCTCTGTCCTCTCACGCGAAATATCGTATCCAACGACAAAGGAAAGCCCTCGGCCCGCTCGCTTCCCGCGGACCACGCTGCGCGCTTCCCTCACTTCGTTCGGTCCAGTGCTTACGGGTCCGGGGTTCTGCGACCGGGCCTCGCCCTTTCAGTCCTCCAGGGACAGCGTAGCTCGCGCGGCCTCGCATTGCTCGGCCCGCGCTCGCGAGTGACTCCGCCACCCCTCCCCGGTCGCGCCGGAAATCGGCGCGACCGCTTCCTGACCGCACCGCCCCGCGTGGCCGGGAGCGCGGCCGCGAGCAGACGCGAGCGGCGCGCGACCCGGGGAAGGGCAGGGCTGCCTGCCGTACCTGGCGGACTGAAAGGGCGAGGTGCGGTCCGGGAACCCCGGGTCCGCAAGCACCACAGGCTAAGCCGAGGAGCGCAGCGGTCCCGCGGGACCGGAGCGCGCCGAGGGCTTTCCTCTGTTGTTGGTTACAGCAGTTCCAGAGCGAGGAGGCGAGGACTTTCCTCTGTCGTTGGTTGTCCCAGTTCCAGCACGAGGGGTTCCAGATCTCGTTGGAAAACACGAATCCCCGAGTTCTCGACTGTGTCGTCGGTCACGAGAGCGTCGGGTGCGTCGTGAGAGTAGCTTTACTCGGGACACCGCACTACTCGTACATGCCCACGGACCTCGAACCGGTGGACGACGAACTCGCCGAGATACTCGAAGCCGAACGCGAACGCCAGCGGAACACCCTCTCCCTCATCGCAAGCGAGAACTACGCCAGCGACGCGGTCCTGCGGGCCCAAGGGTCGGTGCTGACGAACAAGTACGCGGAGGGCAAACCGGGCAGTCGGTACTACGCCGGGTGCGAACACGCCGACGAGGTGGAGGAACTGGCCGTCGAGCGGGCGAAGGCGCTGTTCGGCGCGGAACACGTCAACGTCCAGCCCCATTCGGGCACGAGCGCGAACCTGGCGGCCTACCAGGCGCTGCTCGAACCCGGCGAGCGGATCCTCTCGCTGCGATTGAGTCACGGCGGCCACCTGAGCCACGGGAAGCGGGGGACACTCGTGGACGACCACTTCGACGTCCGCCACTACGGCGTCGACCCGGCGACGGGCGAACTCGACTACGACGCGGTCGCTGAGCGGGCCCGGGATGTCGACCCGGACCTGGTCGTCTCCGGTTACTCGGCGTATCCGAGGCAGGTGGACTGGAAGCGGATGCAAACCATCGCAGACGACGCCGACGCGTTCCACGTCGCGGACATCGCGCACCTCACCGGCCTCGTCGCCGGCGGCGTCCACCCATCGCCCGTCGGCGTCGCCGACGTGGTCACCTGCTCGACGCACAAGTCGATCCGGTCGGGCCGGGGCGGCATGGTGATGTGCGACGAGAACATCGCCAGCGACGTCGACCGGGCGGTGATGCCGGGCACCCAGGGCGGGCCACTGCTACACGACGTCGCGGGCAAGGCGGCCGGCTTCCACGACGCCCTCCGGCCCGGGTTCGACGACGACGTCGAACAAATCGTCGAGAACGCGACGGTCCTGGGCGACCGACTGCGAGAGCGCGGCTTCGAACTCGTCTCCGGCGGTACCGACGTCCACTTCGTCCTCGTGGACCTCCGCGCGACGCACCCGGACCTCACGGGGCGGGCGGCCGAGGACGCCCTCGCCGACGTCGGCCTGGTCGCCAACAAGCAGACGGTCCCGGGTGACCCGCGGTCCACGACGGTGACCAGTGGCCTGCGAGTCGGTACGCCAGCGATCTCGACGCGTGGGTTCGACGCCGGAGCGACGCGTCGGGTGGCAGACTGCATCGCGGACGTGCTCGACGCGCCCGGGAACGAGCGAGCACGGGAGGACGCGCGAGCGGTGGTCGAGGAACTGTGCGAGGAGCATCCGGTGTACGAATCGTCGTAGCCCGGTGGCGATTCGGGGACGACGCACCGCTCGGACGTCGCTGGGACGAAAACGCCGGATCGGGCGACCCTACCGCCCGGTGTCGTACTTGTAGGTCGCTTCCTCGGGGTCGATGCCGAAGTCCTCGGGGCCCTCGACGGGTTCGGCCTCCTCGTCGGCGCCCGCGCTGGCGTCCTTGAACTGGTCGCGGAACTCCTGGGGCATCCGGAACCGGTCGGTGGCCACGCGCATCGGGACGGCGTCGGGTTCGATGGTGTCGCGCTTGTCGGCCAGACGCTCGGCTAGCTTCTCGGGGAGGGCGGACTCGTCGATGCGCTCGAAGCCGAACTGGTCGAGGTAGCCGGGTTCGCCGGTGAGCGAGTACACCGTGTCGAACCCCTCGTCGCTGGCGTACTCGATCAGTCGCTCGACGACGTGGGCACCGACGCCCTGGCCGCGCCAGGCGTCGAGGACGCCGATGCTCGTCAGTTCGCAGTACTCGTCGTCGTCGGTCTTGTGGATGCGGATGCGGCCGAACCCCGCCTTCTCGTGTGTCTCCTCGTCGATGGCCACGACGTAGTCCCGGGACCGGAACGCCGTCTCGTCGAGCCCCATCTCCTCGATGTGGTCCAGCAGCCAGACCTCCTCGCGGTTTTTCGCGTCCCGGACGTACATATCGAAGGGTTGGTAAGCAGTCGCCAAAAGGGTTTTCGACGGCTCACGCGCCGTACCACCGGGTCGGGCGGGCCGCCGGGGTGATCGGGCGCGAAACTCGACGCACGAAACCGAGCCGGTCGGGGTCGCGGCCGCGTTCACTCGTCGGCCAGCAGGACCCCGCAGTTCGGACAGAACTGCACGGCCTCGTCGACGGTGACCCACTCGTCGCAGGCGTCGCAGCGTTCCGCCTCGTCTCCGGGTTCGTCGTCCTCGTCGACGTCCCCAGCGCCGTTTTCGGTCGATGCCGCCGCTTCCCTCGCCCCTGCGGTTCCGCCCGGTTCGCCCTCGGACGCCGCGTCCCCGTCGTCGGCCGGCGGCGTGAACACGCGGGTGTGGCTCACGTCGTCCAGGTCGGGTTCGTCGGCATCGTCCGCGGCGTCGGCCGAATCCGCGTCCGCGGGAGCGGCGTCGGCCGGAGGGGTGTCGTTCCCGTCGCCGGTTCCGGCGGCCCGCCCCCTCGCCCCCGTCGCGAAGTAGGACGGGTACCGCTGGCCGGGTTCGACCGCGGACCGGTCGACGGGCGGTTCGTACCGTCGGACTCGGAACGCGGCGACGGACTGGACGGCCACGTACGCGGCGACGAACGCCACCGGCAGGACCGTCGCCAGTTGCGGGCCGGTGAGGGCGACCGTGGCGACGGTGACGTCGCCGGCCAGCCAGGCGGGGGCGCCGACCGTCCGGAACACCGCGGCGACGAGCGGACCCCGACCCGCGGCCGTCGCGACGTCGGCCAGCACGGCGGGGACGAGCGCGGCGACGGAGAACCCGAGCGCGAACTCGACGAGCAGCGGGTGGGAGAAGGAGTACACCCGGCGGCTGAACGCCAGCGTCCGGACGAGCAGGTAGAGGACGGCCGGAACCATCGCGAGCGCGAAGAACGGGGGGGCGCGCCCGAGCGCGAACGCGACCGCCCCGAGCGCGAGGACCGGAACTATCGCCGGAACCAGCAACGTCGCCGGGTGGTCCACCCGGTAGTACCGTTCGAGGTTCCCGCTGACGTTCCGCGTCCGGCGACGGACCCGGACCGCGACGGCGACGGCGGGAACGGCGACCCAGAGGACGCCGAACACCGCTACCGCCAGTGGCGTGGGCTCACCGGCCGCGACGCCGAGCGAACGACCGAGTGCGCGGGCCACCTGCGTCACGAGCACGCCCGTGAAGGCGGCCCAGACGGCGAACGCGACGGTCCCCGCGAGGAGGTCCCTGAGGAACCACCGCTCGTCGCTGGCGAGGAGCCGGAACGAATCGACGAGTTCGCGCTTGCGTCTGCCGTTCATTGGTTGGAAAGAAGTTCTCGCCGTGCGTGAAAGCCGTTGCGCGACGGATCAGGGCGCTTCGACGCTCAGGGTGACGACGTCGGAGAGTTCGACCTCGTCGCCCGGCGCGACCGGTTCGCGGTCGCCGGTCGCCAGCGAGGTGCCGTTCACCCGCGTCGGGTTCTGTCCGAGCGCGACGACGTAGAACTGGCCGCCCTCGCGGACGAAGCGGACGTGCTCGCGGTGGACGCGGACGGCCTCGTCCTCGGGGCGACCGGCCTCGGTCAGCAGCGAGCGTATCTCGCGCCCGACCGCGTCGCCGTCGCCGACGACGACCGACTTGCCGTGGGTCCGGAGCGCGAGCGCGTCCGGCGCGGCGTCGCCGTCCGACCCGCCAGCCCCACCGGATCCGTGGCCGCTCAGGTCGGCACCACAGCCGGCGCAGAACGTGTCGTCCTCGTCGACGTTGGCCCCGCAGTCGGGGCACTGGTCCACGTCACCGCCGCGGTGGGTGGCCAGGTCCTCGCCACAGGAGACGCAGAAGTTGTCGTCGTCGTCGACGTCCGCGCCACAGGACGGGCAGGCGTCGAGCCCATCGCTCTCCGCCGCGTCGGGATAGTCGCTCACGTCCTCGCCGCAGTCCGGGCAGAAGTTGACGTCGGCGTCGAGCGTGGCCCCGCAACCGGGACAGTCGAACGTCCCGGACGCGGCCACGTCGTCCGCGGCGTCGGCCTCAGCCGCGTCCGCTGCTTCGGCCGCGTCGTCGCCCTCGGCCACGTCATCCGACTCGGCCGCAGCGACTTCCCCGGACTCCGCGTCGTCCGGGACTTCGTCGGCCGTCTCGTCGTCCGACGCCCCGTCGGCGTCCGCGTCCCCCTCGACGTCGGCCGCGTCGTCCGCGGCGTCGTCCAGAGCGTCGTCGCCGGACGCCCCGTCGTTCTCGCTCGATCCGTCCTGCTGGTCCGAGGCTTCGTCGGCCTCGTGCTGCCACTCGCCACATTCCGAGTTGGTACACCATCCCCCAGCGGCCGTGGGGTCGAACGCCTCGCCACAGAGCGGGCATTCGACCGTCGCCGTGTCGCTCTCTGCCATCGTACATCACGCCTCTCCCCAGGGGGAGAAAATAGTTTCCGTCAGCTTACAGCGAGGTGACAGCTTACTCGTCGGGAAGCAACACGGTCTCCCGGTCCTCGACGGGGTCGTCGGGGTCGATGGCCCGCACCGGCGTCCCGCCGTCGGGGGTCGACGGGAGCGCCGGGTCGCGTGCGAGCAGGGCCGAGAGGTTGTCCTTGCCGCCCCGGTCGTTGGCCAGGTCGACCAGGTCCTGCGCCGCGCCGTCGAGCGACGACGCCCCGAACAGCACGTCCCGTATCTCGTCGTCGGTGACGACCGCCTCGCGGACGGTCTCGGCCGCCTCATCCGTCCGGCCGGCCTCGACGTACCGTTCGTAGAGCGCGGGTGCGTCCGTCTGGGCGTCGATGAGGCCGTCGCTCGTCACGAAGAGGACGTCCTCCGCGAACAGCGGCACCGTGTTCGTCTCGACGTCGACCGTCGCGCTCTCCGGGTCGGCGTCGCCGGGCCCGCCGAGCGCCCGCGTTATTTCGTTGCCGCGCGGGTGGACGTGGGCCGCGACGTCGTCGACCTCGCCGCTGTCGTTCAGTTCCTGGACGACGCCGTGGTCCTTCGTGAGCAGTTCGATGGACTCCTCGACGCCGTTACAGACGTAGGCCCGACTGTCCCCGACCCACCCGTAGTGGCACTCGCCCTCGACGACGAGGCCGGCGACGGCGGTGGTGTACGCCTGCGTCCCCGTCTCGGCCGCGTACCGGAGGACCTCCCGGTGGGCCGCGACGATGGCGTCCGCGACGGCCGCCTGGAGGTCCGCGGCGCTCGGCGTCTCCGGGCGCATGGAGTCCGCCACGGACACGTCGAAGGCGTCGGGGTCGTGCCGGCCGAAGGCCACGGCGACGGGGGCGAGGCGCTCGCACATCTCGGTCGTCGCGAGGTAGGAGGCGACGTCGCCGGCGTCGTGGCCGCCCGCGCCGTCCGCAAGCGCGAAGACGGCGGCGCTCCGGTTCCGGGGCGGTTCGTCGGGCGGGCCGTCGTCCGCCTCGTCCGCTTCCGCCGACTCGCCCCGGTCGAGCCCCGAGCGGTGTCCCTGCTCGAAGACGGTCAGCGCGACGCTGTCCTCGTTGATTCCGCCCTGGCGCTTGCGGTCGCCGACGTCGTAGGTAGTTGCGTACTCCATGGTCAGTGCGATTGGAACTCGAAGGTGACCCCGTAGCTCGGGTGGACGAGCGCGACGAGGTCCCCGTCGGCCAGTTTGAACGTGGTCGGCGGGACGTTGCCATGCCGGTCGGTCGGGTCCTCCCCCTGCTCGCGCAGGCGCTCCCGGCCCACCTCGCCGAGGACGCGCTGCCACCCGTCGCCGGTCTGGACGTAGGTGCCGTTGAGGCTCCGGTCGCGCAGTCGCCAGGTGCCGTGGTCGTCGACGTCGAACTGGACCTGCACCGTCGAGATGTACTCGTCCTCGTCCTCGATGGCGATGGCGGGGGAGGGACCTTCGGCGTACTCGCGGCCGATGGTGTCCCCCACGTGGATGGTGTAGCGGTCCCCGGTCTGGAGGTAGCGGACGGACGCCTGCGGCGGCGGCGTCGGGTCCCGCTCGCGGAGGACGTGCTCCATCGCCGTCGCGTTGTGGTAGCGGTCCTCGTAGCCGGTCGCCGTCGCTCGCTCGACGATCTCGGCGAGGTACGGCGGGCAGTCGACGCCGAAGTCGCGCGGGTCGACGCCGTCCATCTTCGGGACGGTGCCCTTCAGCAGGAAGAGGAGTATCTTCCCGACGGAGTAGACGTCGGACCAGGGGCCCTGCCGGACCTCCGACCTGCTCGCGTCGGCGATCTCCGGCGGCTTGTAGGGGCCGAGGATCGACGTCCCGGAGTCCTCGGCCTCGCCCGAGACGTCCAGGCCGGTCGCCGTGTTGAAGTCGATGAGCACCGGCGTCACGCAGCCGCTCCGCTCGGCCAGCATCACGTTGTCCGGTTTCAGGTCGCGGTACACGATCTCGTTCTCGTGGAGGAAGGACATCGCGCCGCAGAGGCCAACGCCGACCTCGCGCACCTCGCCGGGGTCGAGCGGTCCGGTCCGCTCGATGGCGTCGTCGAGTTCGTAGCCGTCCACGAACTCCACCACGAGCACGGGGTCGCCGCCGTCCTCGTGCCGGTCGAGGAGGTTCATCACGTTCGGGTGGCCGCCGGCGTCGCGGATACGCTCCAGCACCGTGGCCTCCTTCAGGAAGTACTCCTCGACCACGGCCGCGTCGTTGCTCGACCCGGCGGTGTTGGGAACCTTCACGGCGACGGTGTCGCCGGTCTCCGTGTCCACGGCCTCGTAGGCTATCGCGAACCCGCCGCTCCCGGCCTCGGCCTCGATGCGGTAGCGGCCCGCGACGAGGTCGCCGCTCGCGAGCGCCGTCGCGCTCACCGGCGGTCACCCCGCGGCGCGTCCGGACGGGCCGTCATCCGAGTCGGTCGCCGTCGTCGACGATCTGCGTGGCCTGGCTCTGCTCGGCGCGGCCGCCCTCCTTCACTATCTGGGTCTGGCGGTCGGCCTCCTGGACGGCCTCGGCGTCCTCGCCGTGGACGACGGTCATCTTCTCGACCTGGGTCTCGGCGGCCTCGACGTTGCCCTTGCCGAGTTCCGTCCGGATGACGGTCTGCTGGTGGTCGATGGAGACGGACTCGTCGTGTTCGGCGAGCAGTTCCCCGTCGTCGGTGTACTCGACGGTCACCTCGTCGCTGGCGGTGTCGCCGCGCGCGGTGAGGGTGACGTCGGCGAGGGTGACCTCCTCGTGGTTACGGCGCGCCGGCGCGTGTATCTTCAGGGTGACGCGCTGGTGTTCGCGCTCGGTGAGGTCCGGGAGTTTCACGACGGCGGCGTTGTCCTCCCACTCGACGTCGACCTCCTGGGCCTGCGGCAGCGCGCGGTACACCTCGCTCACCTCGACGCCGGGCGCGACGTCGAGTTCCAGCTGTGCGTCCGACGCGACGACGGAGGCCGCCTGCTCGACGGCGTCGCCGAAGAAGGACTCGATGTCGCCGGCCGCCTCCAGGTGCGTCCACGACCCGCGGGCGGTGGTGCCCAGCGTCCGGATGGTGTCCTCGTTGTAGTCGTCTCCGATGCCGGCCGACTGGATGCGGACGCCGGCGTCGTCGATGTCACGGGCCAGTTCCTCGAAGTCGGCCGGCCCGCGGTCGTTGTCCTTCCCGTCGGAGAGCAAGAGCAAGCGCTTGACCGCGTCGGGGCCCGCGCGCGAGGACTGGAGTTCCCGCCGGGCGGCGTCGAGGCCGCCGTACATGTCCGTCCCGCCGCCGGCGGTGAGGTCGTCCACCGCGTCCATCGCCTCGTCGCGTTCCAGTCTGCTCCACTTCGTCGTCGGGATGAGCACGTCGGCGTCCGTGTCGAACGCGACGAGGGTGACGAAGTCGTCCTCGTTGAGCAGACCGAACACCCACGACGCGCCGTCGCGGGCGCGCTGTATCTTCTCGCCGCTCATCGACCCGCTCGCGTCGATGCAGAGCGCGACGTGTCGTCGTACGTTCTCCCGCTGCTGTCCGGGTTCGACATCTATCTCGGCCGTTATCTTCGCACCGTCGGAGGGCACGTACGGCCGGTTGACGTCGGTCGAGATGTTCGCCATGGATGGCACTGTGTCTCCGGGAATATGAATATATTGTGCTGGATTCGCCTCACGAGCCGGCCACATAACGTCACACGGCTGTGACTTTCGGCGGCGCCACTTCGACGACGCCCGGCGCGGTGTCGACGAGGACCGTCCCCGGGCGGCGACGTCGAGCAGCCGATTACCAGATGGGATACTCTCCGCGCAACGCTTATTGGGGACATCCTGCTGTGGCGGTCCGAACCGGGCACCGACGGAGAGAGCCGCCAGTTCCGGGAACACCCGTCGCTGTTCCACTGGTACCGGATCGACCGCGTCGGCGACGAACTCCGCGCGCTCGTCTCCATCGACGGGCGGCGGTGGCAGACCATCGGCCGCCGGCGCATCGACAGCGACGACCCGGTCCACGTCGGCCTCGTCGTCTGTAGCACCGTCCCCGGCGAACCCTGCGAGGCCACGTTCGAGGACGTCGTCGTCCGGCGACTGGACGGAGACCCTGGCGACGATTGATACGGGCGAAACTGTTTTCCGGAGTTCGCAGACGGAACACCAGACAGTCGTAACAATGACAGCATGTGTCCCGATTACTCCGCTCCGAGAGCGGTCCGCAACTGCCGTACTTCGTCCAGAACGGAGCGCCACTGGTCCACAGTACCGGGAATCGAGTCGTCCTCGTCCGCCGCAGGTCCGACGCGCGCGGCGAGGAGCGCGTGGACCTCGTCGGGGTCGTCCAGCGCCAGGAACCGGAGTTCCGCGCCCTCGCTCCCGGCGGTGTCCACGCTGACGGTTCCGTGGTCGAACAGGGTCCCGAAGACGCCCTGGGAATACGACGTGTTCTGGACCCTGTCGAGGGCGAGTTCGGTCACCGTGACCCGGAGGGTTCCCGTCCGGTGGTACACCGCCGCGTCGGTCAAGAGGTGCTCCGTGTGTGCGCGCCAGAGGTAGGCCGAGGCCGCCGGGACGGCGAACCCGACCAGCGCGACGACGGCGAAGCCGGCGGCGAGGGGCGTCCCGAGCGTGCCCGACTGCCAGAGGAAGCCGCCGACGCCCAGGACGATGGCCGCGACCACGACGCCGGCGACGACGCCCCAGTGGACGACGCGGGCGCGTGGCTGGCCCCGCCAGACGACCGACTCGTCGGCCGACGCCGGTGCCCAGTCGGAAACGGTCATCCGTCCTCGCGGTGGCCGTCGGCCTGGTGCGGCGCGCCGGCGTTCGACTCGACCGACTGGCGGATGGCCCGGAGTTCCGCCAGTATCTCGTCGAGGACGTCGGCCTTCCCCGCCGTCTCGTCGTCGTCCGCGTCGCGCTCCCCCTGGGCGCGCTTGACGAGTCGGGAGAGTCGCTTCTGGACGTCCTGGGGTTCGTCGACGTCCCGGAGGGACATCTCGACGCCCGACCCGCCGGCCGTGCTGATGTCGACGGTGCCGTAGCCGAAGTATCGGCCTACCGGCCCGGCCGAGTAGGAGGTGTTCTGGATCTTCTCGTACTCGATTTCGGTGACGGAACGGCTGAGGATGCCGGTCTTCTTGTAGACGCCCTTGTTCGTGATGACGTAGTCGGTGTGCCGGATGGTCAGGTACGACCCCGCGATGATCAGTAGCCCGAGGCCGAGCAACAGTATCAGCGGGACACCGACGGCGTAGGCCCCGTACATCGACTTCTGGGATATCTCGCCCTCCCAGAGTATCTCCTCGTCGTCGTCCAGCGTCAGCCAGTCGTACTCCCCGCTCATGGGCGTCACTGCGAGGGGGGACCTGTTGAGTGTTGTGCCGTGCCCGAGAGCCAGTTCGAGATGAAGAGAGAGCCGTACTGAGTAGCCTGGCGCACTATCGTGCAGTCGTGAGGAGGTCGGCGCAACCTGACATCTTCGTCCCGGCCTCAGGGGCCCACTAGGATGCGAGACGACGTAAGGTCTCGTCAGGGCCTCTCAGGAGCGGCGAGATAGTACAGCGATTCGTGTTCACCTACGTGGAACTCCTCGACGGTCTCGTCGAGCAACTGGCGAAACTCCCGGTCGATCGCGTGGTCCGATTCCTCGAACGCCTCGAACGCCGCTTCCACGTCGGCCGCTTCCATGAACGAGACGAGGTAGTCGGCGTCCTCGCCGCGTTCCACGAACGCCGCCTCCGTGTAGACCTCTTCGTCGGCTAGCGTGGCAAGGGCCTCGTCCTTCCGTTCGGCAACGGTCGCATACCACTCGCGGACTCGATCCGTCTTACCCGGTCGGATCCGGTGCTTGAGGAGGACGACTTCGCTCATACGCCCGCAAACACGGACCATTCGCTTAAGAGGTGATCAACGGGCAAAAGAAACGATCGCGGAGACGTCAGTTCGCCTATCTCACATGTACCCCAGGTCGCGGAGGCGTTCCATGAGGTCCTCCTTGTCCTGGGCGCGGCCGGCGCGTTCGGTGGTGTTCTCCATGTCCTGGAGCCACGCGGGCTCCTGTGCGGACTTGTCGGTGCTCACTTCGCTCCCGAGCGAGCGGAAGCCGGCGAAGTACTTCGGCGAGACGGGGACGTCCTCCTTCTCGATGCCCTCGGGCAGGTCGTCCTGGCCCTGCGGGACGTACCCCTCCTCGGGGAAGCCCTCGACGGTGTCCGGCACGACGAAGTTCCAGAAGGCCTCCCAGACGTCGGCCTCGGCGAACTGGAGGATGGGCTGGACGCGGTCGTGGGGCGGGTAGATGTCGGGG
>CAZMGU010000005.1:0-52746 GCA_964565905.1 uncultured Halobacteriales archaeon
CCGTCGAGCGGGCCACCGTCGTCCCCGACCGGACGGCGGACATCGCCCGCGTCGTGAACGAGTACCACGCGGAGTACGACGCGGTGGTCGTCACAGGCGGCCTCGGACCGACGCACGACGACCGTACGATAGAGGGCGTGGCCGCGGCGTTCGGTCGCGACGTCGTCGAGAGCGAGGAGGCCCTGGCCTGGCTAGAGGATCAGGGCGGCTACACCCGCGATGACCTGACGGACGGCACCGGCGACGTTCCGGAGGGCGCGCGCGTCCTCCCGAACCACGAGGGCGTGGCTCCCGGCTGCGTCGTCATGAACTGTTACGTGCTCCCCGGCGTCCCCGACGAGATGAAGCGGATGTTCGCGGAGGTGGCCGACGAGTTCGACGTCGGCACTCGCCACGTCGAAGTCGTGGAGACGACGGAACCCGAGAGCGCGCTGCTCGACAGACTGAACGAGGTACAGGAGCGCTATCCGGTGAAGGTGGGGAGCTATCCGGGCGACACCGTCCGGGTGCGCTTCACCGGGAGCGAGGCCGACCCGGTCGACGAGGCCGCCGCGTGGTTCGCGGCGCGCGTCGACCGACCCGGCGACTAGCGATACAGGGAGCGAAGCCAGAGCGCGGTCAGGAGGAGGCCGCCGCCGCCGACTATCCAGCCCGCGACGTTCACGACGCCGGCGTTGACAGTTTCCTGGAGTGGAACGAACATGGAGTGGGGTTTCCCCTCCGGTGGCTTCAATGGTCCGTTCCCGGATTGCTTTTGCCGGTGACGCGACAACCCCGTGGTATGCGACGGATCGGCCTCGTGGTCAACCCCATCGCCGGCCTGGGCGGCCGCGTCGGCCTGAAGGGAACCGACGGGAAAGTCGAGGAGGCCAGAGAGCGGGGCGCGGAGCCACGGGCACCGGGGCGCGCGGCCGAGGCGCTCGACGCGCTCGCCTCGTCCGGCGTCGACGTGGAACTGCTGACCGCCGGCGGTCCGATGGGCGAGGACGTCGCGCGGGCGGCGGGGTTCGACCCGGTCGTGGTCCGTCGCCCGGACGACCCGGAAGGGACCACCGCGGCGGACACCAGAGCGGCGGTCGGAGCGCTGGCCGACGCCGGCGTCGACCTGGTCCTGTTCGTCGGCGGCGACGGGACGGCCGCGGACGTGGCCGAAGCGCTGGACGCGGCCGGCGCGGACGTCCCGATGCTCGGCGTGCCCGCGGGCGTCAAGATATACTCGTCGGTGTTCGCCGTCTCGCCGCGGGCGGCGGGCCACGTGGCGGCGACGTTCACCGACACCGAACGGGCCGAGGTCAACGACGTCGACGAGGACCGGTACCGCGAGGGCGAGGTCCACACGGAACTCCGGGCGGTCGCGACCGTCCCGGTCGCCGAGGAGCGCCAGTCCTCGAAGCAACTCGGCGGCGGCACCGTCGAGACGCTCGCCCAGGGGTTCGCGGACGAGGTGCGCGAGGGCGTCACCTACGTCTTCGGCCCGGGCAGTACGGTCGGTGCAATCGAGGAGGCGCTGGGCTTCGAAGGGACGCCACTGGGAGTCGACGTCTGGCGCGACGGCGAGGTGCTCGTCCGCGACGGGGCGGAGAGCGATATCCTCGACGCGCTCGGGGAGGAGAACGTCGTCGTCGTCTCGCCCATCGGGGGACAGGGGTTCGTCTTCGGCCGGGGCAACCAGCAACTCTCGCCCGCGGTGATCCGCCGGTGCGACGTGGAGGTGGTCGCCTCTCGCGGGAAACTCGATTCGACCGGGACGCTCAAGGTGGACACCGGTGATCCCGACCTCGACGAGGAACTGCGGGGCTGGATCCGGGTCCGGGTCGGGACGTTCGAGCGCCGCCTGATGGAGGTCGTCTGACCGGAACTGACCGATCGGGCAGTTCGGGGCGGGTCGACTGCACTCTCCCCAACATCGCCCGGCACGATTTAGGGGGTATGGATAGGATTAAGGTCGTCTGCCTCCCTCCTAGGACGTATGGAAACGCGGAAAGTGCAGCGGCTGGGTCCGTCGACGCTCGCCATGACGCTCCCGGCGGAGTGGGCCAGCGCCCACGACGTCGAGAAAGGCGACGAAGTGTCACTCAGGATGGGCGGGAAGGGGACGCTCACCGTCCTCCCGGAGTCGGTCCAGTCGGAGGACTCCGAGGCGGTCATCTACGCCGAGAACCTCGACGCCGACGCGGTCGAACGCGCCATCGTCGCCCAGTACGTCCTCGGCCGGCGCATCATCCATGTGGAGGCCCCCGAGGGGGAGACGCTCGACTCGGCCCACATCAACGCCGTCTACAACGCCGAGACGCAGTTGATGGGACTGGGCGTCATCGAGGAGACCCCGGACCGGATCGCCATCCGCTGTTCCGTCGACCCGGAGGACTTCACGCTCGACAACCTGCTGGAACGGCTCGAATCGACCGGCAGCACGATGCGAAACGAGGCGGTCAAGGCCCTCGCGAACCACAACCCCGACCTGGCCCAGCGGGCGCTCAACCGGGAGCGACAGGCCAACAAGATATTCGTCCTGTTGCTCCGTCTCATCTTCACCGCCTACCAGAACCCGAACCTCGCCCGCGCGGTCGGCCTCGAGGACGGCTTCCCCCTGATCGGCTACCGCTCGATAGCGAAGAACCTCGAACTCACGGCCGACAACGCCGAGGACATCGCGGAAATCGCCCTGGAGGCCGACGACCACACGCTCTCGGTCGACTCCTCCACGATGCGTCGCATCCGCGAGTTCACCGACCAGGTCAACGAGATAACGGAACTCGCGGTGCAGGCGGCCGTCGAGCGCGACTATGACCTCGCCATCGACGTCCGCGAGAAGTACGGGGCCGTCGACGACCGCGAACACGAGATACTCCACGACCTGCCGGAGATGTCGAACGAGAGCCTGCTGGAGGTGCGCGAGGTGCTCGTCAGCCTCCAGCAGACGGCGGGGTTCGCCGTCCGGAACGCCGAGATAGCGACGAACCTCGCGCTCGACGAGCAGTCCGAACACACCCGGATCGAGTAGCGTTCCCTGACGAATGAACTAAGTGAACCCTTCCGGAAGCTACCCCCATGGCAACGACGACACGGACCGACCTCGGCCTCGGCCTCGGCGTCCTCTTCTCGCTGGTCGCCGTCGGCGCAGCGGTCGCGACGACCGTCCTCGGATACACGTACGCTGTCAACCACGCCGCCGGCGAGGCGGCGCGGGCCACCCAGGTGAACGGCGGCCTCGCGTTCGGCCTGGCGCTCCTAGCCGCCGGACTCGCCGTCGCAGCGCTCCACGTCTACGATAACTGAGTCCCGCACGTGAACGAAAGGAACCGTTAAGGGCTTCGATCACCTACCGTAGGTATGGGCGAGTTCAGCGAGGAAGACCGCCGCATCATCGACTATCTCCGGGATAGCGTCGCGCGCGGGGAGAGCTACTTCCGCGCGAAGAACATCGCCAGCCAGCTCGGCCTGTCTTCAAAGCAGGTCGGGGCCCGTCTCCCCCGCCTCGCGGAGGAGGCCGAGGAAGTCGACATCGAGAAGTGGGGTCGCGCCCGGTCGACGACCTGGCGGGTCACGCTCAGTTAGTTCGGCGGTTTTTTCGGTACGCACCTCCGAGTGCCACGTATGACGATCCGGGTCGAGCGAGAGCTAGTCGTCGACGCGTCCCCGGAACGGGTGTGGGAGTTCATCGCGGACCCGGACAGGCGCGCCTCACCGATAACCGTCATCCAGGACTGGGAGGTCCACGACGACGGGTCGGCGACGTGGCACGTCTCCCTCCCGATTCCCGTCATCGACCGGACGATAACAGTCGAGACGAAGGACGTCGAGCGACGACCCCCCGAGTTCGTGAAGTTCACGGGCAAGTCGAAGGTGATGCGGGTCAGCGGCGAACACGAACTCGAACCGGTCGACGGCGGCACGCGACTGACCAACACGTTCGTCGTCGACGGACGCCTCCCCGGCGTGGAGCGGTTCTTCAAGCGCAACCTCGACCGCGAACTGGCGAACCTCGAGACGGCGCTCCGCGCGGACCTCGAGGAGGAGCCGTGAACGTCGCGCTCGCACAGATTCGCGTCGAAGCCGCCGCGGTCGCTGACAACCGGCGGCGCGCGCTCGACGCCGTCGTCGACGCCGCCGACCGCGGGGCGGACCTGGTCGTCCTCCCGGAACTGTTCGACGTCGGCTACTTCGCGTTCGATTCGTACGCGCGCAACGCACAGTCGCTCGACGGCGAGACGCTCACGCGGATACGCGAGACGGCCGTCGAGCACGACGTGGCCGTCCTCGCGGGCACCGTCGTCGAGGACCTGGCCGCCAGTTCCGTCGCCGGGTTCGAGACGCCCGCCGACGAGGGACTCGCGAACGCGGCCGTCCTCTTCGACGCCGACGGGGAGCGACGCCTCGTCTACCGGAAGCGACACCTGTTCGGCTACGGCTCCGCCGAGTCGGAACTGCTCGTCCCCGGCGAGTCCGTCGGGACGGCCGACCTGGGCGGGTTCACCATCGGCGTGACGACTTGTTACGACCTCCGGTTCCCCGAACTCTACCGCCGCCTCGTGGACGCGGGCGCGACGCTCGTCCTCGTCCCCAGCGCGTGGCCCTACCCCCGCGTCGAGCACTGGAACCTCTTCCCGCAGGCCCGCGCCGTCGAGAACCAACTGTACGTCGCCGCCGCCAACGGCGTCGGCGAGTTCGACGAGGCGACCCTGCTCGGCCGCTCGACGGTGTACGACCCCTGGGGGACGGCGCTCGCGAGCGCGAGCGACGAGTCGGCCGTCGTCACCGCGGAACTGTCACCCGAGCGGGTAGAGGACGTCCGAGCCGAGTTTCCCGCGCTCGCCGACAGGAGATAACCCGGAGCTTTATAACGAAAGGGGCTACATAATCCACTGCCGGCAAGGCGCTTTTCACGTCATCGCCGGCGCAAACCCGTCTCGCTGCTCGGCCACGGCGACGCGCGCCCGAAAGGCTGTCCGGACAGCCTCCCTCGCAACTCGCTGGCGGCCCCGGGACGCGGACCGCACCTGGGCAGTGTCGGTCCGCCCTCCCGGGCGCCAGCATCGCGCCATCGCCACTCGACTCGCTCCCCGAGTCGCGTCACCGACCGGGAGCGGCTACTCCTCCGTCGCGATGTCGGCCGACAGCCCTTGGGCCAGTTGAATCTCCTTCGAGTTGTTGAGCGTCCACGCCGTCCGCTCGGTGACCGCCTCGATGACCTCGCGCGCGCTCGGGTAGCCGTTGCCCGATTTCTTCACGCCGCCGAAGGGGAGTTGCACCTCCGCGCCGATGCAAGGGAGATTTCCGTAGGCGAGGCCGAGTTCCGCCCGGTCGCGGTAGCGGTTTATCTGGCGGTAGTCCTCCGAGATGATGGCGCCGGCGAGGCCGTAGGGGGTGTCGTTCTGGATTTCGATGGCGCGGTTGACGTCGCCCTCGTACTCGACGAGCGCGACGTGGGGACCGAACACCTCCTCCTTCAGACAGCGGAGGTCGGTGTCGTACTCGATCTCGTAGACGAACGGGCCGACCCAGTGACCCCCTTCGTGGCCTTCGGGAATCTCCTCCGGGTCGAGTTCCTCGCGGTCGACGAGGACGTTCGCGCCCTCGGTCCGGGCGAGGTCGTTGTACTTCCCGAACTTCTCGACCATGCTCTCGTCGATGACGGGGCCCATGAACGTCCCCTCGTCGAGGGGGTCACCGACGGCGACCCGATCGGCCAGTTCGACGAAGCGCTCCCTGAACTCGTCGTAGACGTCCGAGTGCACGATCAGGCGCTCCGAGGAGACGCAGCGCTGGCCCGTCGTCTTGAAACTGGAGAGGACGGCGGAGTTCACCGCGACGTCGAGGTCCGCCGCCTCGGTGACGACGACGGCGTTCTTCCCGCCCATCTCGCAGGCCGCGAGTTTGCCCGGTTCGCCGCCCACCTCGTCGGCTATCTGGAGGCCGACCTCCGCGGAGCCCGTAAAGAGGACCGTGTCGACGTCCGCCTCGACGATGGCGTTGCCGGCGTCGCCGAAGCCCTGGACCATGTTGAACACGCCGTCGGGGATGCCGGCGTCCTCGAACATCTCCGCGACGATCTGGCCGCACCACGGCGTCTGCTCGGCGGGCTTCCAGACGACGGTGTTGCCCTCGACGAGGGCGACGGCCATGTGCCAGAACGGGATGGCGACGGGGAAGTTCCACGGGGTGATACAGCCGACGACGCCGCGGGGCTTGCGCCGCATGTAGGCGTCCTTGCTGGCGATTTCGGAGGGGACGACGTCGCCGTGGGGGTGGCGCGCGTTGCCGGCCGCCCACTCGACCATGTGCCAGGCCTCGGTGACGTCGGCCTTCCCCTCGCTTATCTCCTTGCCGCACTCCCGCGTCACTATCTCCCCCAGTTCCCGGTGGCGGTCCCTGAGTTCGTGGTAGATGTCCCAGAGGTACTCCGCGCGGTCGACGTACGACAACTCGCGCCACTCCTCCTCGGCCGCCGCGGCCGCCTCGACTGCCCGCTCGACGTCCGCCTCGGTCCCGCGCCGGAACGTCCGGAGCGTCTCGCCCGTGGCCGGGTTCAGGCTGTCGAACGTCTCTGTCCCCTCGCCGTCGGTCCACTCGCCGTCGACGTACAGCGGCGACGGACCGTCTCCTGGTGTGCTCACGATGGCCCGAAGTTGGTCGCGCACGGGCAAAAAGTGTCCGTCGAGGGCGTCCGGCACCGCGTCGTGTGGGAGGTGCGGACGGCGTTACGACCAGTCGAGACCGTCCATCGCGTCGTCGAAGTGCTCCGTCCGGACGACCACGTCGTCGGCCCGCTCGTTCGCCTCCTCCGGACTCGCCTCCCCCGCTACCTCGCGGATGGCGCGCATCGACGCCTCGCGGACCAGCGCCTCGAGGTCGGCCCCCGAGCGGCCGTCGGTGACGTCCGCGAGTCGGTCCAGGTCGACGTCGTCGGCCAGCGGTTTCCCGGTCGTGTGGACGTCGAGTATCTTCCGCCGGGCCGCCTCGTCCGGGTTCGGCACCTCGACGTGCTGTTCCAGGCGGCCGGGGCGGAGCAGCGCGTCGTCCAGCGCCTCGCGCCGGTTCGTCGCGGCGAGGACGACCAGGTTCGGGTTCTCGCTCATCCCGTCGAGTTCGGTCAGCAGTTGCGACACCACGCGCTCGGTCACCTCGTGGGTCTCGCCGCGCTGGCCCGCGACGGCGTCTATCTCGTCGAGGAAGACGATGCTCGGCGCGGTCTGGCGGGCGCGGTCGAACACCTCGCGGACGGCCTTCTCCGACTCGCCCACGTAGCGGTCGAGCAGTTCGGGGCCGTTGACGTGGACGAAGTTGACGCCACTCTCGCCGGCGACGGCCCGCGCCAGGAGCGTCTTCCCGGTGCCCGGCGGCCCGTACAGCAACACGCCCGTGGGCGGGTCGGTCTTCGCGGCGTCGAACAACGGTCCGTAGACGAGCGGCCACTCGACGGCCTCGGTGAGCGTCTCCTTCGCCGCGTCGAGGCCGCCGACGTCGTCGAAGGTGACCGTCGGGGACTCGGCGACGTACTCGCGCATCGCGGAGGGGTCGACCGCCGCCAGCGCCGCCTCGAAGTCCTCGCGGGAGACGTCGGGGTCCTCCTGCTCGCGCCTTAGCGCGTCCATCGCCGCCTCCGTCGTCAGCGACTGGAGGTCCGCGCCGACGAAGCCGTGGGTCTGACTGGCGATGCGGTCCAGGTCCACGTCCTCCGCGAGGGGCATCTCCCGGGTGTGGACGTCCAGAATCTCCCGCCGGCCGCCCTCGTCCGGGACGCCGATCTCTATCTCGCGGTCGAAGCGGCCGCCGCGCCGGAGCGCCTCGTCGACCGTGTCGACGCGGTTCGTCGCGCCGATGACGACGACGCGGCCGCGGTCCTCCAGGCCGTCCATCAGCGTCAGCAACTGGGCGACGACCCGGTTTTCCATGTCGGCGTCCTCGTCGCGCGCGCCGGCGATGGAGTCTATCTCGTCGATGAAGAGAATGGCCGGCGCGTTCTCCTCGGCCTGCTCGAACGCCTCCCGGAGTCGCTCCTCGGACTCGCCCTTGTACTTCGAGACGATTTCGGGTCCCGAGATGGTGTCGAAGTAGGCGTCCACCTCGTTGGCGACGGCGCGAGCGATCAGGGTCTTGCCCGTCCCCGGCGGCCCGTGCAGGAGGACGCCGCTGGGCGGGTCGATGCCCAGTCGCCGGAACCGCTCGGGTTCGGAGAGCGGCACCTCGATCATCTCGCGTATCAGGTCGAGTTCCTCGTCGAGGCCGCCGATGTCCTCGTAGGAGACGTCTATCTCCGCGTCCTCGGGCGAGGGGTTCGCGTCGCCGCTCCGGTCCGGTTGCGCCGTGCGCGAGTCGGCCTCGTCGCCGGCGTAGGGGAGGACGGTCAGGCGCGTGTCGTCGGAGACGCGCACCGACCCGTCGGGGGACGTCGACCGGACGAGGAACGTCCCGAGGCCGTCGACGTGGACCCGCTCGTCGGCCTGGACCAGTCTATCGACCAGGCGCTCACGGACCGTGTACTCGTAGGACTCGTTGCCGGGGAGGGGTTCCGCTGGCTGGACCGTGACGGTCGTCGCGTCGTTCACCGTGGCGTTCCGGACGGTGGCCGCGTCGCCGATGTTGACGCCGGCGTTCGCCCGCGTGTCGGCGTCGACGCGGACGAAGTTCCCGCTCTCGTCGGCGGGCCACACCTTGACGACGGTCCGCCGGTCGCCCTCGACGATGACGGGGTCGCCGCTCAGGACGCCGAGTCTGCTCCGCGCGGACTCGGGGAGGCGGGCGATGCCGCGCCCGGCGTCCCGCTTGTTGGCCCCCTCGACGGTGAGTTCGACACCTGCCGTGTTCGGGCCGCTCATGTCCCCGCGTTGGGAACCGCGCGCCTTGAGGTTTCGCGTTCCGTCCGGTCGGAGTAATGACTATACCGCTGGCCGGCCCATCACGTCACATGGTCGTCCAAACGGAGCGGGACGATATGACGTGGTTCAAGTGCGAACACTGCGGCCTCATGTTCGACGACGAGGGGGACGCGAAGCAACACGAGGTCAACTGTGACTCGGAGGAACCCTCCTACATTCAGTAGCGTCGGTAACGGGTGGTCTGATCACTCCTCGTTCGCGTCGGCGGACTCCTCGGACACTATCTCGTAACTCCGCTCGCCCATCTCGTCTTCCTCGAACACGAACACCCGGCCGTCGACCTGTTCCGGGTCGACGTCGACTTCGACGCGCATCTGCTCGTCCCGCACGACGACGCCGGGGAACAGTTCGTCCTCCTCGTCGTCGAGCATGATCCGGCCGACCCCGGTGTCCTCGAGGATGTCGTCGTGCGTGTTCAGGTCGTTGACGTAGACGAGGATGCCCTGTGTCTCCGTCGGGTCAGTGACGAGCACGTGGGTGTCCTTCGCCGGCGCGGTCCGGACCGACCCCTCGGCCTTCTGCGGGACGCCGTGGTAGAAGACGGTCCGCCCGTCCGTGTACTCGACGGCGATGCCGTCCTCCGTCAGTTCGACGCCGAGCGTGTCCGGGGCGACGTCGTTGCGGGCGCTCATACCCGGTCGTTGCGAGTGAACCGTCAAAAGCGACGCGTTCGAGACCTGTGGACATTTGAATCTGCTTCCGCGTGAAACTGCCGCTCAGTGGGTGTGTGTATTGACCAGATAGATTATTTGTCTCGGGCCATAGACGAAGACCAGGGATGGAGTCCGATTCGTGGCTCTTCGCGAAGGCCTTGATCGCCGCTATCGGCGGGTTTACGACGTATCGTGTGTTTTTCCCGAACTCGAACGGCACACCAATCTTCGTCGCCTCGATAGCAATCTTTCTCGTACTATCCGTGTGGGACGGATATCGTGAGGTCGCTCGTTCGTGAACAGCGCTGTCTGCATCGGCCACACTATCCGTACTCGCTTGCGGGCCAGAGCGTCCGAACCGTGACCGCCACAGGTAAATACCGCCGCGCGGGACACTCACCCAATGCAGGGGAAGGCATCGGCTCCCGCCGCCGGGACGGTCCTCAACGCCCTCTCGACCGGCGTCGGGTCGGCGTTCGCCATCGACGAGTACACGACGGCGACCGTCGACCTGTTCCCGGACGGGGAGGGAATCGACGGCGAAGTCGCGGGCGTGCCGGACGCGGACACGCGCCTCGTGGAGACCTGCGTCGAGTACGTGCTCGACGCGTACGACGGGGAGGGGTACGCCGGCGCGTCCGTCCGAACGGAGAGCGACGTCCAGATGGCGTCGGGACTGAAGAGTTCCAGCGCGGCCGCGAACGCCACCGTGCTCGCGACGCTGGACGCGCTGGGGAAGGGGGACCGGACGACGCGCGAGGACGCCGCCCGCCTCGGCGTGACGGCCGCCCGGGACGTCGGCGTCACGGCGACCGGCGCGTTCGACGACGCCTCCGCGTCGATGCTCGGCGGCGTCACGGTCACCAACAACGACGACGACGAGTTACTCCAGCGCGAGGAGGTCGACTGGGACGTGCTCGTGTGGACGCCGCCGGAGCAGTCGTTCAGCGCGGACGCCGACGTCCGGCGCTGCAAGCAGATAGCGCCGATGGCCCGCCTCGTTGAGGACCTCGCTCTCGACGGCGACTACCGGCGCGCGATGACGGTCAACGGCTTCGCCTTCTGTGCGGCGCTCGGGTTCGACCCCGAACCGCTCGTGGAGGCGCTCCGCCAGGTCGAGGGCGTCTCGCTCTCGGGTACGGGGCCGTCGTTCACCGCGGTCGGGCCGAGGCCCGCGCTCAAACAGGTCCGGGAGTACTGGAGCGAGCGACCGGGCCGGACCTGGCTGACGACCACGCAGACGGAGGGAACACAGATACTATGAGCCAGAACCCCGACGACATGGACCTCGACGAACTGCGCGAGGAGATACGGAGCATCGACCGCGAAATCGTCGAACTCATCGCTCAGCGAACGTACGTCGCCGACACCATCGCCCAGGTGAAGGACGAACGCGACCTGCCGACGACAGACGAGGAGCAGGAGCAGGCCGTGATGGACCGCGCCGGCGAGAACGCCGAGCAGTTCGACGTCGACTCCAACCTCGTGAAGGCCATCTTCCGACTGCTGATCGAACTGAACAAAGTTGAGCAACGTGAGTCTCGGTAGCGAGTAGCACGACATGTCTCACTTTCAACGAGGGGCACCGCGTTGAGGCAGTCGCAACTCTGCTACTGATAGCCGTTCAAATAACTTCGTGAAGATGTTGGTCGTAGTGGAAATACAATAGCCCATACACAATTACACCGCTCAGTAGAATGACGTAGAGCGGTCGAAGACTTAACCCAAGTATACTGAGAAAAAGCCCTATCGCAAGAGGGGCGACGAAAAACACAAGCGCAACGACGACAAGAAGCCGTCCAAGCTGGTCGATAACATCTCTCTCATCATCTTCCATATTGCGAAATCACATAGTATGAATAATATGGTTTTGGTACTCTCTTTGCGGTATCGCTAAAACCATCATCCGCTGACTACAGGGAGAAAGCAGCAAAGCATACAAAATCTGTTACACCAGTCTGAGAACTGAACAAGGTCGAGCAGCGGGAGAGTCGGTAGTCGAAATCCGCTTTTCAGGCTTTCGTACGCGAACCACTCGCTACATCTCGTTTCCGATAACTGCGCTGCCGTTCGTCGGTAGACCAGCGGGAATCCACTCCCCGACGACGATCGATGATTCACCGAAAGGCACAATATTCTGTGTATGAATAGGTTTCTGTGTGCCCAGCATCACCGTCAACGTCGATGACGACCTCAAAGACCGGATGGAGCGGCACCCGGAAATCAATTGGAGTGAGGTCACGCGACAGGCCATTCAGGAGAAAATCGAGGCCCTCGAAGTGATGGACGAACTCACGTCCGGGAGTGAACTCAGCGAGAGCGACGTCGCCAATATTGCCGACAGAATCAACGAGAGCGCACGCGAGCGCGTCGAAGGGGAGTCGGAGTAGCCTCGACGAATGAAGATTGCTCTAAATCTTCCGACTGATACAAGGTGGGCAAAGAAGTGCTCGTTGAATCTTCATCTCGGCTATTCGTAGAAACTATTTTACCGTTCTGACCAACATTGAAACGTATGGGAAGTTACGCCGAGCCGCCAAATTCCACTGACCCGTCTGACGAATCAGATGATGGCCCGGTCAGGTTAGGTAACCTTCTATCCGGTCGATTGGCCGACGTGGACGTCGACTCCGTTGCAGCAGTTCGGAGAGAGCGAGAGCCGTGACGAAAGTACTCGTCGATGCGAACGTATTCGTCGCCAGCCTCACAGACGAGCCGTCACGCGGCGAAGAAGCCACTGATTTTCTGAATCGGGACCACGAATTCTGTACGTCGATACTGAACTTGATGGAAATTCAGTCCGTCATGAGCAAGAAGAAACAGGTCGAACAGGAGCGGGTCGAGCGAATTCTGGAGGATATCTACGATGAAGTAGACGTGTACGCTCCGGAAATCAGCGACCAGATTACGGCCTATAGCCAACAGCGCGAGTCGCTCCTCTACACTTTGGATTGCGTGCTCCTTGCGCTTGCTGAGGACGTCGACGCGACACTGGTGACGTTCGACGGCGAGCTACTCGACAACGGTGCGGTTCAACCGGCAATGGTGGATGCTTGAGGTAAATGATTTCTCCGTGTGATCGCTGGCCGAGAGTTTGGAATCGGCTACGGTCGAAATTGACGATTTGAGCGAAATTACTGCGGTTGAATCGGGTCTAATCCCACTCGGCCACCGAAGCGGGGGTCCGTCGACGTCTCACTCTCGGCTGACGAGTTTCGAAAGCGAACTCCGCTTCGGCGAATCCGGGACGAGCCACCCGGGTACGATTCGCGTGAGCGCGACCATCCCGACCAGTTCGACGAGCGTCTGCGTCACGACGACGGCGGGAACCAGCCGATAGGCCGCCGGGAGCGAGAGTGCCAGAGGTAGAACGACCAGCGAGTTACGAGTGACCGACGTGAACACGAGCGCCCGACTCTCACCGACGTCCATTCCCAGTACTCCGGCCGCGAATCGGCCGAGTAGCGGCACGACGACGAGAAACGCGACGTAGACGGGGACGACGACCGCGATCTGCTCGATCGAGCCCTGCACCCGGGGGAGTTGCGACGCGACGACGACGAACAGCGTCGCGCCCATCGCCGGCACCGGCAACCACCCCATCGTCTCTCGCCAGGCCACGCCTCCCGACGACCGGTCAGCCCACGCTTCGGTCAGCCACGCGAGCGTCAGGGGGAGCGCGATGATCAGCAGGAACGCCTCGACGAACGGTCCTGCTTCGACGATAGCCGCGACCTCGGCGCCGACGAACAGCCAGAGATACACCGGGAGCAACAGCAGTTGAACCAGCATCAGCGTCGGCGTGGTCGCGGTAACCTGCTCGGCGTCGCCACCGGCGAGTTCGGAGAACGTGATGACGTAGTCCACGCACGGCGTGAGCAGCACCATAAACACGCCGACGTGAATCGCTGGCCGCCGGGGGAGGAACCGAGTGAGTCCCCAGACGACGACGGGGACGACGAGGAAGTTTATCCCCAGCGCCGCGGCGACGAACCGCCCGTTCCGAAACGCGCGGCGGAGGCGAACGAACGGGATCTCAAGGAACGTGACGTAGAGCAGGACGGCCAGCACCGGGTCGACGAGTGGTTCGAGGGACGTCGCCGGGCGCGGAAGACCCGTTCCGACGCCGACGGCGAGGAAGCCGAAGGCCGCGTAGACGGCGACCTGGTGCCGCTGGAGCCACCCCTTCGAGTTCATCAGACGGCCCGTTCGCAACTCGCAGGTAAACTATCGTCGCTCGACGCCGAGGAGAGGCCACGGCATCGGGCCCAGCCGAAGTCCCTTATGTGATCCGGGGGGAAGGGTGGAGTATGACGGACTACGAGCTCGACGCGACCGACCGGGAGATACTCCACGCGCTGCAGGAGGACGCGCGGAACCTCTCCTCGGGCGAGATAGCCGAGCGGACCGACGCCTCGTCGAGCACGGTTCGCAAGCGCATCCAGCGGCTGGAATCCGAAGACGTCGTCAAGGGGTACAGCGCCGACGTCGACTACCAGCGGTCGGGGTACCCGCTTCGGATGTTGCTGTTCTGTACCGCGCCGATTCCCGAGCGCGGCGACCTCATCGACGACGTTCTGGACATCTCCGGCGTCGTCTCCGTCCAGGAACTGGTCACCGGTGAGCGGAACCTGCTCGTGACCGCCATCGGCGAAACGGACGACGACATCACCCCGGTCGCACAGAAGCTCCTCGACATGGGGCTCACCGTCGCCGACGAGGTGCTCGTCCGCAGCCACGAGACGACGCCCTTCGACGACTTCTCCTCGGAGTGACGCGCCGGACCGTCGGTCGCGGTCCGTCGAACGCCGTCCGTCAGTGGGATAACCATAACGTTCTTTCATCCGAGTCATACGAACAGTCTGGTAATACCGAAGCATATAATAATCAAACCGTGATTTGTTACGGTGAGAACGACCAGTTCGTGTGACACTCCCGCTCTTCCGGCTCCCGGTCACGAACGGGGCCACGTGCTGGTCGAACACGGAGTTCGAACGATGCCAGGGCACACAGGACCGAACGACCCCGCACCGCTCGCCGAGACAGCGACGCCGCCGTCCTCGGCCGTTCCCCGGGCGTCGATCGCGGCGGTCTGGGCGCTCTTTCTCGCCAGCCTGGGGGTGCTCGCGCGGTCCGTCGGGGGCGGCCCCGCGTGGGTCGTCCCGGGCGCAGTCGTCGTCGACGGACTGACCGCCGTCACCTGGGTCGTGGTGACGTTCTTCAGCGGTATCGTCCACAGCTACTCCCGCCGCTACATGGTCGGTGACCGGCGGATCGACCGGTTCTTCGGTCGCGTCTTCGCGTTCACGCTGGCGGTCCTGGCGATGGCCGCGGCCGACCACGTCGCCCTCTTCGCGGCGGCGTGGCTGGTCATGGGGCTGGTGATGGCCTCGCTCGTCGGCCACGTCCGCGAGTGGTCGGGGGCGCGGGCGGCCGCCGGGACCGCTCGCCGGTACTTCCTCGCGAGCAGCGGACTGCTCGCGCTCGGTCTTGCCGTTCTCGCGTGGGCGACGGGCGAAACCTCGATAACGGCCATCACGCGCGCCGTCGGAAGCCTCCCGGAGACGGTCGTGCTGGTCGCCGCCGGTGCCCTCGTCCTCGCGGCGACGGTGCAGTCGGCCCTGTTCCCCTTCCATCGCTGGCTGCTGTCGTCGATGACGGCCCCCACGCCGGCCTCGGCCCTGATGCACGCCGGCTTCGTCAACGCGGGAGGAATCCTGTTGACCCGGTTCGCCCCACTGGTCGCCGCCGACGCCGCCGTCGCGTCCGCCGTCGTCGTGGTCGGCGCGTTCAGCGCCCTGTTCGGACAGGCGCTGTTGCTCGTCCAGACCGACGTCAAGCGCGAACTCGGGGCCTCGACCGTCGCGCAGATGGGCTTCATGATCCTCCAGTGCGGACTCGGCTTCTTCGCCGCCGCCATCGCCCACCTCGTGCTCCACGGCTTCTACAAGGCGTACCTGTTCCTCTCGTCGGGCGCGGCCGTCGAGCGGACGACGCCGGGCAAGGCTGAGCGCGGTCGCCCGACCCTCACGGGCGTCGCCGTCGGCCTCCTCACGGCCGCCGGCGGCGCGGCCCTGTTTGCCGTGCTCACGGGGAAGGGGACGGAGCCAAACAGCGGACTCGTCCTCACGCTCGTCGTGGCGCTGACGACCCTGCACGCGTCCCGCGACGTCCTCCGGCGGACGACGCTCTCGCCGGCGCTCAGGCTCGTCGGTCTCCCCGCTGTCGTCCTCGTCGCTATCGGCGTGTACGCCGCGCTGTTCGACGCGCTCTCGGCGGTGCTTGCGGACGTCCCGATGGCCGTCGCGCCGACGGAACTGACGGCCATCCACGTCGCCGTCGCCGGCCTGTTCGCGCTGGCGTACCTAGCGACGGAGTTCGGCTGGCACCGTGCCAGCGACCGCCTCTACGTCGCGCTGCTGAACCTCTCGCAACCGCACCCGGAGACCCTTCTCACAAGCAAGGAGGAGTACGATGACGCTTGACACTGACGCCGTCGACGACGGTATCGAACGCGCGGCCGAGACGGTCGGATCGGTGTGGCCGCTGCACTCCTTCGTCACCGCCAACCCCCTGGCGGGGTTCGAGGACCGGCCGTTCCACCGGGCGGTGGAGGAGGCCGAACGGCTGTTCGGCGGCCGGGGATTTCCGCGCGCGTCGACGTTCCGTCGCGCCTGGAAGGAGGGCCGCATCGACCCGGACGTTCTGACGGAGGAACTCGCGCCCCGCGGCGTCACCCGGGACCCGGAGGACTTGCTCGACGAGATGGCCGCGGCCGAGTCGGGGCGTGGCGTCGATACCGACTCCGCGACGGAGACCGTCGACCGCGTCCTGTCGAAGTGGCTCGCCGCGTTCCTCGACCAGGGGCGCGCCCAGTGGTCGATGCCGCGCCGCGAGGAGGGGTTCTACGCCGCCTGGCGCAAGCTCGCGCCCCACGACGGCGACGTGCCCGGCTGTGACGACCCGTCCGACCTCCCTGGGACCGCGGCGGGCGCGCTGGAGGCCGTCCTGAGCGACTACCCCCAGGGACGCTGGGAGTCCATCTTCGAACTCCACCTCGCCGCGCTGCCGGGGTGGACCGGGTTCGTCAAGGAGCGGGCCGACGGGAACCCGGGACCGTGGCAGGAGGCGTGCCCCGTCTCGCTGCGCGACTATCTGGCGGTGCGCCTGACCCTGGCCGACCTGCTGGACGCGCCCATCGAACCCGACGACGCCGCGGAGGGGGCCGGCGTCGAAGCCGGCGACGGCGACGACGTTCCACTGGCCGAAGCGTGGCTGACGGCGTGGGAGAAGAGCTACCGCGACCGTCTCGTCTCCGGCCTCGACAGGAGCGACCTCGACCGGGACGAATCGGCGTCGGTGACGGGTGCCGAGGCGTCCGAACGGCCGGCCGCCCAGTTGGTGTTCTGCATCGACACGCGCTCTGAGGTGATCCGCCGTCACGTCGAGGACGCCGGGCCCTACGAGACGGTCGGCTACGCGGGCTTCTTCGGCGTGCCGATGCGCCACCGCCCCTACGACGCCGACGTCGCGGTCGACGCCTGTCCGCCGATAGTCGAACCGCGACACCGCGTCGACGACCGCCCCGACCCCGACCGCTACGAGGATGCGACGGCTCACGACCGGTGGACGGGCCTGGCGACGGCCGCGCGGAAACACCTCAAGTCGCTCAAGTCGAACGTGGCCGCCGCGTTCACCTTCGTCGAGGGCGGCGGAACCGCCTACGGCGCGGCGATGGCGGCGCGGACCCTGTTCCCGTCGCTTGTCGCCGACGCGTCCGCCGCCGCCGACGACCGCGTCCCGTCGCCCGCGGAGTTCTGTGTGCCCACCCTCGACCGGGTCGACGGTTCGGACGGGGACGCCGACCTCCCGCGGGGGATGACCCTGGAAGAGAAGGTCGGCTACGCCGAGACGCTGTTCGACCTCACGGGCTGGGAGGAGTTCGCCCGCCTCGTCGTCTTCACGGGCCACGCGAGCGAGACGGCGAACAACCCCTTTGAGTCGAGCCTCGACTGCGGTGCCTGTGCGGGAAACCCTGGCGGACCCAACGCCCGCGTCCTGGCGGCCATTTGCAACGACGACGAGGTCCGGTCCGCCCTTCGCGACCGCGGGTTCGAAATCCCGGGGGACACCGTGTTCCTCGCCGCCGAGCACAACACCACGACGGACGAGATAACGCTGTTCGACGGCGAGGTCCCAGAGAGCCACCGCGAAGACCTCGAACGCCTGCGTGAGGACCTCTCGGAGGCGCGGACGGGTGCGGCCCGGGAGCGCGCCGAGTCGCTGCCGGGGAGCGACCCCGACGACGCCGTCCGCGACGTGGAGCGCCGGTCGGCCGACTGGGCGGAGACGCGCCCCGAGTGGGGACTCGCCGGCAACGCCTCGTTCGTCGTCGGCCCGCGGTCGCTGACCGCGGACCGGGACCTCGGCGGACGGGCGTTCCTCCACTCCTACGACTGGAGCGCCGACCCGGACGGTGAGGCGCTGGAGGCCATCGTGACGGGCCCGCTCGTCGTCACCCAGTGGATAAACAGCCAGTACTACTTCGCGACCGTGGACAACGCCGTCTACGGGAGCGGGTCGAAGGTCACGCAGAACCCGCGGGGCAACGTCGGCGTCGTACAGGGCAACGGCGGGGACCTGATGACCGGCCTGCCGCGCGAGTCGCTCATGGTCGACGACGAGCGGCCGTACCACAGACCCCTCCGGCTCACGGCAGTCCTCCACGCCCCGGTCGAGCGGGTGACCGAGATACTGCGGCGCAACGAGTCGGTGGCCGAACTGTTCGACAACGGGTGGCTCTCCCTGAGCGTGGTGGACCCTGAGCGGGACGGGGCCGCGTTCCACTACCAGGGCGACCTGGAGTGGGAACCGCGGGTGGCGAAGCCGCTCGTCCACTGAGCGTTCCGGTCCCCCGCTCCCCGTCGCTGGTCGTCTGGCTTCACGTGCCACCGTCGCCGGTGTCGTCCGGCGTCTCGTACACCCAGAGTCGTCCGACCCGGTCGGCTATCTCCGGATGGTCCTCGCGCATCGCGTCGACTGACCGCTCGCCGTCGACGTTGACGACGTGTACCTCGCCGCGCCGACCGGGATAGACGTCGCGGAAGTCGTACACGACGCCCATCACGGACACGTCGTCCGGAACGTCGTCGCTCTCCAGCAGGAACTCTATCTGTGCGTCGACGTTGTACTCGCAGAGCCGGTCGATGGCCGCCTCGCGGTCGAGGCCGTCCGGGAGCATCGCCGTCCCGCGTTCGAGATGCGGGCGGAGGAGGCCGATGCAGTGAGCGATCCCGGCGGGTTCGGACTCGTCGCCAGTCAGATGATCGTACGTCGCCGTGACCGCGCCACAGCCGGTGTGTCCGACCACGACGACGGCGTCGGTTCCGGTGTACAGGATGGGGAAGAGGACGTCGCCCGAGACCGCCGTCCCGGCGTCGGTCCGCTGGACGACGCGGTTGCCGATGTTCCCGCAGGTGAACACGTGACCGGGTTCTTCGTTTCCCCACAGCAGGTCCTGGAGGACGCGCGAGTCGGAGCAACAGACGGTGACCACCTCGGGTTGCTGGGCCTCCTGCAGGTCGTCGAACCGCGATTCGAACTCGCGGGCGTGTTCCGCGTTCCGTGCGAGCAGTTCGACGACCTGTCGGTTCAGCGGTTCGTCGAGGAGCCCCATTACCGTCGTCGTTCGTCCGTGCGCGGCTTAAGCCATTCTAACTTGATATATTGAAACTGAAACAGGTATCGACGGACGAACCGTCCCCTATCGTGCCGGGATACGGAAAAGAAACCGAAATTCCTCCTTCCTATCGGTGTTCGCTCAGTTCTCCGGAACGTCGATCCGGCACGATCGGACGCTACCACCGGACCCGATTCAGTCCGGGTCGTACGCCGCGGCGAGCGCGTCGAGCGCGTCGTGGTGCTTGCAGGTGTGCGGCGCGGTCAGCGGCGAGACGCTGACGTTCCCGTCGACGACGGCCCGCCGGTCCGTCCCCTCCGGGTCCGGGATCTCCCCCTCGGCCATCCGCTCCCAGATGCGGTCGTGGAGGGTGACGACCTCGCCGTCCCGCTCCGCGCCCATCTCGTACACCGTGGACGGTTCCGTGACGACCATCGGTGCCGGCCCCCACTCCGCGACGGGGGCGTTGACGTTGAGGTAGTCACACCGCTCGAAGACGTCCGACTGCAGGACGTTGTCGACGAGGTACCGCGTCGCTCGCCCCGCCTCGGCGTAGCTGTCTGGGTCCGTCTCGACGTCGGCGAAGGCGGCGTCTTCCCGGACGGGGATGTACATGGAGACGGCGATGGCCGGCACGTCGAAGAACGTCGCCTCGACGGCGGCGCTCACCGTGCCCGACCGGCCGAGGACGTACGAGCCGAGGTTGGCGCCCTCGTTACAGCCGGCGACCACGAGGTCCGCCTCCGGGACGAGGGACTCGATGCCGGCGACGACGCAGTCGCTGGGGGTTCCCTCGATTGCGTAGCCCAGGTCGTACTCGTGGACCGTCACCTCGCGGGAGATGGTCCGGCCGACGGCGCTCTGGTCGGCTATCGGCGCGACCGCCGTCACGTCGCCGACGTCCTCCAGTGCGTCGTAGAGGGCGCGAAAGCCCACGCTCTCGATGCCGTCGTCGTTCGTCAGCAGGATCGACGGCTCGCTCCCGTCCATGGTCGCCCTGTGTCCGTCGCGACGAAAAGCGTGCCGGGTGCGACTCCGGACGCCCGCGACCGCCGTGACGGAGCCGGTTAACAAATATTAACTCACGCGTCGACTTGAATACCGAACATCATATAAACGAACCCACAGTATCGTCGACCGGGTATGGTGGAACTGCTCGCGAACGTCTCGGGTGGGTTGGGGAACTACGTCTTCGCCGCGCGGCAGACGGCGCTCTGGCCGGAGGACGCGGCGGCACCGTACTTCGAGCGGATGCTGTTTCGCGTGGGCGACGGGTGGCTGGACACGCCCGCGGGGTCGCTGGAGACGGCACCTGCGGGGTACATGTCCTTCTCCGAGGGGTACTTCGACGAGGTGACGCTCCACTGCGAGGGCCCGGTCAAGGCGCTCCTCGGCGTCACCGACGTCGACCAGTTGCTCGCCTGTCTCGGCGACGCCGACGAGGTCAGGTTCGAACTGTACGGTGACCCGGACGGGCGGTTCACGACCGAGATGCACGTCCGGACGGGCGAGACCGTCGTCCGCTTCGACCGGCTACCGGACGAGGACTATCTGGCCGAGGTGCCCGAGCGGATGCCGGAGACGTTCGAGGACGGCCGGTTCCACCATCCGGACGGGACGCCGGCACCGACGGTAGTGGAGACGACGACGGACGCCCTCGCCCGCATCGTCGACGCCGTGGACGCCGTCGACGGGTCGACGTACCCGCTCACCCTCTCCGGGGACGGACCGGTGCTCGACCTGGTCCACCGGGACGTCTCCGCCCGGGCGCAGTTGTCCGGTCGTCACGTCGCGGGACCGACCGTCCGGAACCGCTACGGGGAGGCGTTCGCGAAGGCGGTGCGGACGATGACGGGGGCGGTTCGACTCGAGTGTTTCCCCCACGGCCCGCTGGCGATGATCACCGACGGCGACGCGTACACCGGACGGCTCGTGGTCCCCGGTCGCTAGGCCGCCGCCGCGTCGACGACCGTCTCCCCGTCGACGACGACGTTGTACGCGCCCTCGTCGTCGTTCCAGAGCACGAGCGCGTTCTCGAAGAAGAGGAGCGTCCCGTAGTCGGCCCCGGTCAGGTCGGCGTTGAGCGCGGACTCGTCGGTGAGGACGGCGAAGAAGTCGGTGTCCTGGCTGCCGTCGCCGACGAGGAAGAGCGGATTGCCGCCCTCGGAGAGGTCCTCGCTCAGTTTGACCGCGACGAGGTTCACCCGGTTCGTCACGAGCGACTCCCCGTCGGCCATCTTCGCGGCGAACTCGCGGCTCCCCTCCGCCTCGATCCGTCGCTCCCCGTCGAGGCGGAGGACGGAGTAGGCGTACTGGACGTCGACGTTGACGAACTCGCCGGGGTCGTGGTCCGGGTCCGTCGCCGCCTCGTCGAGTCGGCGCTGGAACGCGGGGACGGCCAGGTCCGGTTGCACGTCGAACGACCAGGACTCGCCACCGGGCGTCTCGCCGGGCCACAGTCGGACGGTCGGCGCGTAGACGGTGGCCGGCCCGCGGTCCGCGACGGCCCGCTCGACCTCTCGCAACTGGGTCGCCGTGTTGCGGTCAGCGGGAGCCAGTGCGACCATCGTCCCGTCCTCGGCGAGGACGTCGAGGTACCGATGGACGACGGCTTCGGGGTCGTCGAGTTCGCTGAGGACGTTGCCGAACAGGACGAGGTCGAACGGCTCCCCGGGGTCGAACGACTCGGCCGTCGTCCGGTGGACGGCCGTGCGGACGTTCGGTCCGTACGTCCCGACCATACTCTCGAACACGTCGCCGGCGGCGCTCGGTTCGACGGCGTGGTAGTCGACCAGCGCGTCGTCCGGTACCAGGTCGAGCAACCCGAGCGCCGGGCCGCCGACGCCGGCCCCCACGTCGAGTACTCGAAGCCGTTTCGGCAGCAGCCCCTCCCGCGCCAGGTCCGCCAGGACGTACTGCGCGGCGGCGTAGTAGTCGGGGAGGTGGTAGATGGCGTACCCGAGCGCGGTCAACTCGTCGTACCGCACGTCGGCCTGCCGGAGGTACCGGTCTTTGACCTGCCGAACCCGTGCGCGGAGTCGGTCGCCGCTATCGCCCTCGGGCCAGTCCACGCCAAACTCGTCGACGAGCAGGTCCTCGAGCGTCTCCGCGTGGCGTTCCGGGAACGACTCGACGCCGTGGAAGGAGACGCTCAGTGGCTCCTCGGGCGCGGGTTCGAAGGTGCCGTCCTCGCGCTCGACGACGCCGAGGTCGAACGACTCCTCGCGGAGGACCTGCCGGACGACGGCGGGGTGTGGTTGCCCCTCGACGTAGTCCGTTATCTCCTCGGGGTCGAGGGGCCGGACGTTGCGGAGGTACTTCGCGTTCGATCGGATCTGGTCGCGCTGTTCGGGGTTCATGAGAGGCGCTCGTACAGTTCGACGAATCGTTCGGCGTCGGCGTCCGCGACGTCGCTGGCGGCACGCGCCACGTCGTCGGCGCCGTCGAACGCCGCCTGGATGTCGGCGTAGACGCGTCCCTCGCCCTCGGTCACCTGGTCGACCAGGTCGAACAGGCCCGCCGAGACGGGCGTCTGGAAGTGGTCGGGGACGTCGTCGGCGGCGAGGGCGAACGCCAGCACGGCCGTGTGTGCGCTCGCCTGAACCGTCTCCATGGCCTCGTCGTGCTCCTCGGGCGTCGTCTCCACCACCTCGTTGCCGGCGGCGGCGAGTCGCTCGCGAACGGTCCCGGTGACGTCGCCGCCCGCATCGGTGACGACGGCGACGTTGCCCGGTGCCCGCTCCGGGGCGAACAGCGGGTGCAGGCTCATCCGCTCGCGCTCGGGGGCGTGTTCGCGCATCGCGGCCACCGGGTCACGCATGCTCCCCGTCACGTCGCAGACGGCCCGCTCGGCCCGCGGCGCGTATTCGGCGACGACGTCGGCCGCCGCGGGCATCGGCACGGCGACGCAGACGAGGTCGAACCGCTCGTCGTCCGTCGAGTCGAGGACGCGGCCGCCCACGTCCGCGACTGCCGCCCGGGCGGCGTCCGGGTCGGCGTCGGCGAAGGCGACCGAATCGTCGTCCGACGCGACGCTCTCCGCGAACCACCGTCCCATCGCGCCGGCGCCCACCACGAGGACTCTCATTGCGCCCGGATAGCCCGCGTCCGCTCAAAAGCGGTTCGGTCGACCACCCTCGCTCCCGGACGTCGCTCCCGAACGTCGGTGCCGGACGTCGGTGCCGGACGCCGGATCCCTGCCGGGGTCCGGCCGCCGGATATGGACGGGTGACGATGGGCTGGTAGACTGCCGTCGAATCGCCAGAGGCCGCGGAAATCCCTTGTAAACGCTTATCAGGTCAGGTCGTGATCCGGGAGTTATGAAACGCGTTCGATTCCGGGACGCCGCCGGCAACGTGCGGGGCGGCCGGTGGACCGTCGAGGACGGGGAGCCCGTCGTCACGGCGGCCGCCGGCCCCTACGGCCGCATCGCCTTCGGCGACGAGTCCTACTCGCCCGAGGAGGTGGACGTGTTGCCACCCTGCGAACCCACGAAGATAGTGTGCGTGGGTCTCAACTACGCCGACCACGCCGAGGAGGCGGGCAAGGAGATTCCCGACCGGCCCATGCTGTTCCTGAAGCCGCCCAACGCCGTCGCCAGCCACAACTCGACGGTGACGCTGCTCCCCGACAAGGACCGGATCGATTTCGAGGCCGAACTCGGCGTCGTCATCGGCGAACAGTGCAAGAACGTTCCCGCCTCGGGCGCCGAGGACGTCATCGCCGGCTACACCTGCGTCAACGACATCTCGAACCGCGACGACCAGCGCGTCGAGCAGAACTGGGTCCGCGGCAAGGCGTTCGACAACTCCTGTCCGCTCGGTCCGCTCGTCGCGACGCCGGAACACGTTCCGGAGGACGCCACTATCGAGTCCCGCGTCAACGGCGAAACTCGCCAGTCCTCCTCGCGCGACGAGTTCATCTTCTCCGTCCCCGAACTGATCGAGGAGATAACGCAGTACATGACCCTCGAACCCGGCGACGTCATCTCGACGGGGACGCCCGCCGGCGTCGGCCCGCTGGAGAATGGCGACCGGGTCGAGATAGAGATAGAGGGCGTCGGAACGCTCTCCCACACCGCGCGGATCCCCTGATTCGGTTTCTCCGAAGCGCGTTACAGCCCCAGGATCGCCCCGGCGTCGAGCAGGAGCAACACCGAGACGACCGAGGCGGCGAGGAAGAACGGCCGCGCGTTCCGCGCCGGCGTCCTGATCTTGTTCTCGGCCAGGCCGTCCGACAGCCTGCTCGCGCCCATCTCGACGAGCACCGCCAGCAGGAACCACAGGACGATCATCGCGAGGACGAGGTTCCCGCGCGTCGTGTCGAGCAGCAAGGTTCCCGGATAGAACGTCGCGGCGAGGTGGCCGCCGCTCAGGAAGAGGAGGAGCGTGCTCGACCTTGAGACGAGTTTCAGGCGACTCGTCAGCAGGCCGAGCGCGTCGACGCTCCCGTCGCCGGCCGCGGCGCTCGGGAGGACCCCGACGGTGACGAAGACGACGCTCCCGGTCCAGAGCGCGGCGAACACGAGGTGGATCCCGTACACTGCGGCTTCCAGTAGTGCCATACCCGGTGTCCACCTGGCACGCCCTTGAAGCCACCCGGATCGGTCAGCTCACCGAACGAGGGCCGGAGGTGGGCACGTTTAAGCCGCGCCGCCCGCTTGCTTCGCCCATGCAACCACGGGACCTCTCCGCCCACGCGGTGTACCGGGCGGGACGGGGCGTCGACGAGGTGGCCCGCGAACTGGGGATGGACCCGGACGACCTCGTGAAACTCGCCTCGAACGAGAACATGTACGGGCCGAGTCCCCGGGCCGTCGATGCCATCCGCGAGGGCGCGGACCGGATGCACTCGTACCCGAAGGCGTCCCACGCCGACCTGGTCGACGCCGTCGCCGAGCAGTGGGGCGTCGAGTCTGGACAGGTGTGGCTCGGAAACGGCGGCGACGGCGTCCTCGACTACATCGCCCGGGCGATGCTCGAACCCGGCGACGCGGTGCTCGTGCCGGAACCCGGCTTCGCCTACTACTCGATGAGCGCCAGGTTCCACCACGGCGAAGTCGAGACGTACCGGCTCTCGAAGGCCGACGACTTCGCCCAGACGCCGGACGTCGTCCTCGACGCGTACGACGGCGAGCGCGTCGTCTACGTCACCAGTCCGCACAACCCGACGGGTTCCGAGATGGCCGTCGACGACGTCGCATCGCTGGCCGAGCGAACCGACGAGGAGACGCTGGTCCTCGTCGACGAGGCCTACGGGGAGTTCTCCGACAGTCCTAGCGCGCGAACGCTGCTGGACGAACGCGACGACGTCGCCGTCCTCCGGACGTTCTCGAAGGCCTACGGGCTGGCGGGCGTCCGCCTCGGCTACGGCCTCGTTCCAGAAGATTGGGCCGACGCCTACGCCCGCGTCAACACGCCGTTCGCCGCGAGCGAACTGGCGTGTCGCGCCGGCCTCGCCGCGCTGGACGACGACGAACACGTCGAGGAGACCGTCGAGACGGCCCGGTGGGCCCGCGAGTACTACCACGAGCACCTGGACGCACCCACCTGGGACAGCGGTGGCAACTTCGTCCTCTGCGAGGTCGGCGACGCCGGGGCCGTGGCGGACGCGGCGGAGCGGGCGGGCGTCATCGTTCGAGACTGCTCCAGTTTCGGGCTGGACGAGTGCATCCGCATCACCTGCGGCACCCGCGAGGACGCGAAGACGGCCGTCGACGTCGTCAACGGGGTGCTCGACGGGTGAGAGTCGCCGTCACCGGCACGCCGGGAACGGGCAAGACGACGGCGACCGATCTGCTCTCTTCGGACCTCGACGTCGTCCACCTCAACAAGGTGATCCGCGAGGAGGGGTTCGACGAGGGGGTCGACGAGGAGCGCGGGAGCGTCGTCGCCGACCTCGACGCAGTTGCGGACTGGCTGGCGGGTCGTGACGACGTCTGCTTCGAGTCCCACCTCGCTCACAACTTCGACGCGGACCGCGTCGTCGTCCTCCGGGCTCATCCCGATACTATCGTCGAACGGCTCAGGGAGCGCGGTGACAGCGACGCCAAGGCCTACGAGAATGCGGAGAGCGAGGCCGTCGACGTCGTCCTCTCCGAGGCGGTCGACCGGCACGGCCTCGATTCGGTGTACGAGATAGACACGACCGACCGGTCCCCGGCGGACGTCGCCGCCGCCGTCGACGACGTCGTCGCCGGCGAGCGCGAACCGAGCGCGGGCACCGTCTCCTACGTGGACTGGCTATGACGCTCGACAGGTTCCGGCCGCTGGCCGACCGGATGCTCGGGCCGTTCGTCAGCGGCGCGAAGCGGGTCGGCGTGACGCCGGACGGCGTCAGCGTCGTCGCGTTCATCGCCGCGGCGGCGGCAGCCGGCACGTTCTACCTCGCGGGTTCGGACCCCATTCTCTACCTCGTCGGGGCTCTCCTCGTCTTCGTCAACGGGTGGCTCGACCTCGTGGACGGTGCGCTCGCCCGGGAACTGGACGTCAGTTCCCGCGCCGGCGACCTGCTCGACCACGTCCTCGACCGCTACGCCGACATCGTCCTGATCGTCGGCCTCGCGGCCGGTATCGACCGGTACGGCATCGGCCTCGCGGCCGTCACCGGGGTGTTGATGACCTCGTACCTCGGAACGCAGGCGCAGGCCGTCGGCCTCGACCGGGTGTACGGCGGCCTCGTCGGTCGAGCGGATCGGCTCGCCCTCATCGGCATCGTCGCCGGCGTCACGGCTCTCTACCCGGACCCGCTCGGGAGGCTGACGCTCGTCGGCTGGCTCCTCGTCGCGCTGGCCGTCGTCGGCCACCTCACCGCGCTCCAGCGGTTCTACCACTCGATGCGCGCGCTGGACTGAACCGGTCGTCCGCTCCGTCGAACGGCGTCGTCGGAACGTCGGACGACGGAAACCAGTGACGGCCGACCGCACGACGCGTCGTGCGATTTATGCCGTGGCGTGCCAAAGCGGAGGACATGGTACAGTGCGAGATGTGCGGGAAAGACGTCGGTGATCCGAACCGCGTGAAGATAGAGGGCGCGGAACTCGACGTGTGTGGCGACTGCACCGAGTTCGGCACCGAGGTTCGGACCGAGGACTCGTCGTCGAGCACGTCCACGAAGTACTCGACGAGCAGTTCCTCCGGGTCGTCGGGGTCGTCGAGTACCGCCAGCGGGTCCAGCGGTTCGTCGGGGAGTTCCGGTGGGGGACGCCGGCGCGACATGTTCGACGAGATGGACGAACTCGCGCAGGACTACGACGAGCGCATCCGGAACGCCCGCGAGGGGACGGGCATGACCCAGGAGGACCTGGCGAGCGAACTCAACGAGAAGGCGAGCCTCATCCGGAAACTCGAACACGGCGACACGCTGCCCAGCGACGAGGTGCAGACGAAACTGGAGAAGAAACTCGACATCACCCTGAGCGCGGGCAGCAGCGACGCCGACGAGGAGTGGGAGAGCGGTTCCAGCAGCGGGAGCTACACTCTTGGAGATGTCGTCAAGCGGAAGGACTGAACGGTTCGACCGAAGGGAGAACCGTGGCCAGTCGAACGGGGAACGAAGTGACCCGTGAGACTTGAGCGGTCCGAGCGATTCGATTACGGTTCGACGTCCGCCTCTTCGAGGTCGATGTGGGCGGCCAGATCGTCGACTCTGGACTGGAGGCGCTCGATTTCGGCGTCGAGTTCCCGGTACCGCTCGCTCCGCGCCAGTTCCCGACGCGACTTCTCGATGCGGAGGACGTTGCGCGTGAGCTTCATGTTCGTGAGTTCGCGCAGCAGTCTCGTGTACTCCTCGACGGCCAGGAGTCGCTCGACGACTGCGTTCAGTTCCTCGCGCGTGACGGGTTTGACGAGGTAGTCGTCGACGCCGAACTCGATGATGTCGAAGTCGGGCACCGAGGAGGTGACCATCGCGACGCGGGGGTCGACGTCGCGTTCCGCGACCGCCGCCAGGACCTCGTTCCCGGAGAGGACGGGCATCCGGCGGTCGACGAGCAGGACGTCCACGTCGTCGGACAGCCGTTCGACCCCCTCTTCGCCGCTGTAGGCGGTGACGACGTCGTACGAGTCCGCCAGGTACTCGGCGTACAGGTCGGCTAGGTGGCGCTCGTCCTCGACGACGAGCACCGTCGCGTCACGTGGCGTCTCTCCGGTCACGGTGTTCTCACGTGTATCACTTCGAGCATCCTACTTAACCGTCGTGCCCGAATCGGCAGTCGATGACGGCCGACCGACGGGTTGCCGGTCACGCAACCTATATGCCTCACCCGGGTGGTGTTCCGATATGTTCGTACTGGTCAATCTGAAGGCGTACCCCTGCGATCCGGTCGGGGTCGCCGAGGCCGCCCGGGACGTGAGCGAGGAGACGGGAATAGACGTCGCGATAGCGCCGCAGGCCGCCCATCTGTCCGCCGTGGCCGAGACGGGCGTCGAGACGTGGGCCCAGCACGTCAGCCCGGTCGAACACGGGAGCCACACCGGAAGCACGCTGGCCGAGGCCGTCGTCGACGCCGGCGCCACCGGCACCCTGATCAACCACTCCGAGAACCGCCTCAAACTGGCCGACGTCGACGGGTCCATCGCGGCGGCGGAGCGCGCCGACCTGGAGACCATCGTCTGCGCGAACAACCCCGCGCAGATAGGCGCCGCGGCGGCGCTCGGGCCCGACGCCGTCGCCGTCGAACCGCCGGAACTCATCGGCACCGGAACGCCCGTCAGCAAGGCCGACCCCGATATCGTTCGCGACGCCGTCGACGCGGCGGCGGCCGTCGACGACTCCGTGGATGTCCTCTGCGGCGCGGGCATCTCCACCGGGGACGACGTCGTCTCGGCCCGGGAACTTGGCGCGTCGGGCGTGTTGCTCGCCAGCGGCGTCGCCAAGGCCGACGACCCGCGCGCGGCGCTCGAGGACCTGGTCGAACCCCTCGCCTAAACCCGTCGGTCGAATCTTCGAGGTATTCGACGCGAAAGTACCGCTTCGAGCGACGGCCCCGTTATCCGTCGGTCACAGCTTAGTCGTCGGCAACCAGTTTCCGCAGGTCGGCGACCGCGTCCTCGCGCTCGTCGTCGGACAGTTCGTCGGGCGCCGCGTCGTCGACGAGGTCGTCGAGCGTCGGGTCGTACTTCCCCTGGCCGACGTGTTCGACGAACCCGCCGAGACGGAGCTCCCGGTTGCGGGCGTATGCGCTCGTCCGGTCGCCCGACCCGCCGGCGGAGAAGTGCGCGTTGAGCGGCGTGTCTGGCCCCTGCTCGACGTAGTAGGAGAGCATCCGTCGCGTCTTCTCGTCCATCTCGACAAGTTCCTCGCGCAGGTCCCGGAGGTACTCCGGGGTGGACCGGTCGGCGCGGTTCGTCTCCCGGCGAACCGCCACGGCTCCGCCTCCTCCCGCCACCTCCGTCGTCGACGCGGCGTCGCCGGCGGTGGCACCGTCACCATCTCCGTTTGAACTCCCCGACGCGTCGCTGCTTGCGTCGTCGGTGAAGTCCTGCGGCGCGAAGTCGAACTCCACCGCTTCGGCGGTGGCTCCCTCGGACGTCCCCGAATCGCCGTCGGCGCCAGCAGACGCACCACCGCTCGTGGCAGCGGACACGTCACCGTTCGAGGCAGCGGACGATCCCTTGCCGTCGCCGCCGGCAATCGCGGGGCCGTCGTCCGCGAACGGGCCGAACCCGTCGCCGAAACCGCCGCCGGACGTTCCGTCGGCGGACGCCCCGCCGGTTGACGCCCCGTCGGCGGTCGCCTCCGCGGGTCGGCCGTCCGCTCCCTCGGAGTCGGCCGCGGCGGCCGGTTCGCTCGCAGAGTCGTCGTCGCTCCCCTCTTCCCAGCGGGCCCGCCGCTGGCGCTGCCTGTCCTTCTCGGTCCGGCCCGGATTGTAGCCGTCGACGTGTTCCAGCAGGGCGTTCGTGAACTGCTCGGCCATCCGGCTCATGTCGCGGGCGTCCTGGAGTTCCGTCTCCAGTTCGGCGATGCGTGAGTTCTTCTCGTCCAGCTGTTCCCTGAGTTCCGCGATCCGACTCTCCGTCTCCTGTTTCTCCTCGCTTATCTCGCTCAGTTCGGAGACCAGGTCGTCGCTGACGGACTTGAGTTCCGGCCGTTCGAAGTCGTCGAGGCCGGGCGTCGCGCCCGCGTCGAACGTCTGCTTGCGGTGGAACTGGACCCGGCGAATTGTCTCGGACCAGTCGGTCATCAGGAACGCCTCGCCGTCGTTCAGGTCCTCGACGGCGTCGGCGTACTCGGAGTCGATGATGCGGCCGACCACCTTCGTGTCGTTGTTCCAGGTCAGCCGGTGCCAGACGAGCCAGTCGCACTGCGTGATGTAGTCTTTCTTCACGTCGGCGGGTCGCTGGCTGATCCCCACCATCCCGAGGCCGTGTTTGCGGCCGCGCTTGCCTATCTTGATGAGCATCTGGCCGACTTCGCCGACCGACCCGTTCTCGGGTATCCACTCGTGGCACTCCTCGACGAGCATGAGGAACGGCTGTTTCTGCTTCTTCGCCTTGGCGAACAGGTGCCGGGCGACCTCCTTGAGCAGTTCCTCGGCCTCGTCCTGGTCGAGGAACGAGGAGATGTCGAGGATTATCGGGACGTTCTGTTCGAGGGCGAGCGAGGCTATCTTCTCGGCGTGTTCGGCCGTCACCTGGATGTCGCATTCGTCGTCGGCACCGGCGTGGAGTATCTCGTACTCCTCCTTGAGCCCGTAGTACTCCCCGTCGATGTCGACGATGAGCATCCCGAAGCCGCTGTCCAGTAGCTTCTCGGCGACGACGGACGCGGTGTTGGACTTGCCCGACCCCGACTTCCCCGTGACGAAGCCGCGACCGGTGAGCAGTTCGACGACGGGGAGGTCGACCGACCTGCCGGGGTCCTCGCCCCCGCCGACGCCGGGGCTTGTCGTCGCGACGGTGATGTGTTCTGTCTCGGCCATACGATCTTGCTATCGAACAGTCCGCGCTGGCCCATAACTCTCCGTCAGACGCCCGTCACGCGCCCGACAGGAGCGCGGTGGAACGCGGCGGCACCGGGCCGGATCCGCGCCGGATCGCACCAACGCCTAAATCGGATGCCGTCCATTCATCGCACGTGAGGTGGGTGGCATGACCCGTTACGGGACGTACGTGGACGGGGGCACGGTGTACGTGGGGAGCGAGGACGGGGACGTCCGGGTCGGCGACCTCGACGACATCCTCGACGTCGTCGGCGGGCCCGCGTGGACGATCAGGTACACCGACGCCGAGAAGGATCGCCACCCCGCGATGGACACCTCGGACGAAGGGCTCGTCGTCGACGTCGTCGACGTCATCCACGCGATGACTCACGGGGAGAAGTTCGTCCGAACGCTGGCCGCACACCCCGCCGAGTCGCCGGTCGAGGACGGGATGGCTCCGCGAACGGGCCTGTTCGTCGGCAAACTCCTGGAGAACCTGGAGAACGGCGTCGCCTGAGTCCCCATCTTCCACGTCCACTGACCCGTCTAGCGTCGTTCCCATCGCCACTCCCAGCCCCACCACCGCGTAATCATAGTTTCGCCCGATCGGGTGGCGACGAAAGAGCCGACGAGCGCGACCGGGAGCTTAGAAGTCCCCGAGCGTCCGCTGTCCGTCACCAGCCCCGTCGGTGGCGGTCGGTTCCGGGCCTTCCCCGTCGACCGTCCCGCCGGGAGAGTCGTCGTCGGTCGGTCCGGGAGGCTCCGATGCGTCGTCGTCGCTCGCGTCCGCGGCGACGGACTCGAAACCGTCCAGACTCGCCTGGCCGTCGGTCGCGGGTCCGTTGTCCGACGGACCGGTCACCGCGCGGTCGTCGTCCGTCGGGCCGTCGGTCGTGGAGTCGTCCGTCGTGGAGTCGTCCGCGGCCTCCGGTCCAGACTCACGCTTCTCGCGCCCGGACCGGGCCTGGTTGCCCTGGCCGGCGGCCCCGTCGAAGCCGTCTAGACTGGACTGCTCGCCGCCGGCGAAACTCAGCTTCGAGACGCGGACCCCGACCTTCCTGACGCGGTCGTCCTCGAACTCCTCCAGGAGGTCGAGCGCGACGTCCTCGACGAGCGGCGGGTCGTCGACGGGCCCCGGCAGCGAGTGGGCGCGCGTGTTGACGTCGTAGGGCGGCGTCACGACCTTGATACCGATGGTCTGGTACAGCGCGTCCTTGCTCGTGGCCCGGTCGGCGACCGACTCCGCGAGCGAGCGGACGCGGTCGCGCTTCTCCGCCTCGTCGCCGGTGGGGCCGGCGAACGCCGACTCCCGGGAGAGGCTCTTCGGCCGTCCCCGGGGAGTGACGTCCCGGTCGTCCTCGCCGCGGGCGTAGCGGTATATCTCCAGGCCGCGTTCGCCGAAGCGGTCGGCCAGCGCGTCCGGGTCCGCGTCGGCCAGGTCGCCGGCGGTGTCGATGTCCATCCCCTCGAGTTCGGCCGCCGTGACCGGGCCGACGCCGTGGACCTCGCCGACGGGCAGGTCGGCGAAAAAGTCGCGGACCTCGCCGGGTTCCACGACGACGAGGCCGTCCGGCTTGTCGCGGTCGCTCGCCACCTTGGCCGCGCTCATCGTCGGCGCGAGGCCGACGCTCGCCACGACGCCGGCGGCCGCCTCGACGTCCGCCTTGAGGCGGTCGGCCCACTCGCGCGCCCCGTCCCAGTCGACGCGGTCACCGACGTCGAGGTAGGCCTCGTCGATGCTCACCTCGCGGACGACGTCAGCGCGCTCGTGGAGCACCTCCTTGACGTCGGCGCTGACCGACTCGTAGTACTCCATGTCGACGGTGCGGTAGTAGCCCGCCTCGTCGACGTCCAGGTCCGGGTCGTCGACGGCGTCTATCTTCCGCGGGAGTCGGTCGAGCGCCTCCGATATCGCCATGGCGCTCTCGACGCCGTACTCGCGGGCCTCGTAGCTCGCCGTCGCGACGGCACCGATCGTCTCGCCGGGTTCGAACCCCATTCCGACGACCAGCGGTTCCCCCTCCAGCGCCGGCTCACGAAGGCGCTCGCAGGCTGCGTAGAAGCAGTCCATGTCAACGTGGGCGACGATGCGGCTCCCGTCGTCGGTTTCCGTTCCCGGCAGCCGCGCCCCCTCCATGTTCGTGGCTACTCGGGTGGATACCCATTAACGTTCGCGTACCGCGGTGGAACTGGTCGGTCGAACCGATCGGTCGACGCGGAGAAAGAACGAAACCGCGGACGACGGGTGGCCAGTCCCGTCGCCGGCTCCGATTGCAATCCTGTGCGGTCTCCAGAGAGCGTCGGCGGTGGTTCCCGCCGGGAGCGCTCTGGCTCCATATGTGTGTTGTCGTCTAGCACACTTCAAGGTTGTGGCGGCGGGGATCGAGCAGCGCCGTTCAGTCGCCCGGCGCCGGTCTCGCGCGCTCGCGCCGTTCCGCGCGGATCGTCGTCACGCCGAACACCGTCGTGGCGAACGCGATGAACCCGGCGGCGGCGAGGAACGCCGCCTCCGCGGAGACGAAGTCCTTGACGCCGCCGATCAGCAGGGGCCCGACCACCTGACCGACCTTCCAGGAGATGGACCTGAGGGACATGCTGGAGGCGACCGCGTCGTGTACCTCGCCCTCGCTCACGAACAGCGACATGCTCGCCGGGAGGCGGATGCTGTCGGCGACGCCGAGGAGCGCGAACGCGCCGAACATGGCGAAAAAGGCGCCGCCGAAGGCGTACGTCCCGGCGAAGGTGTCGACCCGTATCGGCGTGACCGCTCCGTCGAAGTACGCCGCGAGCGGGATGAGCGCCGTCCCGACGCCGTACAGGCCCGCGCCGAGGGTCACGAAGAGGTGCCGACGACCGATCCTGTCGGTGAGGTCGCCGACGTACCCCTGGGTGAGCGCCTTGGTCAGTTTCCCGCCGGCCATGATCCACCCGATCGCGAGCGCGCTGAAGCCGAACTCCGTCCGTGCATAGATTGGCAGGAAGATTATCACCGCCATCTTGCCGACGCTGAAGGTGAACCGGAAGGTGACGAGCGACCTGACCATCCGGCGGCCGATCAACGTCCGGAACGTCTCGACGCCGCCGGCGTCCTCGGGGTCCTTGCGCCCGCCGGGGTTGCTCCGGAGGAACGCGAAGACGAGGACGAACGCGGCGACGGTGACGCCGCTGAGGACGACGTAGGTGAACGTGAACCCGTGCGCGTAGAGGAGGTAGCCGCCCACGACGTCTCCGGCGAGCGAGGAGATGGCCCCGAACTGGTTGTAGGACCCGAGCCAGCGTCCCTGCTCGCCGTCGGGACTTATCTCGCCGATGATCGTCGACCCGGTGATCCAGAGGACCGACGCGCCGAGTCCCTGGGCCATCCGCACGAGGACGATGTGGATGGCGTTCTCGACGAAGACGAACCCGACGAATACGGCGACGTTGATCAGGAACCCGGCGAGCAGGTACGCCTTCGCGTTGCCCGTGTCTATCTTCCGCCCGAGCGGGAGGACGACGAGCAACTGGACGAGCGCGAAGCCGGTTCCGAACAATCCCTCGACGACGCCGGTGGTCCCGAACGCGTCGGCGTACAGCGCGAGCGCGATGAGGATGGTCGAGTACGCCTGACTCCGGGCGAACGCCGTGCCGGCGAGCGCGGCGAACTCGCGGTCCTTCAGGAGCGCTATCGAACCACCGACGCGGGCCACTTACTGGAACACCGTCCTGAACGTTCAGTCAGGGACTGGATCCCAAAAAACGCTCGGAACCGGACGCCGGCCCCCTCCGGTCCACTCCCGGTTCGCTTCGACACCCGGTTCGACCCGGCATCGACCGCCCGGAGGGTTCACCGTCACCGGAGCCGTTGCCAGCCGACAGAGTGGTGGCCGGCTTGTAGTCGAATGAGTCCGTTTGCGTCCGGCGACGGACGACTAGCTACGGAGGACGGTTCCCGACGACCCCACCTCCTCACCGCTCGCCTCGTCGATGGCGTCGCGTTCGATACCAGCAAGCGCCACGACTCCCCTAAATCATTAGGTCAAATGGTCTTCCCCGAGCACCTCTTTGACAGAAGTGATGACTGGTCCCCTGACGAAGATCCGAAACAAGTTCTCGAAGCGCGAATCCACCGAGTCCGAACCGGAGGAGGAGGAGGAGGAGCGCCCGGAGACCGTCCTCCACGAGTGTACGGCGTGTGGGTCCGTCTTCATCCAGCACTCGGGGGACAGGTGTTCCGAGTGCGGGTCCGACGCGCTCGTCGAGCAGTAACCGTCGTTACTCCGCATCAGTGCAGACGGATAGCCACGCGACAAGAGCCCGCTCTACGCCCGCGTGGGGGTCGACCGGGCGGCTACCGACGACCGACCGGGTCGGACTGCTTGCTTGCTCCGGCAACGCGGACTAGTGACTGCGGCCCGTACGTTCCGACATGAACCGGAACGATGCCGAACTGTGGGGTGGCGTCGCGCTCCTGCTGCTCGGCGGCCTGTTGCTGTTCGCGCCGATAGTGGTCACGCTTCGCTACACGCTGGTCCTCCTGGTAGTCGCCGTCGCTGGACTCGCCGTCGGCTCCGTACTGGTCGGACTGTCCCGACGCGGTCGGGCGGTGTGACCCCGCCGTCGACGGTCACGCGCCGGACGTAACTGCGGCTCGTCGCCGGTACCGTCGCGCCGTCGAAACGGGGGAATGGGGGGATGATCTGACGCGGTCGGAAACGACCACGTCGGTGGATCAGTGGGGTGGAGATGCCGGTGAAACGCGTCCGGCACGTAGGGAGTCGAGTCCCTGACCCAAGTACTACCGGCCAATCTGTTTAGGCCGCGGTCGTCGTGGCGGTGGCGTCCCGCCGGTCCGGACGGTTCGAAAACGGAGAGCCGCGGGTGGCACGCGACGGAGTTCGCGGCCGACTACGGTGGGGTGGGGGTCGGGTGGGTGGGTATCGGGCCGGTGGTGGAAGCCGGCACCGTTGTTACGATACGGAGACGGAAACGATGCCTGCCTATCTGTTTCGGGAGGCGCGCCGGCTACCGGATCGCGGGCCGCCCGCCTCACGTCGTACTCTCGACGCGGACGGACCCGTCGCTGTCGACGGTGACGTGGTGGCCCCAGTAGTCGAACCTGACCTCCACCGTCCCGGAGTCCGCGTGGTCGAGAATCTTCGTGAGCGCGTCGGGGTCCACCGCGCCGGCCAGCGGCGGCAGGTCGGTCGGAGGTGCACCGGTGTGCGACGCGATAGCCTCGATGATCGGATAGATCGTGGTGTCGTCGACGCCCTGATCGAGTGCGGCCATCTCGGTTGCGACGTCCAGTGGGACGGACTTAACTGTTCCCCGTTTCACCGACAGGACCGACGACGGATCGCGGGACGGCTGTGGTATTCTGCAACCCGTAAGTTGCTGATTTCTGCAGGCTTTTTGTACCCTTCGCGCTCGCCCCGCCGGTCGTAAGCCCCTCGACCGGACGATCCGCGGATCCAGATGCGATATCCGCAGACCGGTCGGATTTATTCACGGAATCCATCGATACCGGAGGGTCTATGGCAGACTGGCCCCTCCGTTTAGTCGCCAGGTATCTGCATGGATACTGGCATGGGACGCCCGACCCACTTCGACAGCACACTCACCCCTAACCCCCCACCCACTGTGTTCCGGGTCGGGCTCTTCTCTGCACAATCTCCGTTTCGCGTCCGAACTGGCGAGCGACCCGTCTCGCACTCGCCGAGAGCGAACGTCGACCCGCCTCCCCGTGGCCGACGTCACCGCGACGACAGACCTGGAAAACTACGCCCTCGTTCGTGGATACTACGCAAGCGCCATTACCAGTGAGGGACGTCGCTCATGCGGTGTCGGTTGGTTCCCTGGCCCGATGACCACGACCGAGTACGTGCCCGACGTCACTGTGCTGGCAGAACTCGACGCTGACCTGGACGCCCTCCTCGACGTCCTCACCGACTCCCGCCGCCGGTTCGTCGTCGCTCTCCTCCGGAGCGCCGGTCCCACGAAGACGTTGCGCGACCTGATCCACGGGATAGCGACCCGGGAGCATGACGAGGCCATCACTGGGGTTCCGAAGGGGGACAGGTTTCGATCGGCGTTTCGCTCTATTACTATCTCCTCCCGATGATGGCCGACGCTGGCGTCGTCGATTACCGAGAAGAGCGAGGGATGGTGGCGCTCACGAACGTCGGTGGGGAACTAGCCGACAACGGGGGGCTACGTTCTGTCTCTCGCTCTTTTTGATTGGGAGACGACTTCTCTCTGGCCTGGGGGATTCTTCTCGATAGATCGCTGTCGCTCGCGGATTTGCTCGCGGCAGAAATATGGGGCCGAAGAGGATTTGAACCACGTTCGGAGCAAGCCCCTCCCTGGTTCAAATCTCTCCGCTTACCATTTCCACGCGGCGCTCGTGAGTGAGCGTCGCGAAAAGTATGGGGCCGGAGAGATTTGAACTCCCGATCGGCTGATATCTCCGTACCGCGCCTCGGTACTCCAGAGGGTCGTCAACGCGACCGATGATCAGTCGGACGCTCGGAATATCAGCTCTGGATATCGTCACCTGGCGCGTGACCTCTGGAGTCAGCCGCCTTCCCGGACTAGGCCACAGCCCCGTGGATGCTCATTTGCCGAGTTGGATTAAAGGGGTTACGATCACTCGCGGCCGGTGTCGGTTGCGTCACCCGATTCAGTCGGCATCGAGTGCACCGATCTCCCTGGCGAGTTCCTTCGCAGCGTCGTCGACGAAACCCTTCGAGAGCGCACCGACCGACGAGACGACGTCCCGCTCCGAGATAACCGTCGGATATCGCGGCATCACGTAGCTCTTCTTGGGGAGGCTCCCGACTTCCCACGCATCGGGCGAAATCGAGATGCTTCCACTGATATCGTTCGTCGTAATGCCGAGTGCGATGTACTGATCCGAATACTGCGGGTCGGGTCTTCGACTGATGACGACGAACGGCCGATCGTAACTCTCGAAGACCGCCGGATGCGTGACGACCTCACAGCGGAGTCTCTCGCTACCCATTCGACCCACGTTGCTTCGCCCGCCACGCCTCTAGCTCGTTCTCGTCCACACCCTCCTCGTCCCAGTCGACGTCACCCCACTCGTCGTCCACCGAATCGATGGCTGCGAGACTCGCGATTTGGGAATCCAGACGGAGCAGGCGGTCATCCTTCGCGACGGCCCAGTAGTCCCCCTTGTGTCTGACCAGTCCCCGTTCCTGGAGACGCTTCAGCGCCGGTTCGACGCTCCCCAGCGGGACGTCCGTCCGCTCCGCTATCTCCGATGGGGTGAATCCCGTCCCCGAACGCTGCGCGAGGAACGCGACGATGCGGGACGCACTCGTCCCCGGTTTCACCAGATTGTTGGGCGGGGATTCGTATTCGTCGAAGTCGACGGGCATCGTGTTACGTTACGAGATGCGTATTCGATCGTATAAAGTATTGTTGCGGATCGGAGACGTTCCCGTTCGACCGGTCCCGTTGACTGCCGTTATCGGACGCCGGCGTACCTATTCGTCCCGATCCGTCTCTTTCCAGTCGCAGTCCTGGCACTTGTAGCCGGTGACGAACTCCGTGACGCTGGGCATGTACCCGACCTGGATGACGTCGCCGCCGCAGTCGGGGCACTCCCGGTCGGCGTCCTCGATAGCTTCGGCGTCCATGACGGACTCGCCCTCGATTATCTCGGCGAGGCTCGCGGGCGTCACCATCCGTCCCTGGACGACGCGGTTGTCTGCCATGCCTAGCGTGGGGAGGGTGAGACCCCTAAGCCTTGCTCCTCAGAGCCAGGGGAGGCGCTCGTCGTCGAAGGCACCGTCCTCGCCGTCGTCCTCGTCGCGGGGGACGGACCGGTGGGGTTCGGAATCGGGGTCGTCGTGTTCGACGCCCTGGGACGCGCCGCCGTCGGTGAACGCCGCCGTCACGTCGACGTGGTCCGGGTCGAACTCCTCGTCGCGCTGCCGGGCGCGCTGGGGGTCGAAGGCGAGCACCGTCGTCACGCCGAGGACGGCCAGCGCGATGGGGGCGTTCCCCGGGAGGTAGCCGAGGATGCTCAGCGGGAGGACGCCGAGCGCGACGGCGCTGCCGAAGCGGAACCGGTCGATGTCGACGGCGTTGCGGAGCCACGGCGCGGTGAGCGCGGCGGTCAGCGCGAACGCGACGCCCACGCCGGCCGCGGCGGCGGCGCGGACCATGAGGTCGAGGTTCGTCTGGACGACCAGCGCGAACCCGTCCAGATCCAGGCTGGCGACGAGGCCGAGCACGAGGATTATCGACGGGCGCGGGAGCCACTCCCCGACGCGGGCGCTGGCCGTCCGCGCCGCGATGGCGAGGATGATGATGGCCGCGAACCGCTCGAAGATGGCGAGTTCGAGGACGCTCCGGATGGTCGGGGCGAGCGCTGCGACGACGACGGCACCGGCGACGACGACCGCTCCGACGGCGAGTATCGACGTCGCGACGTCCTTCGGGTCGCCGTCCATCTCGGCGAGGATGACCGCGAGCGTCGCGGACCCCCCGAAGATGAGTAGTCCGACTTCGAGGATGCCGGTGACCGTCGTGAGGCCGCCCGCCAGGACGACGGCGGCGAAGACGCCGTCGAGCAGCGGGAGCAACATCACCGTCGCGAGGAGGCGCGTCGCACCGCCGACGCGGCGCTCCAGGCCGAGCGCGACCGGGTGCTGGGAACTACTCATGTCGGGCTATCGAGGGTCCTCTCCCGTGACCCGGAAGGTGGACGGGCGGCGATGCGGGAGGTCCGACGCGACTCGCCCGAACGCCGTCCGCCAGTTCGTGAGAAAGTTCCCCACCGGGAATGTCTTCACGACCGAGTCGTCGCCGTCGGTCGTTCGCGGGCTGCCGTCCGCGCCGGTGGAGCTGGCGGAGTGCATGTCTGTAATTATCTTTGTTGCGAGTATAAGCGTTGTGTGAGATCCGACCGCACAGGACTCGATCCGCGAAACTCTCCGGCGAAGACAGCGACGTTCGCGGCGCGTTTCCCGGGAGAACGTGACGAACCGGGTTTTCTCCCCCGTCGACAGTGAGGCGAACGCCAGTCTTCCCGTCTCGCAACGCTTTTCAGCCACCGTCTGCGACGGTTTACATGGCGAACGAGCGCAAGCCTTTCTCGGAGAAACTCGACGTACCGGAGGCGCTGACGTTCGACGACGTGCTCCTGCGACCGAAGGAGTCCCGCGTCGAACCGGACGAGGCCGACACGGCGACCCGCGTCTCGAAGAACGTCGAACTCAACGTACCGGTCCTGTCCGCGGCGATGGACACCGTCACGGAGAGCGACCTGGCGATAGCGATGGCACGCCACGGCGGCATCGGCGTCCTCCACCGGAACATGGACGTCGACGCGATGGTGGGCGAGATAGAGCGCGCGAAGCGCGCCGACGAACTCATCATCCGCGACGTCGTCACCGCCGCGCCCGACCAGACCGTCCGCGACGTCGACGCGATGATGGAGAAGCAGGGCGTCTCGGGCGCGCCGGTCGTCGACGACGAGGGACAGGTCCTCGGCATCATCTCGGGCACCGACATCCGCCCCTACCTCGAGGTCGGTGAGGACGACCGCGTCAGCGAGGCCATGACGGACGAAGTCGTCACCGCCCCCGACGACGTGACGGCGCGGGAGGCCCTCGAACTGATGTACGAACACAAGATAGAGCGCGTCCCCATCGTCGACGACGAGAACCGACTCATCGGACTCGTCACGATGCAGGGCATCCTCCAGCGACGCGAGTACGACAACGCCGCCCGCGACGACGACGGCAGACTCATCGTCGGCGCGGCGGTCGGTCCGTTCGAACTCGACCGCGCGACGGCAGCGGACGAGGCCGGTGCCGACGTCCTGTTCATCGACTCCGCACACGCACACAACCTCAACGTCGTCGACAGCGCCCGCGAGATAAAGGAGGAGGTCGACGCGGACGTCGTCGTCGGGAACATCGGCACCCGGGAGGCCGCCGAGGACGTCGTCGACTTCGCCGACGGCGTCAAGGTCGGCATCGGTCCGGGCTCTATCTGTACGACGCGCGTCGTCACCGGCGCGGGGATGCCCCAGATAACCGCCGTCTCGCAGGTCGCGGACGTCGCCAGCCAGCACGACGTCCCGGTCATCGCGGACGGCGGCATCCGCTACTCCGGCGACGCCATCAAGGCCGTCGCCGCGGGCGCGGACGCCGTCATGCTCGGATCGTACTTCGCCGGCACCGACGAGGCCCCCGGTCGCGTCATCACGATGAACGGCAAGAAGTACAAGCAGTACCGCGGGATGGGTTCGGTCGGCGCGATGAACGACGGCGGCGGCGACCGCTACCTCAAGGACGAGGAAGAGGGCGAGGAGTACGTCCCGGAGGGCGTCGAGGCGGCCACGCCGTACAAGGGGTCGCTCCAGTCCGAACTCCACCAGCTCGTCGGCGGGATGCAGTCGGGCATGGGCTACGTCGGCGCCGAGACCATCCCCGAGTTCAAGGAGCGCGCCGAGTTCGTCCGCGTCTCCGCCGCCGGCCAGCAGGAGAGCCACCCCCACGACGTGATGATCACCGACGAGGCGCCGAACTACAGCCCCGACAGCAACTGACCGGCGGACGCCACCCCCTCGTTCCGCACGCTATATCTCCGTCCCGTCCTCCGCGGACGTTTCAGTTTCCGTCTCCGTCTCAGTCGCGGTTTCGGTTCCGGTCGCCGTCTCCGTGCCCGCGGCGGAGAGTTGCTCGCCCTCTTCCGGCGGGACCAGTTTGAGCACGGCACCGGTGTCGCCCCGTGGAACGCCGTTCCTGGCGACGAGCACGTACACCTCGCCGTCGGCACCCCGGCCGAACATCCGCACGAAGTAGGGAAGGCTCCCGTCCGGCGCGTTCGCGAAGACGAGTTCGCGCATCTCCCAGAGTTCGTCGCGCGGGACGTCGCCGACGTCCGACTCGGCGCCTTCGGTTTCGGTCGCCGTCCCGGTGTCCGTCTCCGTCGCCGTTCCGGTTCCATCGCCGAAGTCCGCCGGCGGTTCGGCCGTGAGGACGCGGCCCTCTGGTTCCTCGCGCGCCGGGTCCGTCGTCCAGACGCCGTAGACGTACTTGCCCTGGAGTTCGGGTATCGTGCTCCGCTCGTACCGGTGACCACCGACGATGGTGATACCGACCGACTGGCCCTGGTACTGGTGGGGGAATTCGACTATCGGGTCCTGGAGCGGCGACCCGTCGTAGGGCGCTTCCTCCGGTTCGGTGTCGGGGCAGTCGACTATCGCCGCCGGGTCGGCCGGGTTCTCCGTGCTGAAGCAGTGGGTTCCCTCCTTGACGTTCCAGCCGTAGTTACCGCCGCGCTCGACGACGTCGGCTTCCTCGAAGAGGTTCTGTCCGGCGTCGGCGACGAATATATTCCCGTCGCCGTCGATGGAGAAGCCATAGGGGTTCCGGAACCCGTAGGCGTATATCTCGGAGAGACCTTCCGTCCCGACGAACGGGTTGTCCTGTGGGACGCTGTACGGTTTCCCGCCCTGTGGCTGGTCGGGGTTTATCCTGAGGACGCTCCCCATCAGGTTCTCCGTGACGTCCTGGCCGTTGCCGCCGCCGTTGCGTTCGTACCAGTCCTCGACGTGGCCGTACATGTCGTCGTTCGCACCGCCGCCGTCCCCCATCGGGAAGTAGAGGTAGCCGTCCGGCCCGAACCCGAAGGGGCCCGCGTCGTGGTTGTACTGCGGCGACGGGATCTCGAACAGGCGACGTTCGCTGTCCGGGCGTCCCCGGGTCCCGTCCTCGCTGGCCCGGAACTCCGCGAGTATCTCCCAGTGGTCCCAGTTGTCCGCGGGCAGGTCCCGGTCGACGCCGTCCGGCGGCGCGCTGTAGTGGAGGTAGAACTTCCGGTTGCTCCCGTACTCGGGGTGGAACGCGATGCCGAGCAGACCGCGTTCGTCGTACTCCTGCTGGGGGTCCGCGTAGTCCCCCCAGAACATCCCGAGTTCCACCATCCGGTCGGAGACGTCGATGAAGGGTTCGTCCCGGCGGCCTTCGTCCGTGACGACCCACACCTCGCCGGTCTGGTCGGTGACGAACTGCATCCCGGACCCGTCCTCGGGTTCCGCGAAGTCCGTCGGCGCGGTCATCCCCCCCGCTACCTCCTGGACGCCGACGCGAGCGCCCTCTTCGAAGAAGGGGCCGCCCTCCGCGGGCGTCTCCGTCGGTTGACTCGTCGTCTGTCCCAGGCCGAGACCACCGACGCCCGTCAGCAGGCCCGCAGCGCCCGCGCTCTCCATGAGCCGTCGACGCGAGAGCCGCCAGTCGCGTTCCGACTCGTTCGCGTCCCGGGATCCGTTTCGCGGCCCGTCAGATGAATCGTCTGTCATGTCTTCGTTCGAACCCGCACGCTTTGCCGCAATAAATGGGCCGTACCGTTTTACAGGTGGGCAACCGATACCACCTTCTTACCGAGGTCAGTCGGTGTCGAGTTCATGACAATAGTCCGTTCCGGATATCGGCCCCGAGCGTGCGCGAATTGCTCCAGATACTGCGGCGACTGCTCAGCTTTCGGAGAGTCTGGCGGTTCCCCTAGACGACCACACGCCGTAGTTACTGCGTCACCTGCCGTCGTGTTCGCGGGTGTCTTTCCGGAGACGACGAACTCCACTGAAGTGGCCTCACTGCGGGTTTTCCGGTTTGCGTCTTGTAACCCGTCGACGACGCCGTCGTTGGGTGGTGCTCGCCCCGGTTCCTTGGTAACTATCGCCTAGGATATCCTTTCCACGGAGAAACTCCGACCGATCACCCGAGGCCGGTGACCGGTCCGCTAGCGTCGCTGGCGGTCGGGTCCGTCCGGGCTACGGGTTGAACTCTTCCTGGGTCACCACGCCCTCTTCGACGATTCGCTGTTCGCTCGGCACGAGGCCGTCCGGCGGGTCCCCTTCCAGTCCGCTCGGTTCGCCGACGACGATACGCGCCACCATTCCCAGCGTCTTGTGCGGGATGCAGAAGTAGTCGTACGTCCCCTCGACTTCGAATGTGTGGGAGAACGTCGCACCCTCTTCGGAGAGGGTACCGCTGTCCCACCCCTCGGCCTCTTCCGGGATGCGGGTGACGCTCGCGGAGGAGTTACCCTCCACGTAGGCCGTCGACGAGTGACTTCCCGAGTCGTTCACCCAGGTTATCTCCTCGCCGGGTTCGACGTAGAGACCGATCGGGTCGAAGAGGTAGTCGCTCCCGTCGGTGATCATCGCCACCTCGCTCGGTACGTCCTCGCCACCGGCGGTTCCGGTCTGGGTCCCGGTACCCGTCTCGTTCTCGGCACCGCCAGCGGTCTCGTTGCCGGCGGCCGTCTCGTCGCCTTCGGTCGTCGTCACCTCCGTCTCGTCGCCGGTCGTCGTCTCCTCCCCGTCCATTATCGTCGTCTCCGTCGGACTGCCCTCCGTCTCGTCGACGCCATCCTCACCGGTCTCGGTTCCGGTCTCTTCACCCGGCGCACCACAGCCCGCGAGTCCCGCGATTCCGACACTAACGCCCGCGCTGATTCTCTCGAGGTAGCGTCGTCGTCTCATGTTGGTCTCTCGTCCTAGTTGTCGACGAAACGGAATGAGGCTCTTGCTTGCGCTTACAGGGTGTCGACGGACTCCGGTCCCGGTTTCCATCGACGGTTCCGGGAAACGCTCTTTGCTCCGTCGGGACGTACGTTCCGCCAGTGACCGCCACCGGCGTCGAACGCCTGACCGACGACGACTCCCTCGCGGACGCCTTCGCGGTGCGCCGCGCCGTCTTCGTCGCGGAACAGGGCGTCCCCGAGGAGCGCGAGATAGACGACCACGAGGACGAGGCAACCCACCTCGTCGCCCGCGACGACGGGACGACCGTCGGAACCGCCCGACTCCGCGCGCTGGACGAGTCGACTGCAAAGGTCGAACGCGTCGCTGTACTTCCAGAGTTCCGCGGGCAGGGCTGGGGCCGTCGCCTGCTGGAACGCACCCACGACGTCGCCCGCACCCGCGGCTACGACCGCCTCGTCCTCCACGCTCAGACCGACGTCGAGGGGTTCTACCGGGAACTGGGCTACCGGACCACCGGCGACGTCTTCGAGGAAGCCGGGATGCCCCACGTCGAGATGGAGCGGCGGCTGTAGTCGGTCTTCGGCTAGCGCTCCGTCGAACTTGTGCTACGGATAATCCGTGAATGGCGTAGAATACGGGTCGGGCATGAAGGGATTTGAACTACGCCCAGACGTGCTCGCTCACTCCGTTCGCTGTGCGCGACTGGTCTCGTTCAAATCCTTCCTCGTCCAATTTGCGCCGCTCACGGTTTGTTCGCGGCGCAGAATACGGGCCGGAAGGGATTTGAACCGAGGAGAGACGGTCGGTCTCGCTTCGTTCGACCGCTGCGACTCTCCGGGTTCAAACCCTTTGAGGCCGCTTCGCTCCTCACGTCCGTTCGTCGCAGAAGCGGGCCGGAAGGGATTTGAACCCTCGACCGACGGATTAAGAGTCCGTCGCTCTGCCGGACTGAGCTACCGGCCCAAGACATCTCACGCTTCCAAGTCGCGGGTAAAATAGGTTTCCTTTCGACGGCGTGACTCCCGGACGGCTACGGGATCGTGTAACCCGAGAAAACACTTCCCCCTCACACGACCGTTTCCGGGGGTCTTGCACGGGACCTCGCGTGACGGGATCTCCCACCCGGATGCCCGAAGAGGTTGATATAAGGGTCTCCGTCACCACCGAATAGACGACAGATGAGTACAGCCACCGGCATCACCATGGCCTCCATGTCGAGGTACGCCATCCTCGGGTGTGGGAGCGTGGGCCACGCCGTCGCCGAGGAACTGGTCGAGGAGGGCAAGGACGTCCTCATCCTCGACCGCGACGAGGGCCGGGTCGAGGCGCTCCGCGACCAGGACCTCAACGCACAGACGGGGGACATCCGGGACGAGTCGGTCGTCGACGACCTCGCCGACCGCGACGTTATCCTCATCCTCTCTTCGGACGTGGAGGCTAACGCCGAGGCGCTCCAGAACATCCGGGCCCGGAGCGAGGGCGACCAGTTCGTCGTCGCCAGGGCCGACGACCCGGTGTCGGCGGACGAACTCTCCGAACTGGGTGCCGACGTCGTCATCAATCCGTCGGCGGTCATCGCCGACTCCGCCCTGCGCGCGCTCGAGACAGGCGAACTCGAGTTCAAGGCCGGCAAGCTAGCCGACGTCATCGACGGCACCGACCAGCGGATGTCCATCCTCATCCACCGCTCGCCGGACCCGGACTCCATCGCCAGCGCGGCGGCGCTCCAGGCAATCGCCGAGAGCCGCGACGTCGAGGCCGACATCGTCTACGAGGGCGAAATCGGTCACCAGGAGAACCGCGCCTTCGTCAACCTCCTGGGGATCGAACTCGTCTCCCGGCAGGCGGTCGACGATGCCGACTACGACACGTTCGCGCTCGTGGACACGGCGAAGGGCGGCGAACCCGACGTCGACCACATCGACGTCATCATCGACCACTACGAGCACGACCACGAACACGACGCGACGTTCGTCGACATCCGCCCGAACGTCTCCGCGACGTCGACGATACTTACCAAGTACATCCAGGAACTCGACCTGAACCTCGAACAGGAGGTGGCGACGGCGCTCCTCTACGGCATCAGGGCCGAGACGCTCGACTTCAAGCGCGACACGACGCCGGCGGACCTCACCGCGGCCGCCTACCTCTACCCGTTCGCGGACCACGACACGCTCGAACAGGTGGAGTCGCCCTCGATGTCCCCCGAGACGCTGGACGTGCTCGCGGAGGCCATCAGGAACCGCGAGGTGAAAGGGTCGCACCTGGTCTCCAACGCCGGGTTCATCCGCGACCGCGACGCGCTCGCCCAGGCCGCCCAGCACCTCCTCAACCTGGAGGGGATCACGACGACGGCGGTGTTCGCCCTCGCCGACGACACAATCTACCTGGCGGCCCGCTCGAAGGACATCCGGATGAACATCGGGAAGGTGCTCGACGACGCGTTCGGCGAGATGGGCGACACGGCCGGTCACTCCACCGACGCCAGCGTCGAGATACCGCTCGGCATCTTCACGGGCATCGAGACCAGCCAGGACAACCGCGACACGCTCCTCGAACTCACCGAGGAAGCCGTCAGGACGAAACTGTTCGAGGCGATGGGCGTCGACAGCAGTTCCAGTAGTAGCGACTCCGCGAACGGAAGCTGATCAGGCCGCGACCTCTCCCTCGTCCTCCTCGGCGGAGCCGTGGAGGCGTTCGACGATGCTGTTGACGATGACGACGTCACCGACAGCCTGCACCCAGCGGTAGGGGATGATGACGCCGCGAGTCCCGTCGACCTCCGCCGAGAACAGTTCCCTGTTCAGCTGGTGCAGTGCGAGGCCGGTGACCTCCTCCTTGTCCAGGTCGAGGCGGAGGTCCTCGACTTCGCCGACGAAGACGCCGTTGTTCGAGTAGACCTCGCGACCCACTAACGTCGTAATCTCCTGCGGAACGGTGTCCGGATCCATGTAATTTCGCTTGGCTCCGGGCACCTTAACTCTTGGTAGGCGTCAGACGCGCCGCCTACGGTGGTCGCGCCCGCATCCGGGCCCTTAATGTTCCCCGTTGCTGACGTGCCCCTATGGGCCTGCAGGTGCGGCGTCGACTCGGGGCCGCGGACGCGGTTACGATGGTCAACGCCGTCGTCGGATTCGTCGCCGGCGTCGTCGCCTTCACCGACCCCCGACTGGCCGCCCGACTCGTCCTGCTTGCGGCCATCGTCGACGCCCTCGACGGCATCGTCGCGAGGCAGGCAGGCAACACGGAGGTCGGTCCGCTCCTCGACTCCATCACGGACATCGTCTCCTTCGGAACGACGCCGGGACTCGTCCTGTTCGGCGTCGTCCGCAGCGAGTACGGCGTGCTGGCCGACCTGTCGCCGGCGATGCTCGTCGTCGCCCTCCTCGTCCCCGCCGGGTTCGCCGCCTTCTCCATCCTCCGCACGGCGTTCTACGAGGTGTACGTGAGCGAGGGGGAGGACCGGCCGGGCATCCCCAACGCGCTCGCGGCCGTCATCCTTTCGGCGGCCTACCTCGCCGACGTCGTTCCCGTCCCGGTGCTCGTCGCAGCGACGCTCGTCCTCTCCGTCCTCATGGTCGCTCCCGTCCGCTACCCCAAACTGGCGGTCAGGGACGCCGTCGCCCTCGGTTCCGTCCAGGCGCTCGCCATCCTCGCGCCGGCCCGGTTCGGCGGCCTCTTCCCCCTCGTCCTGCTCGTCGCCGCCCTCGCCTACCTCACGCTCGGCCCGCGATACTACTGGGGACCGGCGGCCGGTGGGATAAACGAGATCGGCTGATTCGCGAAGAGTCGCGGGGCGTCGTTGACACACCCGAATCTTTACGGGGCCGTCAACCACTCGCTAGACCATGGTTTACGAGACGGGTAACCGGACGATAGACGACGCCGTCTCCCGCGTCGTCGACGGCGAGCGACTGGACCGCCGTGACGGACTCGCCCTGATCGCCCAACCGGTCGACGAACTGGCCGCCGCGGCGGACGCCGTCCGCGCCCACTTCGGCGACGGCACTGTGGACGCGTGCTCCATCGTCAACGCGAAGGCCGGCGACTGCGCCGAGGACTGCGGGTTCTGCGCCCAGTCGGTCCACTTCGACACCGGCATCGACACGTACGGACTCCTCGACCCCGAGGAGATACTCGAAGCCGCGAAGCGGGCGGAGCGGGACGGCGCACAGCGGTTCGGCATCGTCGTCGCCGAGAAGGGCGTCTCGAAGGAGCGGCGTCCCGACGAGTGGGCGGAAGTGATCCGTGCGATCAGGCTGGTCCGGGACGAGACCGCCGTCGAAGTCGACGCCAGCCTGGGCATTCTCACCGAAGAGGAGGCCCGAATCCTCGCAGAGGAGGGCGTGAACCACTACAACCACAACATCGAGACGTCGCCGCGGTACTTCCCCGAGGTCGTGGGCACGCACTCCTTTGCCGACCGGGTCGAGACGCTCGAAGTCGTGAAGGAGACCGGGATGGACCTGTGTGCCGGCGTCGTCCTCGGCATGGGCGAGTCGCCGACGGACCGCGTGGACGCGGCCATCGCGCTCCAGGAGGTCGGCGTCTCGTCGCTCCCGGTGAACGTCCTGAACCCAATCGCCGGCACCCCGCTCGCGGAACGGGGACTCCCAGACGTCACGACGGAAGACGTCGTCCGCACCGTCGCGGTTTACCGGTTGCTCCATCCACGCGCTCGCGTCCGCCTCACGGGCGGCCGCGAGGCGAACCTCGACGGGGACGAACAGCACCTGCCCTTCGAGGCGGGCGCCGACGGCGTCCTCACCGGCGACTACCTCACCACGGAGGGTCAGTCGGCCGCGAAGGACCTTGAGGTGATCGAACGCGCCGGACTGGAACCGAACACGGCCGTGAACGAGTTCGACCCCGCCGACGTCGGCGCACGTAGCGACCGGAACGGCGAGTCCACCGACGCCGCGGTCGGACCCTCCGCGACCGGTACTGGCTCCGGCGAGTGAGACGTCGTTCGGGATCGGCCGACGGCGGCGGTCGCCGAGCGCTCTCGCCGTGGCTCTCCGCCGTCTAGTTTGGAAGTAACGGGGACGTTGGTCGGCGGCTGCTCGTACGAACGGGGGTGGGTGTCCCCCCTACGTGTGACACTACGGAGCCTGGTGGCTCCACGGTATCGTGTGGCACACACGTGCATAAGTCGACGTGAACGTTTACGGGGAGTAGGCGGTGCCTACGCGGCGTATTCTCACTCGTCGAGTTCCAGTATCGACGCCACGTCGACGCCCGATTCGAGCAGCGACGCCATCCGGTCGACGGCCGCCTCGCTCCGGGTCCGGCCGGAGCGCATCACTTCCTCGACCCGATCGATGGTCGTCCTGGTATCGGACTGGACGAGCAGGACGGGGACTCCCTCCTCCTCGGCCCGGCCGACGACGGCGTTCGGGGGGCGGAACCCGCCCGTCAGGACCAGGGCCTCGATGCCCGACGCCTCGAGCGCGGCCGTCTGAACCTCGGACCGGTCGCCACCGGTGATCATCACCGCGTCGCGGGTGCGCCGGAACTGCGCCAGCGCGCTGCTTCCGCCCATCGCGCCGACGGTGAACCGCTCCACGTGCGCGTCGAGCGGCGCGTCGGTGGTGAGGACGTCGCCGCCGAGGCTCTCCGACAGCTCCGCGACGCTGACGCCGGCCAGTTCCTGTACGCGCGGCAGCGCGCCGTACACCGGGACGTCGCGTCCTTCGAGGAATGGAAGGACGTCGGTTAACTCGTCCATCCGGGCCTCGGCGACGCCGTTGAACAGGACGCCCCCGAGGCGGTCACCGACCGTCTCCGCCGCCGCGAGCACGTCGTCGGTGTCGCCGACGGCGTTGAACTCCGAGACGAGCAGGACGCGGGCGTCGAGGAGTTCGGCCAGGTCGACGTCGGTGAGGTCGACGATGCTGCCGGTCGCCAGGTCGTCGCTTCCCTCGACCAGCATCAGGTCGACGTCCTCGGAGAGCGCCTCGAAGTTCTCGACGACGCGCTCTCTGAGTTCGTCCGGGTCCTCGCGGCCGCGGACGGCCTCCTGGATAAACGTCGGCGAGTAGACGATGGGCTCCATCTCGTGCATCTCGGCGTCGAGGTCGAGCAGTTCCCGGGCCAGCATGGGGTCCTCGTCGCGCGTCTTGCCGACGGCGCTCCGTAGCCGCGTCCCCTTCGGCTTCATGTAGCCGACCGTCTGTCCGCTCTCTCTGGCGAACCCCGCGAGCGCCAGCGTGATGGCCGTCTTGCCGATACCGTCGTCCGTCGAAGTGACGAGTACTGTGTTCATAGTTCCTCCTGGTCGAGCGTGAGCCGCAGGTCCACGGCCGTCGCGCCGTCCGGCGACGCCACGAGCGGGTTGATATCCAGTTCCACTATCGCCGGGAACTCCGTCACCAGTTGCGAGAGTCGCTGTATTGTCTCGACGATGCTCGCCTCGTCGACCGGTTCCCGGCCGCGAGCACCGCGCAACAGCGGCGCGGACGCTATCTCGTCGAGCATCGCGGTCGCCTCGGGTTCGGAGACGGGCGCGATGCGGACCGTCGTGTCCTCCAGCACCTCGACGAAGATGCCGCCGAGTCCGAACAGCACGAGCGGCCCGAACTGGGGGTCCCGGTTGACGCCGAGTATCGTCTCGGTGCCCGCGTCGAGGTCGATCATCTCCTGTACCTGGACGCCGAGAACCGACGCGTCCGCCTGGTAGTTCCGCGCCCGGACGACCAGGTCCTCGTAGGTGTCCCGGACATCCTCCGGCGAGACGCCCACCTCGACGGCGCCGATGTCGGATTTGTGGAGGATGTCCGGGCTGACTATCTTCATGACGACGTCGTCCCCGATTTCGCGGGCCACTCGCTCGGCGTCGCCCGGCGAACTCACGACGTCGCCCTGCGGCGTCGGGATGCCGTAGGCGTCGAGGAGACCCATGGCCTCGACGCCGAGGCGGGTCCGCCCCCGGTCGGCGGCCTCCTCGAGGATGGAGCGCGCACGGTCCCGGTCAACGTCGAACGTCTCCGGTTCGACGTACTCGCGGTCCCGGATCTCCCCGTACCGGCGCAGCGCGTCGAGGCTGTCGACGGCGCGGGCCGGGTCGAAGTACGTCGGCACGCCCGCGTCGTTCAGCGTCGACTGCGACTGCCCCACCGACTTGCCGCCCATCAGCGTCGCGGCCACCGGCTGGTCGAACCGGTCCTGCTGCTCGACGATTACCTCGGCGAGGTTGTCGAAGGAGAGCACCGCCGTCGGGCAGGCGACGACGACGGCCATCGAGACGTCCTCGTCTGCCAGCACCGTCTCCAGCGCAACTTCGAACCGGGCGGCGGGCGCGTCGCCGATGATGTCGACCGGGTTGTAGATGTTCGCCTCGTCCGGAAGTGATTCGGCGAGTTTCTCTATAGTGTGGTCGGAGAACTCGGCGAGCGACATCCCGGCGTCGCCGACGGCGTCCGTCGTCATGACGCCCGGGCCGCCGGCGTTGGTGACGATGGCTATCTCGTCGCCGTCGGGCAGCGGCTGGTCCGAGAGGATCTGCGCGTAGTCGAACAGTTCCTGGACCGTCTCGACCCGTATCGTCCCGGCCTGTTCGAGGCCGGCCTCGTAGGCGCGCTCGGACCCCGCCATCGCGCCCGTGTGGGAAGCGGCGGCCGTCGCACCGGCGTCGGTGCGCCCGGACTTCACGAGGACGATGGGCGTCTCCTGCGTGACGCGCCGTGCCGTCTCGACGAACCCCGAACCGTCGCCAACGTCCTCGAGGTAGCCCAGGATGACGTCCGTCCCCTCGTCGTCACCCCACTGCTCGACGAAGTCCGTCTCGTCGAGGACGGCCTTGTTGCCCAGCGAGACGATGTCCTTGAAGCCGACGTCGCGCTCGGCCGCCCAGTCCAGGACCGCGGTGACGAACGCTCCCGACTGGCTCATGAAGGAGACGTCGCCCTCCTGGGCCATCTCGTTGCCGAACGTGGCGTTGAGGCCGACGGGCGTGCTCATGATGCCCAGGCTGTTCGGCCCGACGAGGTCGAGGTCGTACTCGTCGGCCACCTCGCGGAGCGCGCGCTCGCGGGCCGCCCCCTCGCTACCGGTCTCGCCGAACCCGGCGGTGATGACGACGACGTTCTCGACGCCCGCCTCGCCGG